>NZ_JBIWFT010000003.1:0-469384 GCF_044763205.1 Kitasatospora sp. NPDC096204
CCCGTCATCACCCTCGACGCCCGCCGCCGCGACAGCGCCAAGAGCGCCCTCATCACCCTCGTCGAACACGCCCTCCTCGCCCGACTCCGCTGAACCGGCGGTGCTCGGACAGGGCGGTGGCCCGCGGGACTTCCTCCGAAGTCCCGCGGGCCACCGGTGCGTTCGGGCCGGCTACTCGGTGGGCTCCAGGCCGGCCCGGATGAGGCCGTAGGTGTACGCGTCCTCCAGCGCCAGCCAGGAGGCGGCGACCACGTTGTCGGCCACGCCCACCGTCGACCAGGTGGCGGCGCCGTCGGTGGACTCGATCAGCACCCGGGTCTTGGAGCCCGTGCCGTGCTGGCCCTCCAGGATGCGGACCTTGTAGTCCACCAGCTCGAAGGTGGCCAGCGGCGGGTAGATGCCCTCCAGGGCCGTGCGCAGCGCCTGGTCCAGCGCGTTGACCGGGCCGTTGCCCTCGCCGGTGGCGATCCGGCGCTCGCCCTTGGCCCACAGCTTGACGGTGGCCTCGTTGCCGGTGAACCCGTTCGGGCCCTGCTCGCTGATGGTCCGCCAGGACTCCAGGGTGTAGAAGCGGTCCCGGCTGCCGCGCACCTCGTCGCGCAGCAGCAGCTCGAAGGAGGCGTCGGCGGACTCGTAGGTGTAGCCGAGGTTCTCCTGCTCCTTGACCTTGGCCACCACCCGGCCGGCCAGGTCCCGGTCGCTGGAGAGGTCGTAGCCGAGCTCCTTGCCCTTGAGCTCGACGGAGGCCCGGCCGGCCATGTCGGAGACCAGCATCCGCATGGTGTTGCCGACCCGCTCGGGGTCGATGTGCTGGTACAGGTCCGGGTCGACCTTGATCGCGGAGGCGTGCAGGCCCGCCTTGTGGGCGAAGGCCGAGTAGCCGACGTACGGCTGGTGGGTGGAGGGGGTCAGGTTGACCAGCTCGGCGATCGCGTGCGAGATCCGGGTCATCTCGGCCAGCCGGCCGGCGGGCAGCACCCGGCGGTCGTACTTGATCTCCAGCGCGCCGACCACCGGGAACAGGTTGGCGTTGCCGACCCGCTCGCCGTAGCCGTTGGCGGTGCACTGGACGTGGGTCGCGCCGGCGTCCACCGCGGCCAGGGTGTTGGCCACCGCGCAGCCGGTGTCGTCCTGGGCGTGGATGCCGAGCCGGGCGCCCGTCCTGGCGAGCACGTCGGCGACGATCTCCCGGACCCCGCCGGGCAGCATCCCGCCGTTGGTGTCGCAGAGCACCACCACGTCCGCGCCGGCCTCGTGCGCGGTGCGGACCACCGACACGGCGTACTCGGGGTTGGCCTTGTAGCCGTCGAAGAAGTGCTCGCAGTCGATGAACACCCGCCGGTCCTGGGAGCGCAGGAACTCGACGCTGTCCCGGACCATCTCCAGGTTCTCGTCCAGGGTGGTGCGCAGCGCGAGCTCCACGTGCCGGTCGTGCGCCTTGGCGACCAGGGTGATCACCGGGGCGCCGGAGGTGACCAGCGCGGCCAGCTGCGGGTCCTCCGCGGCCTTGCCGCCGGCCCGGCGGGTGGCGCCGAAGGCGACCAGCTGGGCGTGCTCCAGCTCCAGCTCGGCGGCGGCGCGGGCGAAGAACTCGGTGTCGCGGGGGTTGGCTCCCGGCCAGCCGCCCTCGATGAAGCCGACCCCGAACTCGTCCAGGTACCGGGCGATGGCCAGCTTGTCCGCCACCGTCAGGTTGATGCCCTCCCGCTGCGCTCCGTCGCGCAGCGTGGTGTCGAACACGTGGAAACTGTCATCGGTACGGGTGACCTCGGTCATGACCCCTGGTTCTCCGTTTCGGGGAGGTTGGGTACTGCTCTGCCGGACTTTCCGTCCCGGCTCCACTGTCCATGATCCCGCGCGCGGTCCCGGTGTCCCCGGGCCCCTTGTGGGGGCCGCCGGCCGGTCCGGGAGAAACAAAAAGACCCCTCGCGGGTGCGAGAGGTCTGCGCGCGGGTCTGGACGCTCGTGGTCGCTCCGCATCGGGTCGTGCGGGAAGCGGTCACTGCGGACCGGCGCGCCTGCCGCTAATAATCAGCGAAAGCGAGGACACGTCCGCAGTCTGGCACAGCTGCCCGGGATCCGGCCCACCCGTCTCGCGATGCGAAACGGGGCGGGCCGGACGGGCCGGGCCGGCGGACCGGACGGGCCGTGCGTGATCAGACGATCTTGTGCAGCCACCGGTGGGTGTCCGGGGTCTGGCCGCCCTGGATCGACAGCAGCGCCTTGCGCAGCTCCATGGTGACCGGGCCGGGCTCGCCGGCGCCGACGGTCCAGTCGGCGGCGGCGGACTTCACCGAGCCGACCGGGGTGATGACGGCGGCGGTACCGCAGGCGAAGACCTCGGTGAGGCTGCCGTCGGCGTTGGCCTGCTGCCACTCGTCGGTGGAGATCCGGCGCTCCTCGACCGCGTAGCCGAGGTCGGTGGCCAGCTGCAGCAGCGAGTCGCGGGTGATGCCGGGCAGCAGGGCGCCGGACAGCTCCGGGGTGACGATCTTCGCGTCCTTGCCCTCGCCGAAGACGAAGTACAGGTTCATACCGCCCATCTCCTCGACCCACCGGTGCTCGGCGGCGTCGAGCCAGACCACCTGGTCGCAGCCCTTCTCGGCGGCCTGGGCCTGGGCGACCAGCGAGGCGGCGTAGTTGCCCGCGCACTTGGCGGCGCCGGTGCCGCCGGGGGCGGCCCGGACGTACTCCTTGGACAGCCAGACCGAGACCGGCTTGATGCCGCCCTGGAAGTAGGCGCCGGCCGGCGAGGCGATGATCATGAAGAGGTAGGAGTTCGCCGGGCGGACGCCCAGGCCGACCTCGGTGGCGAACATGAACGGGCGCAGGTAGAGGCTCTGCTCCGGCTCGTTCGGCACCCAGTCCTGCTCCTGGCGGACCAGCAGCTCGACGGCCTCGACGAAGGTCTCCACCGGCAGCTCCGGCATCGCCAGGCGGCGGGCCGAGGCCTGGAAGCGGGCGGCGTTGGCCTCCGGGCGGAAGGTGGCGATGGAGCCGTCGGCCTGGCGGTAGGCCTTCAGGCCCTCGAAGATCGCCTGGCCGTAGTGCAGGGTCATGTTCGCCGGGTCGATCTCCAGCGGCGCGTACGGCGCCAGCTGGGCGTCGTGCCAGCCCACGCCCTCGGTCCAGCGGATGGTGACCATGTGGTCGGTGAAGACCCGGCCGAAGCCGGGGTTGGTCAGCCGGGCCTCGCGCTCCGCTGCGGGCAGCGGGTGGGCGGAGGGCTTGAGGTCGAACGTGATGGGCGCCTGGGTGGCCGTGCTCATGGCTGTTTCCTTCACCGTGGGTTGGTAAGGGCCGCCACCGCCGCGGATACGTTTCGGCGAAATTCACCGGAATGAACGCACAACGGCACGGCCCACTGTCGATACTCGCATCCAGAGGGCCGTGCCGAACAGCTGTCCGCCCCGTTACCGGGGCTGCAGGCTGCGGTTGTGCGCGGTCCGGCCCGCAGGCCGGAGTTCCGCTTCGGGATCCGGCCCCTCAGCCGGAACCTCGTTCTCGGATCCGGCCCGCTAGCCGGATACTCGGGCGGCGAGCGCGTCGCCGACCTGGGAGGTGCTGCGGGTGCCGGAGCGCTCGGCCAGGTCCGCCGCGACGGCGGCCTCGACCGTGGCGGCCTCGGCGGCGAAGCCGAGGTGCTCCAGCAGCATCGCGACCGACAGCACCGTGGCGGTCGGGTCGGCCTTGCCCTGGCCGGCGATGTCCGGCGCCGAGCCGTGCACCGGCTCGAACATGGACGGGAACTCGCCGCTCGGGTTGATGTTGCCGCTCGCGGCCAGGCCGATCCCGCCCGTGACGGCGGCGGCCAGGTCGGTCAGGATGTCGCCGAAGAGGTTGTCCGTGACGATGACGTCGAACCGCTCCGGCTGGGTGACGAAGAAGATGGTCGCCGCGTCGACGTGCAGGTAGTCGGTGGTGACCTCGGGGAACTCCTCGCCGACCTCGGCGAAGATCCGCGTCCACAGGTGCCCGGCGTGCACCAGCACGTTGTTCTTGTGCACCAGGGTGAGCTTCTTGCGCGGCCGCGCCTGCGCCCGGCGGTAGGCGTCGCGCACCACGCGCTCGATGCCGTACGCGGTGTTCAGGCTGACCTCGGTGGCCACCTCCTGCGGAGTCCCGGTGCGCAGCGTGCCGCCGTTGCCGACGTACGGGCCCTCGGTGCCCTCGCGGACGACCACGAAGTCGATCTCCGGCTGACCTGCCAGCGGACCCTTCACCCCGGGGAAGAGCCGGCCCGGACGCAGGTTGATGTGGTGGTCGAAGGCGAACCGCAGCTTGAGCAGCAGCCCCCGCTCCAGCACGCCCGACGGCACGCTCGGGTCGCCGATGGCGCCCAGCAGGATCGCGTCGTGCGACTTCAGCTCCGCCAGCACGCCGTCCGGCAGCGTCTCCCCGGTCCGGTGGTAGCGCCGGGCCCCGAGGTCGTACTCGGTGGTCTCCAGCTTCACGTCGGCGGGAAGCGCGGCACCCAGGACCTTGAGGCCTTCGGCCACCACTTCCTGGCCGATGCCGTCACCGGGGACTACTGCGAGACGAATGGTGCGAGACATGCTCGGACCCTACTCCGCCGTCCCAGGTACTGACACCTCGCGTCCACCATGCGGACGGTCAGGTCGGGTCGATCTCGGCCTCGAACGGCTGGTCGACCGTACTTCCGAGGCTTGGTGTCCCGGTCCCGCACCATGGTTCCTCCCACAGGGGCATCCTGGCGGCCCTCTCGGGCTGCTCGGCCGCGCTTCCCCGAGCGCCACCCTTTCGAGCGAGCGCGTGTGACACGGGGGCGCCGACGGCCTGCTTAGGGTGGCGGGATGCGGATGGGCGAGCGGCGGCGGGAGGTGCTGGTCTGCGGGGGCGCCGCGGGGCTGGCGATGGTCGGGTACGGGCTGGCGGCGGCGCTGCGCGGGCGCTGGCCGGCCGGGGCGGAGGCGGTGGCCGTGCCGTACCACGCCCACCTGTGGGACCTGCTGCACGGACAGGCCGCCGGGGACCTGCTGCTCAACTGGAACAGCGGCTACGGCACCCCGTTCCTGGCGGACTTCTTCGCCTACCTGATGAATCCCTTCTCCTGGCCCGCCGCGCTTCTCCCCCGCGACCAGGGCCGGCTCGCCGTCCTGCTGGTCACCCTGGCCACCATCGGCCTCGGCACGGCCCTGATGACCCGGCTGCTCGGCCGCCTCCACCCCGGCCCGCGCCGGCTGCGGGCGCTCGCCGCCGTCGGGTACGGGCTGTGCGCCTGGGTGCTGGACGTCGGCGCGGCCGCCCCGATGTGGCTCTGGGGCCTGGTGTCGCTGCCCCTGCTCGGCCTGGCCGCCGACTGGTGCCTGCGCGAGCGGCACTGGGTGGCCGGCACGCTGTGCGTCGCGCTCGCCTGGGCCGGCAACCTGTACACCGCCGCGCTGGCCACCCTGGCGGCCGGACTCCTGTTCGCCGTCCGGCTGTTCGCCGCCCCGCTCCCGCTGCGCCGGCGGGTCCGGGCCACCGGCCGGGCGGTCACCATGGCCGCCGCCGGGGTGCTGCTCGCCTCCCCCGTGCTGTTCGTCGCGGTGCTGGCCGCCCGCCGGGCGCAGCCGGAGTCCCCGGTCCAGCCGCTCGGCCCGTCCGGTGTCGGCGGCCACCTCGCCCGGCTGCTGCCCGCCACCCACGGCGGGCAGCAGCTGCCGGACGTGGCGATCGGCGTCTTCGGGCTGCTGGTGGTCTGCGGGCTGCCGTTCAACCGGCGGGTACGGCTCCGGGAGCGCGCCCTGTGGTGCGCGGCGCTGCTGCTGGTCGTGGCCGGCTTCCTCTGGACCCCGACCGTGCTGGTCTGGCACGGCCTGGCGATCCCGGCCGGCGGGCCGTACCGGGTGGCCTTCGTGCTCAGCGGGCTGCTGGTGCTGGCCGGCTGGGTCTCGCTGGCGCACCGCCCGGACCGGCTGACCGTGCTGGGCGGCGCCGCCGTGGTGGCGGTGATCGCCGGCCTGGCGGCGGGCCGGCACTCGGTGCGCCCGGCCACCTGGGTGCTGCTGGCCGTCGGCGGCGCCGTCCTGTCGGCGGCGCTGTGGCTGCTGGACCGCCGGCACGCCGACCGGCGGGCGAACGCCCTCGCCACCTGGGTGATCGGCGGCGCCGTACTGGGCAACGCCGTCTGGTCCGGGTACGCGGCGCTGGGCGCGGCCCCCTCCGCCGGCGTCTCCCCGGCGGCCGTCCGGGCCGGACACGCGGCGCTGCGCGCGGCCGCCGACTGGCCGCGCGGCCGCAGCGACCCGGGCCCGCACGCCTTCACCCCGAACGACCCGCTGCTGCTGAACGGCCAGGGCGGCGGCTACTTCAGCGGCTACCTGCCGACCGTCACCGCCCTGCTGCTGCACGACCTCGGCGCGGGCTGGACGGCCGGCGGGCGGCAGACCGCGAGCGTCACCGACCCGGTCGGGCAGGCGCTGTTCGGCGTCCGCACCCACCTCGACGACGGACCGCCGCCGTACGGCTTCGCCCCCGTCCGGGCGGCCGCCGCGCCGCCGCTGGTCACCGTGCTGCCCCCGGGTGCCCGGACGGAGACCTCCTCGGTCTGGGCCCGGCAGGAGTCGCTGCTGGGCAGCCAGGTGTACGACGCCCCGCTGCCGGTCCCGGCGGGCGGGGCGGTGCCCACGCTGCACGGCACCAGCGGCTGGTCGGTGCCGGGCGGCGCGGAGGGCACGGTGTTCACGGCCGCCTGCACACCGGGCGGGACGGCCTACTTCCACGGGCTCTGGTACCGGGGCACGGTCAGCGGCCTCGGCACCGACTACCGCAGCGACGGCGAGCAGCCCACCACCGCCGTACCGATCCACCGGCTGGGGACCGTCCCGGCGGACGGGGTGGTCCGGGTGACGCTGCGGTCGGACGTGGTGAGCCAGGTCCCCGCCCGCCCGGTCGGCTGTCTGCGGGCCGGCGCCCTGGAGGCCGCCGTCGCCCGGCTCACCGCGACCGGTGCCACCCGGGTGGAGGCCGGCGGGCACACCCTGACGGCGACGCTCCCCGCCGGGTCCACCGGCACCGCGTTGCTCTCCGTGCCGGCCACCGACGGCTGGACCTGCGCGGTGGACGGCGGCCGGTACGCGGCCCCCGTCCCCGTGCTCGGCATGATCGGTGTCCCGCTGGGCGGGGGCGCCTCCCGGGTGGCCTGCGCGTTCCGTCCGCCCGGCCTCACCGAGGGCCTCACCGTCACCTCCGCCATCGCCGCCGTCCTGGCCCTGGTGGCCGTCTTCGCCCGGCTGTCCCGCCGCCCCGCCCGCCTCCCGCGCGGCGACCGCCGCCGGGCGGCCGAGGCTGCGAAGACCTGAACGTTCGCACACGAGGGGGCGGCCCACCGCGGTACCCGGTGGGCCGCCCCTCCCGCCGGGCGCTCAGGGCAGGTCGACCACCTGGGCCCGCCGCTCGGCCGGGTTACGGTGGTACAGCAGCAGGAGCCGCGAGGCGTCGCCCGGCGCCCGGCGCACGTCGAGGACGGTGCCGGGGCCCGTCGGGGCCGCCACCGCGGCCGGACCGTCGGGGCCGGCCCGTGCGGTGAGCGCCGGCCGCAGGACGTCCAGCGGGACGGACGGGGTGGTGCCGTTCAGCCCGATGGCCGAGAAGGCCTCGGCGACGTCCGGCGTGCCGCCGCCGGTGTAGCCGGTCCACACGCCGTAGCGGACGGTGCTGTGCCCGGGCGCGACGCCGGGCAGGGCGCTCAGCCGCACGGGCAGCACCAGGACGTCGCTGTCCAGCAGCCCGGTGTCGGTGTCGCCCCAGTGGGCGTTGAGCGGCTGGACGTCCAGCTCGGCCCCGGTGCGGGCGTCCAGCGCGCGGGAGACCAGGACGTCGCTGCCGGACAGCCGGTCGGCCTTGAGGACGACGTCGGTGCTGCCGTCCCCGTCGGTGTCCAGCGCCACCCGCACCCCGTACAGCCCCACCGGGGTGGCCGCGGGCGCCCACAACCACGCACCCACGTACAGCAGTCGGTCGTCGACGGCGGCACCGGCCGCACGCAGGTCGGCGGACCGCTCGCCCGGGTGCTCGACGCAGACCTCGTCCGCCGGGTCGGTCTGCGCCCCGGTGAGTTCGGGCCGCACGCCCACGCCCGGCGCGACGGCCGCGTCGCTGCCGCCGGGCGGGCAGTCCGGCCAGCGGGCCCCCTCGCCGCCGAGCGCGAAGGCGCTGACCAGCCCCGGCTGTTCGCCGGGCGCGGCGCGGCCGCCGAGGGCGACCAGGGTGGCGCCGCTCGCGGTGCGCACGGCAGCCGTCGCCGCGAGGTCGCCGGTCGGGCGCGGGGCGGCCAGCACCGGGATCCGCAGCTGCGGCAGCGTGCCGTCCCCGACCGGGGTGAGCAGCACCCGCCCGGAGAGCTCGCCCCGGTAGCTGCGGGCGTGGTCGCCCTGCACGGTGTCGATGGTCGGGTCGGGCGCGCGCCCCAGCTCACCGGGTACGGACAGCGTCACCCGCACCCGCGCGGTGCCGCCCGCCGGGACGTCCACCCTGGCCGGCGTCACCCGGTAGGAGGCGCCGGGCAGTCGGGTGGCCGCCGCGTACGAGGTGCGGTAGGCGAGCGGCGAGCCGGAGGTGTTGCGCACCTCGATCTCCCGGGTCCGCGCCGTCGGCCCGGCCACCTCGACCGGTCCGAAGGAGACCCCGACGGCGCCCGCCACGGCGCCCTCCCCCGCCGCGTAGGCGACGGCGGGGGTGCGGACCGCCCCGTCCACCCGGACCCGCCCGGCCCCGGTGCGCTCGGGCCCGTAGGCCGGCCCGCTGCGGTCGTCGCCGAGGAAGGTGTCCACGGTGGTGTTCATCAGCGCGGCCTTGACCTGCTCGACCGGCCAGTCCGGGTGCGCGGCGCGGACCAGGGCGGCGAGCCCGGCCACGTGCGGGGTGGCCATCGAGGTGCCGCTCTCGCGCCGGCCGCCGGTGCCGCTGCCGACCAGGGCGGACCGGATGCTCTCGCCGGGGGCCGCCAGGTCGGGCTTGACCACGCCCGGGACGCCGATGCCGCGTGAGGTGAAGTCGGTCAGGGTGTCGACCCGTTCCGGCTGGTCCTGGGCGACGGAGGCGTGCAGGGTGTTGCCGGGCGCGGCGAGCCGGACCCGCACCGGCCCGGCGACCGCGGCCCGGCGCAGCCGTTCGCCGTCGGCGCGGGCCAGCAGCGCGGCCGGGATCCGGTCGTTGCCGGAGATCTCGGCGAGGTGGTCGGAGTCGGCGGCGTACAGCGCCCCGATCGCGCCCGCGTCGGCGGCGCGGTCGGCGCGCGGGCCGGAGTTGCAGGCCCGGTCGGCTTCGCGGGTGCGCCAGGTGAGCAGCGCGATCTTCCCCTTCAGCCGCTGCCGGTCGGCCTCGCCGAAGTCCGCGCAGCCGTCCGACTGGTCGACGGGCAGGGCGAGTTCACCGCTGACGTCGGCGGTGGACCAGCCCTGGTAGCGCTCGCTCCAGTGCGCCGGGACGACCCCGGCCTGCGGGGCGGGGGCGAGCACGGTGACGCCGTCCACGTCGGCGTGGCCGTGCACCGAGGCGGCGACGGTGATCGCCCGGGCGGCGGTGCCGGGGCTGCCGCCGATGCCGTACACGTCGCCGTCGTTGCCGGCCGCCGCGACCACGGCGGTGCCCAGTTCGGCGAGCCGGTCGACGGCCAGGGCGTCGGTGTCGTCGGTGCTGCCGAAGTGGCTGCCGAGCGAGAGGTTCACGACGTCCAGCCGGTCGCTCAGGTCGCCGTCCCCGTTCGGGTCGGCGACCAGGTCGAGCGCCTCGGTGACCCGGTCGGTGGAGCCGTCGCAGCCGAACACCCGGATCGCGTACAGCTGCGCGCCGGGGGCGGTACCGGGGCCGATCCGGAAGCCGGCCGGGTCGAGCCCGGGCCCGTACGGACCGGTGTACGGGCGGCCGTCGGCGGTGACGCCGTACCCGGCGGCGGTGCCGGCCACGTGGGTGCCGTGCCCGTTGCGGACGCAGTCGATCGGGTTGTCGCTGGGGTGCGGCACCGGCTGGTGGTGCGGGGAGGCCGGGTCGGGGTCGTAGTCGTCGCCGACCAGGTCCCGGCCGCCGACCACCTTGGCGTTGGGGAACAGCGCGGGCGGCGCGGGCTTGCCGCGCTCCACCGAGCGGAAGGCCTCCTCGGTGCCGGGGCCGCCGAAGTCGGCGTGGGTGTAGTCGATGCCGCTGTCGATGATCCCGATCCGCGTGCCCTGCCCGGTGCCGGCCGCCCGGTCGCCCGCCCAGACCTGCGGGGCGCCGGTCAGCGGGACGGAGTGGGCGTTGTCGCGCCGCTTGGCGACGATCGGGTGGACGGCGCGGACGCCCGGCAGCGCCCGCAGCGCGGGCAGCCGGTCGGCGGGCGCGCTGACCGCGAGGCCGGTCAGCACGGTGCGGGTGCGGTAGAGCTCGCGGGCGGCGGGTGCCGCCCGGTGGACGGCGCCGGCCAGCCGGTCGAGCGCGTCCCCGGCCCGGGCGCGCTGGTCCGCGCCGGCTCGCGCGGCCTCCCGGCGGACGGCCTCCGGGGAGCGCTGGGCCCGCCGGGCGCCGTCGGCGGCGCGCCGCCAGGCGGAGCCGGCCGTCTCGGTGGTGAGTTCGAGCAGCACGGAGGCCGTTCGGCCCGGCCCCGGCGGTCCGGCGGAAGGCGGTCCGGCGGAAGGCGGTCCGGCGGAAGGCGGTCCGGCGGCGGGTGGCCCCGCGGTCGGTGGGCCGCCCGCCGCCGGGGTGGCGGCGAGGACGGCGCTTCCGGCCAGCAGGGCCAGGGTGAGGCCGATCCGGGCGGCGGGTCGGCGGACGGATGGCAGACGCACTGGGCCCTCTCCCCCGGCAGGGGGACTGATCCGCACACCGTGTCGCTGACGCCCGCCCACGCGAACGTCGATCACCCCTCCGAGGGCCCCAAATTAGGATGATCGCGCCGCCGGGGACGAGCAACTTCCCTCGGACGGACCGGGGTTGCACTCTACTGGGTGACGTCCTGACGACCCGTACGGCCCAATCGGCGGATGAACGCCACCGTCGGCCGCTCCGCCGGACCTCAGTGGTGGCCGGTCACGCCGCCGTTGTCCCGGCGGTCCAGCGAGCGCTGCAGCGCGGCCGCCGCGAAGGGGTTCCGCTCGGTGGCCCGCCGGCGGCGCGGGGCGCGGACGGGGGCGGCGGCGGGGGCGGACGTGGCGTGACGGTCGGCGGTCGGCGACATACCGGGCTCCTTGGAAGCGGCGCCGCGGGAGGCGGGCGCGAAGAGGGGAAGGGAGCGCGGGAGCAGGGATCGCCTGCTCGTGAAGGCGCACGCCTACACGGGCCGCAGGCCCTGGCTACAGGGGCGGCACACCGTATGGCCCTTCCACGGTAAGGCCACGCCCCGGCCGTGTCTGCACGAATACTTGGATTTCCTACTATCTGAGACGGGTGTCACCCGGGAGAACGCAGCGGGGCCCGGACCACCGTTCGAACGGTGGTCCGGGCCCCGCCGGAGCCGGTGGATCAGCCCAGGTCGACCGAGCGCGCGAAGCGGGCGCCGATCTCGGCGGCGATGGCCGACAGCACCTCCTGCGGGATCTCGGTGTCCACGGTGATGGAGGCCAGCGCGCTGCCGCCGTCGCGGGCGACCTGCATGCCGGCGATGTTGATGCCCGCGTCGCCCAGGTGTCGGCCGAGCACGCCGACCACGCCGGGGCGGTCCTCGTACTTGAAGAAGGCCATGTGGTCGGTGAGCGCCACGTCCACGTCGAAGGCGTCCACGCCGACGATCTTCTGGGTCTGCTTGGGGCCGGCCAGCGTGCCGGAGATGGCGATCTCCTCGCCGCCCGCGAGCGTGCCGCGGACGGTGATCACGTTGCGGTGCTCGGGGCTCTCGCTGGAGGTGGTCAGGCGGACCTCGACGCCGCGCTCCTGGGCGAACAGCGGGGCGTTGACGTAGGACACCGTCTCCGCCACCACGTCCTCGAACACGCCCTTCAGCGCGGACAGTTCGAGCACCTTGACGTCGTGCTGGGTGATCTCGCCGCGGACCTCGACGTCGAGGCGGACGGCCACCTCGCCGGCCAGCGCGGTGAAGATCCGGCCGAGCTTCTCGGCCAGCGGCAGGCCCGGGCGGACGTCCTCGGCGATCACGCCGCCCTGGACGTTCACCGCGTCCGGCACCAGCTCGCCGGCCAGCGCGAGGCGCACCGACCTGGCGACGGCGATGCCGGCCTTCTCCTGCGCCTCGTCGGTGGAGGCGCCCAGGTGCGGGGTGGCGACCACGTTGTCGAAGGCGAACAGCGGGGAGTCGGTGCACGGCTCCTTGGCGTACACGTCCAGGCCGGCGCCGGCCACCCGGCCGTCGCGCAGCGCGTTCGCCAGCGCCTCCTCGTCCACGATGCCGCCGCGGGCGGCGTTCACGATGCGGACGGTCGGCTTGACCTTGTGCAGCGCGTCGTCGCCGATCAGGCCGATGGTCTCCGGGGTCTTGGGGAGGTGGACGGTGATGAAGTCCGAGACCTCCAGCAGCTCCTCCAGCGAGACCAGCTTGACGCCCATCTGCGCGGCGCGGGCCGCCTGGATGTAGGGGTCGTACGCGACGATCTTCATCCCGAACGCGGACATCCGCTGGGCGACCAGGACGCCGATCCGGCCGAGGCCGACGACGCCGAGGGTCTTCTCGCTCAGCTCGACGCCGGTGTACTTGTTGCGCTTCCACTCGCCCTGCTTGAGCGCGGCGTTGGCCGGCGCGATGTTGCGGGCGACGGAGATCAGCAGGCCGCAGGCGAGCTCGGCGGCGGTGACGATGTTGGAGGTCGGCGCGTTGACGACCATCACGCCGGCCTTGGTGGCGGCGGAGACGTCCACGTTGTCCAGGCCGACGCCGGCCCGGGCGACGACCTTGAGCTTGCGGGCGGCGGCCAGCGCCTCGGCGTCGACCTTGGTGGCGGAGCGGATCAGGATCGCGTCGACGTCGGCGATCGCGGTGAGCAGCTCGGTGCGGTCCGCGCCGTTGCAGTGGCGGATCTCGAAGTCGGGGCCGAGGGCGTCGACGGTGGCGGGCGAGAGCTCTTCGGCGATCAGAACTACGCCGGTCTTCGCAGTGGTCACAGTGCTCACGACAGTGGGTCCTTAACTGTCCGGTTCCCCCGGGCACGTGGGTGGCGTGGAGGGCGGGGGAAGGTGGCATGCCGCGTGAGTAGACGCACGACGCTGTGGGCCTGACGCGCACTCGGAGTGTATCGACGGGCTGGGTGGCGGGCTGCTCCCGTCCGGCGAAATCACCCGGACGGGAGCAGCCTACTTGTACAAGCGAGTTACAAAATCAGGGCCCGGAAGGGCCTTGACGAGGTCAGGCCTTCTCGTTGACCCAGCTCATCAGCGAGCGCAGCTTCTTGCCGGTGGTCTCCAGCAGGTGGTCCTCGTCGGCCTTCTTGTACTCGTTGTACTTGGGCAGACCCGCCTTGTACTCGGCGATCCAGGTGTTGGCGAAGGTGCCGTCCTGGATCTCGGCGAGGACCTGCTTCATCGCGGCCTTGGTGTCCGCGGTGATGATCCGCGGGCCGGTGACGTAGTCGCCCCACTCGGCGGTCTCGGAGACCGACCAGCGCATCTTCTCCAGGCCGCCCTCGTACATCAGGTCGACGATGAGCTTCAGCTCGTGCAGGCACTCGAAGTAGGCGATCTCCGGCTGGTAGCCGGCCTCGACCAGGGTCTCGAACCCGGCCTTCACCAGGGCGGCGGTGCCACCGCAGAGGACGGCCTGCTCACCGAACAGGTCGGTCTCGGTCTCCTCGGTGAAGGTGGTCTTGATGACGCCGGCCTTGGTGGCGCCCAGGCCCTTGGCGTACGACAGCGCCAGGGCGAAGGCGTTGCCCGAGGCGTCCTGCTCGACCGCGACGATCGCGGGGACGCCACGGCCCTCCTCGTACTGGCGGCGGACCAGGTGGCCCGGGCCCTTCGGGGCGACCATGCAGACGTCGACGTCCGCCGGGGGCTTGATGAAGCCGAAGCGGATGTTCAGGCCGTGGCCGAAGAACAGGGCGTCGCCGGCCTTCAGGTGCGGGGCGATGTCCGCCTCGTAGACGTCGGCCTGGATCGGGTCCGGCACCAGGATCATGATGACGTCGGCCTCGGCCGCCGCCTCGGCCGGGGTGACGACGCGCAGGCCGGCCTCCTCCGCCTTGGCGCGGGACGTGGACTCCGGCTTCAGGCCGACCCGGACGTCGGCGCCGGAGTCGCGCAGCGACAGCGCGTGGGCGTGGCCCTGGCTGCCGTAGCCGATGACCGCGACCTTGCGGCCCTGGATGATGGACAGGTCGGCGTCGTCTTCGTAGAACAGCTCGGCCACGGGGGCACATCTCCTTGCGTGATGGTTGCCGGGTACGCGGTGTTCACCGTATGCGCACCGGCGGGGGGTTTGGGTCGTTGCTTCGAGGTTTGAGACGGTCGTGGTCTCGCGCTGTTTACGCGCTGCGGTCCAGGGCGCGCAGCGAGCGGTCCGTGATGGAGCGCGCGCCGCGGCCGATGGCGACCAGGCCGGACTGGACCAACTCCTTGATGCCGTAAGGCTCCAGCATCCGGAGCATGGCCTCCAGCTTGTCCGAGCTGCCGGTGGCCTCGATGGTCACCGCTTCCGGCGACACGTCGACGGTCTTGGCACGGAACAGCTGGACGATCTCGACGATCTGCGACCGGGTCTCGTTGTCGGCGCGGACCTTCACCAGGACCAGTTCCCGCTGGATCGCAGCGGACTGGTCGAGTTCGACGATCTTTATCACGTTCACGAGCTTGTTGAGCTGCTTGGTGACCTGTTCCAGCGGGAGGTCCTCGACGTTGACCACGATCGTCATCCGGGACACGTCCGGGTGCTCGGTCGAGCCGACGGCGAGGGAGTCGATGTTGAAGCCCCGCCGGGAGAACAGTGCGGCGATGCGGGCGAGCACGCCGGGCTTGTTCTCGACCAGGACGGAGAGGGTGTGCTTGGACATGGGGTTCCTCAGTCGTTCTGGATAACGGGCAGGGACATCAGTCGAGATCGTCGCCGAAGTCGGGGCGCACGCCCCGGGCGAACTGGATCTCGTCGTTGCTGGTGCCGGCCGCGACCATCGGCCAGACCATGGCGTCCTGGTGGACGATGAAGTCGATGACGACCGGGCGGTCGTTGATCTCCATCGCCTGCTTGATGACGGCGTCGAGGTCCTCGGGGCGCTCGCAGCGCAGGCCGACGCAGCCCATCGCCTCGGACAGCCGGACGAAGTCGGGGATCCGGGTGCCCTGGGCCGGCGGCTCGACACCGTCGTGGCCGGGGCCGGAGTGCAGCACGGTGTTGGAGTAGCGCTGGTTGTAGAACAGCGTCTGCCACTGCCGGACCATGCCCAGCGAGCCGTTGTTGATGACCGCGACCTTGATCGGGATGTCGTTCAGGGCGCAGGTGACCAGCTCCTGGTTGGTCATCTGGAAGCAGCCGTCGCCGTCGATGGCCCAGACCGCGGTCTCCGGCCGGCCGGCCTTGGCGCCCATCGCCGCGGGGACGGCGTAGCCCATCGTCCCCGCGCCGCCCGAGTTGAGCCAGGTGCCCGGCTTCTCGAACCGGATGAACTGCGAGCTCCACATCTGGTGCTGGCCCACGCCGGCGGCGTAGATCGCGTCGGAGCCGACCATCCTGCCGATCCGCTCGATGACCTGCTGCGGCGAGAGCTGCCCGTTCGGGGCCGGCTCGTAGCCGAGCGGGTAGGTCTTCTTCCACTCGTCGAGCCGCTCCCACCATTCGGTGTAGTCGCCCTTGTGGCCGGCGTCGAACTCGGCCTGGACGGCGACGATCAGGTCGGCGAGGACCTCGCGGGCGTCGCCGACGATCGGCACGTCCGCCGGGCGGTTCTTGCCGATCTCGGCCGGGTCGATGTCGGCGTGGACGACCTTGGCGTTGGGGGCGAAGCCGTCCAGCTTGCCGGTGACGCGGTCGTCGAAGCGGGCGCCGAGGGTGAACAGCAGGTCGGACTTCTGGAGCGCGGTGACGGCGGGGACGGAGCCGTGCATGCCGGGCATGCCCAGGTGCTGCGGGTGGCTGTCCGGGAAGGCGCCGAGCGCCATCAGGGTGGTGACGACCGGGGCGCCGGTCAGCTCGGCGAGGATCCGCAGCTCGGCGGTGGCCTGCGCCTTGAGCACACCGCCACCGACGTACAGCACCGGGCGCTTGGCGCCGACCAGCAGCTTCGCGGCCTCGCGGATCTGCTTGGCGTGCGGCTTGGTCACCGGGCGGTAGCCGGGCAGCGCGGTCTCGACCGGCCAGCGGAAGGTGGTGGTCGCCTGGAGCGCGTCCTTGGCGATGTCGACCAGGACCGGGCCGGGGCGGCCGGTGGCGGCGATGTGGAAGGCCTCGGCGATCACCCGGGGGATCTCGGCCGGGTCGGTGACCAGGTAGTTGTGCTTGGTGATCGGCATCGTGATGCCGCAGATGTCCGCCTCCTGGAAGGCGTCGGTGCCGATCGCCTTGGAGGAGACCTGGCCGGTGATGGCGACGACCGGCACCGAGTCCATGTAGGCGTCGGCGATCGGGGTGACCAGGTTGGTCGCACCCGGCCCCGAGGTCGCCATGCAGACCCCGACCCGGCCGGTGGCCTGGGCGTAGCCGGTGGCGGCGTGACCGGCGCCCTGCTCGTGACGGACGAGGATGTGGCGCACCTTGACGGAGTCCATCAGGGGGTCGTACGCGGGAAGGATGGCCCCGCCCGGAATGCCGAAGACGGTGTCCGCGCCCACGGCCTCCAGGGAGCGGATGAGCGACTGGGCGCCGGTCATGGTCTCGACGACGTGCTGGGGAGCGGGAGCGTTGGCGGCCGGGTTGTCCCCGCGGCGGGGGGATGCGGCGTGCTCGGTCATCTGCCTGTCTCTTCTCGGGTTTTGCCGACCCGGTGTGCGGGCCCCGGTGCTGCGAGGGTGGGGTCCCGGTCCGGGTCGATCGCCGGCTCTGCCTCAATCGTCCCGCTTGATCCGACAAGTCGGACTTGCTCGGCGGTCGAGGCCAGGGGTCTTGCGGAGGTGGAACAGCGTCAGTGCAACAAAAAACCCCTCGTGCCCAAGGGCATGCGAGGGGTGGCGCGTCGGTCTGTCACGAGCAGGGCGTACGAGCCCACTCAGCCGACGCGCCCGCCAAGTACGAGAATTCGGGTGCGCATGGCAACGACCTTCCTCCCGTGCGGGGCAACGTGTCAAGCAGGTGGGACGACCGTCTCGCCATGCGGACCCCCCGACGGACCAGTAACGGCACGGTGTCCGGGCAGGTCAGAGCCGCCATGGTGATGTGCGCCACGTCCCGGCGTGGCGTCCGTCCGGCCGTTCGGGCGGCCACCCGTCCGGGTGTCGTCGACGGCCGGCGGGTACGGGCGGCGGACCGGGAGCGGACCCGTCGACGCGGGCAGCGGGTAGTCCCGGCGGGCCAGCGCACGGCGCAGCCGGGGCTCGTCCAGCGGCGGGGCGAAGGCCGAGCCCTGGGCCTGTCCGCAGCCCAGCTCGCGCAGCGCGGCGACCTGGCGCGGCAGGTCCACCCCCTCGGCGGCGGTGACCATCCCGAGGTCGCGGCCGAGCCGCAGCGCGTGCCCGGCGAGGGTGCGGCTGAGCGGGGACTCGCCGAGGTCCTGGACGAGGGTGCGGTCGAGCTTGAGCCCGTCCAGCGGCAGCCGGGCGAGGGCGCCGAGCGAGCCGCCGCCGGCGCCGTACCCGGCCAGCCAGGTGGAGACGCCGAGGCCGCGCAGGGCGGAGAGCCGGCGGCCGAGCTCGTCGGCGAGCGAGTCCGGGCCCATCCGGGCCACCTCGATCACCAGTTCGTCGGCGGGCAGCCCGCTGTCACGCAGCGCCGCGGCCACCGTCTCGTACAGGCCGGGCGAGCAGAGCCGCTCGACGGACAGCCGGACGGCCACCGGGACGGGCTCGGGCAGCCCGCGTCCCCGGCCCGGCAGGCCGCGCCGCTCGGCGGCCGCGCTGACCGCCTCCAGGACCAGCCAGCGGGAGAACCTGGTCGCCGCGTCGCCGTGCTCGGTCGAGCGCAGGAACTCGGCCGGGGTGAGCAGCAGGCCGCCCACCGAGCGCCAGCGGGCCTGGGCCTCCACGCCGGTCACCGCGCCGCTGCCGAGGTCCACCACGGGCTGGTGGAGCAGCGTGAAGCCGCCCTCCCGGACGGCCAGCCGCAGCCGTTCCTCCAGTTCGGTGCGGCGCTCCAGGTCGGCCCGCATGGCGGGGGTGTAGAGCACCACCCGGCCCTTGCCCTCGGACTTGGCCCGGTACATCGCGAGGTCGGCGTTGCGCATCAGCTCGTCGGCGGCGGCCCTGGGGTCGGCCGCCGGGCCGCGCTCGGGGGTGCCGAAGGCGATGCCGATGCTGGCGGCGACGCTGAGTTCGGCGCCGCCGATCCAGTACGGCTCGGAGAGCGCGAGGCGCAGCCGCTCGGCCAGCTCCTGGACCTGGAGGCGGCCGAGCGGGCCGCAGACCAGCGCGGCGAACTCGTCGCCGCCGAACCGGGCGACGGTGTACCCGCAGCGGACGGCGCCCTGGAGCCGGCGGGCGGCCTGCACCAGCAGCTCGTCCCCGACCTGGTGCCCGGCGGTGTCGTTGACCGCCTTGAAGCCGTCCAGGTCGAGGAAGAGCACCGCGATCCCGGCGCCGGTCTCGCCCTGCTGGCCGCGGGCCCCGAGGGCGGCCCGCAGCTGCTGGGTGAACAGCGCCCGGTTGGGCAGGTCGGTGAGCGGGTCGTGGAAGGCGTTGTGGTGCAACTGGGCCTGGAGCATGACGCGTTCGGTGACGTCCCGGCTGTTGAGCAGCAGGCCGTCGCGATGTCTGCTGACGCTGGACTCGACGTGCAGCCACTCCCCCGCGCCGGAGCTGATCCGGCACTCGACCCGGGCGGAGGGCACGGCGGTGCCGGGGCTGCGGTGGGTGGCGAGCCGGACCCTGGCGAGGTAGCGGCGGACCTCGGAGAGCACCCGGCCGACGTCCTCGGGGTGCACCAGGTCCAGCAGGTTGCCGCCGACCAGCTCCTCCGGGTCCCGCCCGTAGACGCCGAGCGCGGCCGGGGAGACGTAGGAGAGCACGCCGTTGGCGCCGGCGATCATGATGACGTCGCTGGAGCCCTGCACCAGGGAGCGGAAGTGCGCCTCCTTGTGGGCGAGCTCCTGGGCCAGCGACAGGTTGTCGAGCAGCATCACGCCCTGCCGCAGGATCAGCGCCAGCCCGACGGTGCAGGCCGCGGCGGCCACCACCCGGTCCAACTCCCGCCCGCCGAGGGCGTTGTAGAGGATACCGGCGGTGCAGACCGCGGCGGCCGCGTACGGGGTCAGCGCACTGAAGGTGGTGGCCACCCGGCGGTGCGGCAGGCCGCCGGCCGAGGGGTGGTCGCGCAGCGGACGGCGCCAGCGCGGCGACCACGGCGCCCAGCCCAGCAGCAGACTTCCGGCGAACCAGCCGGCGTCCAGCAGTTCGCCCGAGTGGTAGCTGCTGCGCAGTTCCGGGGAGGTGAACAGGGCGTCGCAGGTGACGGTGACGGCGAGCGCCAGCATGGCCGTGTGCACCGCCGCCCGGTTGCCGTCCCGACCCCGGAAGCGCAGCCCGACCACCAGGCTGACCAGCAGGATGTCCAGCACCGGGTAGGCCAGGTTGAGGGCCAGGCGCAGCGGTGAGCCGTCCTCCCCGGCCGCGATCCGGCCGAGCGCCAGGCTCCAGCTGAGGGTGAACAGCGAGCCGGCGATCAGCCAGCCGTCGAGCAGCAGGCAGAGCCAGCCGGCCGCCGTGCGCGGGTGCTGGGCGAGCACCAGGACGCCGGTGATGGCGAGCGGGGCGAACAGCAGGAAGGCGTACTCGGCGAGCGAGTCCTGGGGCAGCGGGGAGCGCAGGACCAGCTCGTACCAGCCCCAGGTGCCGTTGCCGAAGGCGACCATGAGCGAGGAGAGGCCGAACAGCAGCCAGGCCGGGCGGGCGTGCCCGCCGACGGTGCAGCCGTACACCAGGCAGGACAGCGCGGCCGCCAGGGCCGCCGCGGCCAGCCCGAAGTCTCCCATGAAGACGGACAGTTGGTGCGATCCCCAGCCCGCGGCGGCGCCCGCGGCGTAGGCCACGCAGAGCGCGCCCAGGACGAAGCCGGGCAGCGTGCGGCTGTCCCGGATCCGGCACAGCCGTCTACAGCGGACGGCCGCGGGCACGTCGACGGCGGACGTGTCGGCGCGCGGTGCGTCCGGCCGTCCGGTTCCGGGCAGCACCGTTTCGGTGGAGCTCACTCGGCCTCTCCCCCTCCGGCCCGGGGCCTCGCGCCCCGGCCACGGACCACCGGCCGCGCACCTCTCGGACGTACGCGGTGGCCTGGTGCCCCGTCAGGACGGCGGCCCAGGGGGCGGGCGGCCTGCCGGACGCCACACCGTACCGATGCTCCCAAAATGGACCCTACACCAATTCCGTCACTCAATGACACACACACTCAACTTAGAGTAATGGCGGAAGGGTGGGGAAATGCCCCCGATTCCTACAGATCGGCCCGGTTGGCGGCGGCGCGCGGGCGGGGGCTCACGCGGCGCGCACGGGAGCACGGGGAGGCGCCCGAACACCGGTGCCAGGGTGGACGAACGGCGGGCCCGGACCGGCCGGAGCCGGTCCGGGCCCGTGCCGGCGCCCCGCTCAACGGCCGGAGGGGGCCAGGTCGTCCGGGAACAGCCGCAGCCGGTGCGCCAGCGCCGCCGCCTCGCCCCGGCCGCCGACCGCGAGCTTGCCGAGGATGTTGGAGACGTGCACGCTCGCGGTCTTCGGAGAGATGTACAGCTCCTCGGCGATCTGCCGGTTGGTCCAGCCGCGGGCCAGCAGTCGCAGCACGTCCCGCTCACGGGGGGTGAGGTTGAAGGAGTCCCCGGCGGCCTGGGCCGGCACCGCGGCCGCCCGCTCGGCCGGGGCGAGGCTCAGCCCGGCCCGCTCGGCCAGCGCGGCGATCTGCCCGCCGAGCGGCCGGTCGTCCCGGACGGCCGCCAGTTCGGCCGCCTCGCGCAGCAGTTCGGCGCCGGCCTCGCGCCGGCCGGCCTGCACCTCGGCCTCGCCGGCCCGCAGCAGGGCGAGCGCCAGCGGGTACGGCAGGCCGGTCGGCCGCAGCGCCTCGACCGCGGCGGCCCACTCCCGCGGGGTGTCGGTGCCCTCGGCCCGGGCCAGTTCGGCCTCCAGCAGCCGGGCCCAGCCGTGGTGCAGCGGCGCCCGGGGCCGCAGCTCGGCGGCGGCCCCGGCGATCGCGGCCAGCGCCCCGGGCCGGCCCGCCTCGGCCTGCGGCAGGCCCCGGCTGTCCGCCTCCACCGCGGCCGCCTCGGCCAGCAACGGGTAGACGTCGGACTCGTTGCCGGTCCTGCCGTCCTCCACGAGCGCGGCGAGCAGTTCGTCCCGGGCCTCCAGCGGCCGCCCGCCGAGCGCCGCGATCCGGATCGCGAGGCGGCTGATCGGCACGCTGTGCTGGACCTGGCCGATCCGGTTGGCGGCCCGGGCCTGCGCCAGCATGGTCGCCGCGGTCGCGAGGTCCCCGGCCAGCACGGCGAGGTCGCCGCGCATCCGGTCCAGGAACTCGGCGTGGGTGCCGGTCAGGCTGGTCGACTCGTAGCCGGCCAGCACCTCGGTGGCCTCCCGCACCCGTCCGAGGTCGGTCAGCGCCTCGACCAGGTTGCCGGTCAGGATGGCGCCGATGTTGCGCAGCAGGCCGTTGCCGTCCGCGAACTCCAGCCCCTCCCGGGCCAGCCGGACGGCCGCCTCGGGCCGGCCCAGCCCGCGCTGCATGCTGGCCAGGTTGTTGATGCCGCGCAGCAGGAGGTCGGGCACGCCCAGCAGGCGGGCCCGCTCGACCGCGCCGGCGAGTTCGGCCAGCCCGCCCTCGGCGTCGCCCTGCACGTCGTAGCGCAGGCCGCCGAGGGTCATCCGGGCGTGCACCTCGACCGAGTGGGCGCCGACCTCCTGGGCGATCCGGATCGCCCGCTCGGCCAGCTCGACGTGCTCGGGGCCCGGGGTCTTGAGCATGGCGGAGTTGGCGCTGAGCGCGAACACCTCGGCCTGTACGGCGGACGGCGGCAGGTGCTCCACCAGCCGGTGGGCGTGGGCGATCTCCTCCTCGTCCCCGGAGCGGCGCAGGCTGCCCAGCATCCGGGCCCGGTTGATCCGGAACCAGGCCGCCCGCACCGGGTGCTCCACCTCGTCGACCAGCCGGATGCCGCGCTTGGCCAGGCTCAGGCCGCGCTCGCGGTCGCCGCTGCGCCGGGCCGCGACCACCGCCTCGGCCAGTACGTCCTCCAGCTGGATCCGGTCGCAGTCCTCGTCGGCGGCGTCGTGGTCCCGGGAGCCGGGCGGGTAGGTCTCGGCCCAGTCGTACGGGCGCGTGTGCGCCAGCACCTCCTCGGAGACCAGGTCCCACAGTTCCAGGGCCCGTTCCAGCATGCCGAGTTGCTCGGCGAAGGCGTTGCGGCGGCGGGCCGCGCGGGCGGCGTCCAGGGCCGTCGGCAGGGCGCGGGCCGGATCGTGCGCGTGGTACCAGTAGTTGGCCAGCCGGGCGGCCAGCGCGTCGCCGGGGACCAGCTGCGGCTGGGCCTCCACGGCGAGCGCGAACTTGCGGTTGATCCGGTGCCGTTCGCCGGGCAGCAGGTCGTCCGAGACCGCCTCGCGGACCAGCGCGTGCCGGAACCGGTAGCCCTCGCCCTCGCTGTCCGGGCGCAGGATGTTGGCGCCGACGGCCACCCGCAGCGCCTCGATCAGCGCCTCCTCGTCGTCCAGGACGGCGGCCAGCAGGGCGTGTTCGACGTGCGAGCCGCCCTCGGCGGCGATCCGCACCACCCGCTGGGCCTCCTCGTCCAGGCCCTCGACCCGCACCAGCAGGATGTCCCGCAGCGAGTCGGTCAGCCCGGCGCCGAAGCCGTCCTCGAAGGCGGTGGCCAGCTCCTCGACGAAGAACGGGTTCCCCTCCGAGCGGCGGTGGATGCGGTCCACCAGCTGGCGGTCGGGGGCGGCGGTGCCGAGGATGCCGGCCAGCTGGGCGGCCACCTCGCGCCGGCCGAACCGCGCCAGCTCCAGCCGCTGGACGGTGCGCAGCCGTTCGAGCTCGGCCAGGAAGGGGCGCAACGGGTGCCGGCGGTGCAGGTCGTCGGTGCGGTACGTGGCGACCAGCAGCACCCGGGAGCGGTGCAGGGTGCGCACCAGGAAGGCGAGCAGCTCGCGGGTGGAGCGGTCGGCCCAGTGGAGGTCCTCGACGGCGAGGACGAGGGTACGCTCCGCGCCGAGCCGCTCGAACAGCCTCGCGGTGTGCTCGAACAGCCGGGCCCGGCTGTACTCGTCGTTGGGTTCGCCGTCCACCTCGCCGAGTTCGGACAGCAGCAGGGCGAGATGGCTCTCGCTGCCGGCCGCGGCGGCCTCCAGTTCGGGGCCGAACGAGCGGTGCAGCCGTCGCAGCGCGGCGGCCAGCGGCGCGTACGGCAGGCCCTCGGCGCCGACCTCCAGACAGCTGCCGAGCGTGGTGACCGCCCCCTGGGCCGCGGCCCGCTCCAGGAACTCCTCCAGCAGCCTGGTCTTGCCGACCCCCGCCTCGCCGCCGACCAGGACGGCCTGCGGACTGCCGGTGCCCGCGCGGCGCAGCGCGTCGGTCAGCTCGGTGATCTCGCTGCCGCGGCCGACGAAGACGGGGCTGACCGATGTCTGCTGCATGGAGGCGAGCATGCCATAGCCGGTGGGGCCCGGCCGAGGGGATATCTCCCGAGGCGAACGGGGTTCCGGGCCCGAACGCCCGGAGGGGGAGACGCCCGTTCGCGGCGTCTCCCCCTCCGGAGCTCCTTCGGCACCGTCGTGGTGCCGGACCGTCAGCATTCGGGCCGACGCACGGGGCGCCGCTGGAAGCGGGCGGCCACCGGGCGCTGCCGCAGTCGGCGGGCCTCCTTGGCCTCGCGCACCAGGCGCTCGTGCTCGGCGCGGGCCACGAGCTCGTGGGCCTGTTGCTGGAAGGTCTGGTACTCGATCATTTCCGGTTCCCCCTCGGGTTCTCACTCCGTCTTGCTGACAGGTAAGAGCTTCCTCCGCCAGTGGGGGGTGCCGCATCGGGAGCCTGCCGCATCTTCCGGGGCCCAGCTGCCTTAGATCGGTCGCCAAGAAAGGTTTAAGGCCCCGCCTCACCTAGATACATAGGTGAGGCGGGGCCTTAGGCCTTACTTAGAGGGCCTTAGATGCCTTAGATGCCTTAGGAAGGCAGGCTTGACAGCCCAGGCGATGCTCAGGCGGAGACGCCCAGCTTCTCCAGGATCAGGTCCTTCACCCGGGCGGCGTCGGCCTGGCCACGGGTCGCCTTCATGACCGCGCCCACCAGCGCGCCCACGGCCTGGACCTTGCCGTCGCGGATCTTGGCGGCGATCGCCTCGTTCTCGGCGATGGCCTGGTCGACGGCGGCGCCCAGCGCGGAGTCGTCCGAGACCACGGCCAGGCCGCGCTTCTCGACGATCTCGTCCGGCTCGCCCTCGCCGGCCAGCACGCCCTCGATGACCTGGCGGGCCAGCTTGTCGTTCAGCTTGCCCTCGGCGACCAGCGCGGCGACCCGGGCGACCTGCACCGGGGTGATCGGCTGCTCGCTCAGCTCGGTGCCGGTCTCGTTGGCGCGGCGGGCCAGCTCGCCCATCCACCACTTGCGGGCCTGGTCGGCCGGGGCACCGGCCGCGATGGTCTCCTGGATCGGGCCCACCGCACCGGCGTTGAGCACCGACTGCATGTCCTTGTCGGACAGGCCCCACTCGGCCTGCAGCCGGGCGCGGCGCACCCGCGGCAGCTCGGGCAGGGCGGCGCGCAGCTCCTCGACCCACTCGCGGGCGGGGGCCACCGGCACCAGGTCCGGCTCGGGGAAGTAGCGGTAGTCCTCGGCGTTGTCCTTGATGCGGCCCGAGGTGGTGGTGCCGTTGTCCTCGTGGAAGTGGCGGGTCTCCTGGATGATGGTGCCGCCGTCGGTCAGCACCGTCGCGTGCCGCTGGATCTCGAACCGGGCGGCCCGCTCCACGCTGCGCAGCGAGTTGACGTTCTTGGTCTCCGAGCGGGTGCCGAAGGTCTCGGTGCCGTTCGGGCGCAGCGACAGGTTGACGTCGCAGCGCATCTGGCCCTTGTCCATCCGGGCCTCGGAGACGTCGAGCGAGCGGATGACCTCGCGCAGCTCGGCGACGTACGCCTTGGCGACCTCGGGGGCGCGCTCGCCGGCGCCGACGATCGGCTTGGTGACGATCTCGATCAGCGGGATGCCGGCCCGGTTGTAGTCGAGCAGCGAGTGGGTGGCGCCGTGGATGCGGCCGGTGGCCCCGCCGACGTGGCTGGACTTGCCGGTGTCCTCCTCCATGTGGGCGCGCTCGATCTCCACCCGGAAGGTCGAGCCGTCCTCCAGCTGCACATCGAGGTAGCCGTTGAAGGCGATCGGCTCGTCGTACTGCGAGGTCTGGAAGTTCTTGGGCATGTCCGGGTAGAAGTAGTTCTTCCGCGCGAACCGGCACCACTCGGCGATCTCGCAGTTCAGCGCCAGGCCGATCTTGACGGCCGACTCCACGCCGACCGCGTTGACCACCGGCAGCGAACCCGGCAGGCCCAGGCAGGTCGGGCAGGTCTGGCTGTTCGGCTCGGCACCCAGCTCGGTCGAGCAACCGCAGAACATCTTGGTCTTGGTACCCAGCTCGACGTGGACCTCAAGGCCCATCACCGGGTCGTACGACGCGAGAGCGTCCTCGTAGGAGACCAGGTTCATGACGCTCACAGCGTCCCTTCTCACTTGAAGCTTGGGAGGTACGGGCCCGGCCGCCGCATCGCGCGGGGCCGGGCCGGGGCGCTCAGCTCGGCTCAGCCCAGCAGCACGTCGTCGGAGCCCAGCCGGCGCAGCTCGCGCACCAGCAGGGCCGTGCCGGTGACCAGCGCGGCCGCGCCGACCAGGGCGTTGACCAGCTTGAGGGTGTCGCTCTCCTCGCGGGCCCTGCGGACGTCCTTGACGACGGAGATCGCGCCGAACGCGCTGGTGCCGATGGACAGCCACAGGCCGGGCTTGCTGTGCTTGAAGCCCTTGAGCGACGTGGACTGGGCCTTGGCCTTCTCGATCTTGCTCACAGTGCCGGTGCCTCCTCCAGCAGGGTGTGCCCCCACTTGTCGTTGAGCGCGGCCTCGACGGCACCGCCCACGCGGTACAGGCGGTCGTCCGCCATCGCGGGTGCGATGATCTGCAGGCCGACCGGGAGATTGTCCTCCGGCGCCAGGCCGACCGGCAGCGACATGGCCGCGTTGCCCGCGAGGTTCGACGGAATCGTGCACAGGTCGGCCAGGTACATCGCCATCGGGTCGTCGGCGCGCTCGCCGATCGGGAAGGCGGTGGTCGGCGTGGTCGGCGAGACCAGGACGTCCACGCCCGCGAAGGCGGCGTCGAAGTCGCGCGAGATGAGCGTGCGGACCTTCTGGGCCGAGCCGTAGTAGGCGTCGTAGTAGCCCGAGGACAGCGCGTAGGTGCCCAGGATGATGCGGCGCTTGACCTCGGGGCCGAAGCCGGCCTCGCGGGTCAGGGAGGTGACCTCCTCGGCCGAGCGGCTGCCGTCGTCGCCGACCCGCAGGCCGTAGCGCATCGCGTCGAAGCGGGCCAGGTTGGAGGAGCACTCGCTCGGCGCGATCAGGTAGTACGCCGGCAGCGCCAGGGTGAACGACGGGCAGGAGACCTCGACGACCTCGGCGCCCAGCTCGCGCAGCAGCTCCACCGACTCGTTGAAGCGCTGCATCACGCCGGCCTGGTAGCCCTCGCCGGCGAACTCCTTGACGACGCCGATCCGCATGCCGCGGATGTCGCGCATCTTCGCCGCCTCGACCACGGCCGGGACGGGCGCGTCGATCGAGGTGGAGTCCAGCGGGTCGTGCCCGGCGATGGCCTCGTGCAGCAGGGCCGCGTCCAGCACGGTGCGGGCGCACGGGCCGCCCTGGTCCAGGCTGCTGGAGAACGCCACCAGGCCGTAGCGGGACACCGAGCCGTAGGTCGGCTTGACGCCGACGGTGCCGGTGACGGCGCCGGGCTGGCGGATCGAGCCGCCGGTGTCGGTGCCGATCGCCAGCGGGGCCTCGAAGGCGGCCAGCGCGGCGGCCGAACCGCCGCCGGAGCCGCCGGGGATGCGGGAGAGGTCCCACGGGTTGCCGGTCACGCCGTACGCGGAGTTCTCGGTGGAGGAGCCCATCGCGAACTCGTCCATGTTGGTCTTGCCGAGGATGACGACGTCGGCGGCCTTGAGACGGCTCGTCAGCGTGGCGTCGTACGGCGGGATCCAGCCCTCGAGCATCTTCGAACCACAGGTGGTCGGGATGCCCTTGGTGGTGAAGACGTCCTTGAGCGCGAGCGGGACGCCGGCCAGCGGGCCCAGCTCCTCGCCCCTGGCGCGCTTCTCGTCGACGGCCCTGGCCGCGGCCAGCGCGCCCTCGGTGTCGACGTGCAGGAAGGCGTTGACCTTCTGGTCGACGGCCTCGATGCGGTCCAGGTGGGCCTGCGCGACCTCGACGGCGGACACCTCGCCCTTGGCGACGGCGCTCGCGGTCTCGGCGGCGGTGAAACGGATCAGCTCGGTCATCTCGGTCAGTCCTCCCCGAGGATCTGCGGCACACGGAAACGCTGCTCCTCGGCGGCGGGGGCGCCGGACAGCGCCTGCTCCGGGGTGAGCGACGGCCGCACCTCGTCCGCACGCATGACGTTGGTCAGCGGCAGCGGGTGGGAGGTCGGCGGGACGTCCTGTCCGGCGACCTCGGAAACGCGGGCGACCGCGCCGATGATCACGTCGAGCTGCTCGGCGAAGTGGTCCAGCTCTTCGGGCTTCAGCTCAAGACGCGACAGCCGGGCGAGGTGGGCGACCTCCTCGCGCGTGATGCCAGGCATGCAGCGATCCTCAGGGTGAGTTCTGGTGAGACCCGGCGGTGCCTTGCGGGCGGTGCCGGGCCCGGGCAGGAGCAGCCGGGTTCGGCGCTCCGTCCTCGTGGTCTTTGGACCCCATCCTATGGGGCCCGTCCCCCACCCCGGCCAACGAGTGAGCCGAGGCGCCCGTCACCGGTCGCCCACCGGGTCGCCCACCGGGCCGTCCACCGGTCGCTCCACCCGTTCGTCCACCGCCTCCGCCACCGGTCCGTCCACCGGTCGCCGTCACCGCCGGACGGCGGCGTCCGGCGGGCGCTGCTGCGGCTGCGGGAGGGCGGCGGCGCACCCCTGCTGCTCGACCTCCCGGTGCGCGGCCTGCACCATCTGCGCCACCGGCGGCAGCGGGGGCGGCGTGACCGGCGGCCGGACGGGCGGGAGCGTCGGCGGCAGCACCGGCGGCCCGGCCGGCTGGGCGACCGGCTTGGCGCCCTGGCCCGGCCGGAAGCCGGCGTGCAGCTGGGGCGGCACGCCGAGCCGCTCCACCGGCGGGGCGCCGGTGCGGTGCACCCGCAGCCAGGCGGTGGCCTGCTCGGCCGGCAGCGCGGCCGACACCAGCCAGCCCTGGACGGCGTCCACGCCCATGCAGTGCAGCCGCTCCCAGGTCTCGTCGTCCTCGACGCCCTCGGCGACCACCGTCAGGCCCAGCGAGTGGGCGAGCTCCACCGAGCACCGGACCACGGCCGCGTCGTGGTCGTCGGCGACCATCCGGGAGACGAAGGAGCGGTCGATCTTCAGCTCGCCGACCGGCAGGCTGCGCAGCCGTACCAGCGAGGAGTGCCCGGTGCCGAAGTCGTCCAGGGACATCCCGACGCCGTAGCCGCGCAGCTCGGCCAGGGTGTCGGCGGCCCGCCGGGAGTCGTCCAGCAGCAGCCGCTCGGTGATCTCCAGCTGGAGCGCGTGGGCCGGCACCTGGTGGCGCACCAGGTGGCCGGCCACCCGCTGGGCGAAGCCCGGGTTGAGCACGTCGCGCGGCGAGACGTTGACCGCGACCTGCACCTGGAGGCCCTGGTCGCGCCAGTACGCGAGCTGGCCGACGGCGGCCTCCAGCACGTAGTCGGTGAGCCGGGGCATCAGTCCGCTGGACTCGGCGAGCCCGACGAACTCGTCCGGCGAGACCTTCCCCTGGCCGGGCCGCTCCCAGCGCAGCAGCGCCTCCAGGCCGACCACCCGGCCGTCGAAGGCCACCTTCGGCTGGTAGTGCAGCTGCACCTCCCCGGTCTCCAGCGCCCGGCGCAGGTCCCCCAGCAGTCCGATCCGGTACGGCGTGTCGGCGTCCTGGGTCTCGTCGTACTGGGCCACGCCGCTGCACCCGCGCTGGGCGTGGCCCATCGCGACGTCGGCCCGGCGCAGCAGCGCCTCGGCGTCCTGGGCGTGCTGCGGGTAGACGCAGACGCCGGCGCTGGCCTCCAGGACGAGCAGCAGCCCGTCCAGCCGGATCGGGGCGGCCAGTTCGGCGATCAGCGCCTTGGCGACCCGCTCCAGGCTGTCCGGGCAGTTGATGCCGGGCAGCAGGACGGCGAACTCGTCGCCGCCCATCCGGGCCACCATCGGGCGGCCGCGGCGGTAGTGCCGGGGCAGCCCGGCGAAGACGTCGTCGATGGACTCCCGGGTGGCGCTGCCGGCCGGGCCGCCGGAGCGCAGGGCCCGGTGCAGCCGGCGGGAGATGTGAACCAGCAGCCGGTCACCAGCCGTATGACCGAGTGTGTCGTTGAGTGATCGGAAGCGATCGAGGTCGAGCAGGATGAGACCGACGCTATAGCCCTGCTCACACTCCGCGATCGCCTCCTGGGCGGCCAGCAGCAGGGCCTGACGGTTGGGCAGATCCGTCAGCGGGTCGCTCAGCTGGTCCCGGGCCCGGTCCCGGGCGATCCGCCAGGCCGCCACCAGCACCGCCAGGGGCACGGCGAACAGCGGCAGCAACTCGGGTTCGTACCGGTAGACCAGGACGGCCAGCGGGATGAGCGGCGCTGCTCCGGCCAGCAGCACGCCGAGCAGCAGGACCGCACCCGCCACCCCCTGCGGCGGGCGTGTGGGCGCACCGCCGGTCGTACGATCCATAAGCCCTGTCCTCCGTCGGGCCCGCCCCCGTCAGGCCGCCGTACGGTGAGGCACCGTGCCGGTACCGACAGCTGCCGGGCATGGAGCGACCCCCGGGAGCACCGGCCCAGCCGGTGCCCCCACCCCTGCTGACACTCTGTTGCGCTCCAGGGTATGCCGGGCTGCACCCGGTGGGCAGACTTTCGGACAACCGGAAACGCGCCACCACACTCGGGTGTCACACAGTGACACAATGCCCGCTTTCACTGTGTGGCACCCGGTGACGCTGCATCAGGACGATAACAACACCGATCCGGTCACGGACCGCTCGGGTCGGCTCGGGATCAGTCCTCGACGGGCTTCTTCTCCGCCTCCACGGCCCCCTCCGGCTCCGGAAGTCCCAGGTGGGCACGGGCGGCGGCCGGCCCGTCGGCGAGCAGCACGGCGAACCCGGCGTCGTCCAGGACGGGCAGGCCGAGCTGAACGGCCTTGTCGTACTTGGACCCTGGGTTGTCACCGGCGACCACGAAATCGGTCTTCTTCGAAACCGAACCGGTCACCTTCGCTCCGCGCGTGGTCAGCGCCTCCTTGGCGCCGTCCCGGGTGTGGCCGGCCAGGGTGCCGGTCACCACCACGGTCAGGCCCTCCAGCGGGCGCTCCGCCTCGTCCTCGTCGGCGAACTCCTCGGTGAAGCGGACGCCGGCGGCGCGCCACTTCTCCAGGATCTCCCGGTGCCAGTCGACCTGGTACCACTCCCTGATCGAGCGGGCGATGGTCGGGCCGACCCCCTCCGCGGCGGCCAGTTCCTCCTCGGTGGCCGCGAAGATCCGGTCCAGGTCGCGGAACTCCCGGGCCAGCACCTGCGCCGCGACCGGGCCGACGTGTCGGATGGACAGCCCGTTGAGGTAGCGCCAGAGCGGCCGGTCCTTGGCCTTGTCGAGGTTCTCCAGCAGCAGCCCGGTGGTCTTCTTCGCCGCGCCCGTGGTGGTCGCGAAGAAGAACACCTCCTTCTCCTCGCCGGTGACGTCGTCCAGCTTCGGCATGCCCGTCTTCTGGTCGCGCACCAGCACCTTGATCGGCAGGAGCTGCTCCTCGGACAGCCCGAAGATGTCCCCCTCGTTCCGCACCGGCGCCTCGGCCGGCTCCAGCGGCTGGGTCAGCGCGGTGGCCGCGACGTAGCCGAGCCCCTCGATGTCCAGGCAGGACCGGCCGCCGAGGAAGGCGATCCGCTCCCGGATCTGGGCCGGGCAGAACTGCGCGTTCGGGCAGCGCAGATCGATGTCCCCCTCGGACATCGGCCGCAGCTCGGTGCCGCACTCCGGGCAGTGCGAGGGCATCACGAAGGCCTGCTCGGTGCCGTCCCGCAGGTCGTACACCGGGCCGAGGATCTCCGGGATGACGTCGCCGGCCTTGCGCAGCACGATGGTGTCGCCGAGCAGCACGTCCTTGGCCTTGACGACGTCCTGGTTGTGCAGCGTCGCGTACTGCACCATCGAGCCGGCCACCTTCACCGGCTCGGCCAGCACCGCGTACGGGGTGGCCCGGCCGGTGCGGCCGACGCCGACCTTGATCTCGGCCAGCGTCCCGGTGACCTCCTCCGGCGGGTACTTCCAGGCGATCGCCCAGCGCGGGGACTTGGAGGTGGCGCCGAGCCGGCCCTGCAGGGCGATCTCGTCCACCTTGACGACCACGCCGTCGATCTCGTGCTCGACCGAGTGCCGCTGCTCGCCGAACTGCTTGATGAAGGCCCGCACCTCGGCGAGCGTCCCCACCACCTTGTTGTGCCGGGCGGTCGGCAGACCCCAGTCGTGCAGCAACCGGTAGGCGTGCGACTGGTTGTCGATGTCGAAGCCGACCCGGGCGCCGATGCCGTGCACCACCATGTGCAGCGGGCGGGAGGCGGTGACGTGCGGGTCCTTCTGGCGCAGCGAACCGGCGGCGGCGTTGCGGGGGTTCATGAACAGCCGGATCATCGCCCGGGGCCGCTTGCCCTCCTTGGCGCGCTCCTCGTTCTCCTGCCGGCGGCGCTCGTTCTCCTCCGCGAAGGACGCGTTGAGCGCGTCGAAGGCCTCGGTCGGGAAGTAGACCTCGCCGCGGATCTCCACCAGCTCCGGGATGTTCTCGCCCTTGAGCTGGTGCGGGATCTCCCTGATGGTGCGGACGTTGGCGGTGATGTCCTCGCCGACCCGGCCGTCGCCGCGCGTCGCCGCCTGCACCAACTGGCCGTTCTCGTAGGTGAGGTTGACGGCCAGGCCGTCCACCTTGAGCTCGCACAGGTAGTGGTAGTCGATGCCGTGCAGCTCGGTGGCGACCCGCTCGGCCCAGGCGGCCAGCTCCTCGTCGTCCATCGCGTTGTCCAGGCTGAGCAGCCGCTCGCGGTGCTCGACCTCGGCGAACAGCCCGGTGGCGGCCCCGCCGACCTTCTGGCTCGGCGAGTCCGGGGTGACCAGGGCCGGGTGCTCGGCCTCGATCGCCTCCAGCTCCCGCATCAGCGCGTCGAACTCGGCGTCGCTGACGACCGGCGCGTCCTGCTCGTAGTACCGGGCCCGGTGGTCGGTGATCTCCTTCGACAGCTCGGCGTGCCGCCTGCGCACCTCCGCCGGGACGTCCTCCCAGCCCTCGACAGCCGTCACCGCAAGCCTCCTACGTTCTCATTCCGGGTTGTCCACCAGGCTCTGCGCCGCCCGCACCGCGGACGACAGCGCCCTGCGCGCGTACGCCGGGGAGGCCCCGGCCAGCCCGCAGGTCGGCGTCACCAGTACGCGACGGCCCAGCAGCTCCGGGGCGAACCCGAGCCTGCGCCACAGGGTCCTGACCCCCTGGACACTACCGGCAGGGTCGGACACTGCCTGGTCAGTGGCGGGGACGACACCAGCGAGGATCATCGTGCCGCCCTCCACGGCCTCGCCGAGGTCGTCGTCCTGGCGCTCGGTGAGGAGGGAGAAGTCGAGGGAGATCCCGGCGACCCCGGCCCGTCGCAGCAGCGGAACCGGGACGTCCGGCGCGCAGCTGTGCACCACCACGGGCGCGTCCACACCGCGGACGGTCTCCCGCAGGACCTCCTCGGCGACCTGCCGGTCGACGGCGCGCAGCCGCTGGAAGCCGCTGGCGGTCTTCACCGACCCGGCCAGCACGGCGGGCAGCGAGGGCTCGTCCAGCTGCAGCACGACCTCGGCACCGGGCACCCGCTTGCGGACGTCCGCGAGATGGCGGCGCAGGCCCTCGGTGAGCGAGCCGGCGATGTCGCGGCAGGCGCCGGGGTCGGAGAGCGCCTTCTCGCCGTACTTGAGCTCGATGCTCGCGGCGAGCGTCCAGGGGCCGACGGCCTGGACCTTGAGCGCGCCCTGGTAGCCCTGGGTGAACTCCTCCAGCGCGTCCAGGTCCTCGCCGAGCCAGGAGTGGGCGCGCCGGGTGTCCCGGCCGGGGCGGTCGGTGAACCGCCAGCCGCTCGGCTCGGTCTGCGCGAACAGCTCGACCAGCAGGCCGGCGCCGCGGCCGATCATGTCGGCGCCCGGCCCGCGCGCGGGCAGCTCGGGCAGGAACGGCAGGTACTCCAGGGCACCGGTGGAGGTCTTGGCGGCCTCCCGGGCGTCGGTGCCGGGCAGCGAGCCGACGCCGGTGGCGGCGCCGCGCAGGTCGGGGAAGGGGTGTGGGGTGCTCACCCGCCCGAGCCTACTCAGTCGGACGGCCCCGGCTGAACGCGTGGGAAGTCGGCCGGGCCGACTTCCCACGCGGCGGCCTACCGCCCGGGGCGGACGGTGATGTCGGTGATCTCCGCGTCCCGCGAGGCGTCCAGGGCGGCGAGGATCGCCTTGACGACGGACTGCGGCTCGATCCAGCGGTCGGCGTCGTACTCCTTGCCCTCCTGCTGGTGCACCTTGACCTGCATCGCGGTGGCGGTGCGGCCGGGGTAGACGGAGGTGACCCGGACCCCGTTGGCGTGCTCCTCCTGGCGCAGCGAGTCGGCGAGCGCCTTCAGGCCGTGCTTGCTGGCCGCGTAGGCCGACCACTCGGCGTGGGCGTTCAGGCCGGCGCCGGAGTTGACGAACAGGACGTGACCCTTGGCGAGCCGCAGGGACGGCAGCAGCAGCCGGGTGAGCTCGGCGGGGGCGATCAGGTTGACGTTGAGCGTCTCCTGCCAGGCCTTCGGGGTCAGGTCGCCGACCGTGCCGAGTTCGACCATGCCCGCGACGTGCAGCAGCGAGTCCAGCCGGACGGGCAGCTGCTGGTGCCCGAGGGCCCAGGACAGCTTGCCCGGGTCCCCCAGGTCGCCCGCCAGGGTCTTCGCCCCGGGGAAGCGCTCCCGCAGCGCGGCGGCCCGACGGGCGTCGCGGGCCAGCAGCCAGAGCTCGTCCCCGCGCTCGGCGAGCTTCTCGGTCAGGACGGCGCCGATGCCGGAGCCGGCGCCGGTGATCAGATGTGCAGCCATGGTCTTGATCTAATCAGGCCTTGAGCTGGGCGAAGACCTCGGCGGGCGTGTCCGCGAAGGTGATCAGCTCGGCGAGCGGGCGGGGCAGGAAGCCCTCGGCGTCCATCCGCTCCATCTGGGTGCGCAGGCCCGCGTAGAAGCCCTCGGTGTCCAGGACGACCACCGGCTTGTCGAAGCGGCCGTGCTTCTTGAGCTCCAGCACCTCGGTGACCTCGTCCATGGTGCCCAGCCCGCCGACCAGCACGACGATCGCGTCCGCCCGCGAGGCCAACTCCGCCTTGCGCTCGGAGAGGTCGGCGGTCCACACCAGCTCGTCGGCGCCGACGTACGCCTTGTGCCGCAGCATCTCGACCATCACCCCGACGGTCCGGCCGCCGGCGGCCTTCACCTCGTCGGCGAGGAGGCCCATCAGCCCGGCGTTCGAGCCGCCCCAGACAAGGGTGTGCCCGCCCTCCCCGAGGAGCCGGGCGAACTCCGCGGCGGGAGCGGAGTAGCGGTCGTCGAGGGAGTACGCGGAGCAGAAGACACAGATATTCATGATGTCGTCTGGTCTATCACGCCCCGCGGCACCACTTCACCGGCATTACGGTCCGGCGGCCTACGAACACGGCAGGTCGAGGACCATCACGTCGTGCCGGGCGGCACCCTCCCACGGGATCGCCGCGCCGACGCGCCGGTAGCCCCAGGCCCGGTAGGAGGCCTGGGCCGCAGTCGCTTCTGGTCGGCTGTTCAGCATCACCCGCTCGTTGTCGAGCCCTTCGACGAGGGTGCGGTGCATGCAGGTGGCAATGCCCCGGCGACGCCAGGGAGGCCGGACGGCCAGCTCGAAGAGACCGAAGGTGCGCCGGCCGTCCTCATGACGGAGGTCGTCGGGGACGGGATCGATCAAGGTGCCCCACCACCCGGTGTCGGCCGAGAGCGGATAGCCGTACGCCATGCCGACGACGGTGTCGCCATCGAAGGCGACCGCTGCCCGGAACCCCCGCCGCCGCGCCTGCGAACGGAACCGCCGAAACGCCCGCGCCACGTCATCCGGCCCGTCGCCATACGGAGGCTCCGCGAACGCCTCGGCGAACACCTCCCGCAACTGGCCTTCCAGGGCTGCCGTCCGCTCACCGGTCAGGGCGAAAGTCCTCACCGAAGCGTGCCCCTAACGTCGACAGACGAGAATTCCACCCAAGCAGGTGATCTTGAATGAGCCCTGGTTCGAGATGGCCTCAACAGCGATCTCACGTGCCCTGTGCACAGTCTCCTGAAACGGGACGCCACACTGTTCGGCCCACGCCTCATAGGAAGCCAGATGAGCAACCAGCGGGGCCGGATCACGGAGTTCGATGATCCCGGGCAGTTCCCGGATCCGGACCCCGCCGAACGCCGCCCCGAGATAGTCGGCTGCCTTCTCCAGGGAGAAGCGTGCGCTGAGGGAGACCCGCGGCGGCCCCTCAGGGATACCCAGAACGTCGCCGGCCGCCCTCCTCCAGAGCTGGTCGAGTTCGTGCTTGTCGGTGTCACTGTTGGTGGAGGCGAGGAGCACACCGTCCGGGCGCAGGACCCGGGCGAGATCCTTGATCGTGGCCTCGATGTCACCCACGTGGTATAGCATGTGCAGGGCCAGCACGGCGTCGGCGCTGTCATCCGCGAAGGGCAACGACTGGGCGTCGGCGACCAGCACCGGCTTCTCCACCTCGGCGAGGATGCCCGCCGAGATGTCCACCCCCACGACTCGAAGGTCCGGACGGTCCTGGCGCAGCCGGTCGGTGAACTTGCCGTTCCCACAGCCGATGTCGAGCACGGTGCCGGTGGTGCCGGCCAGTTCTTCGAGGACGATTCCCGGCATGTCGTAGTGCGGCTGCTGCCATCGGTAGATCGACTGGCGAGCGGCCAGGTGCCGCCCGTCGGCGTAAGCACTTTGGGCAAGTACTGCCCTGTCGGTGACTGCAGCGTCCTGCTGCGCGGTGTTGCTCGTCATGCAGCTGACTCCGAACGGCTCGTGAGGGCAGGCGACAACTCAAGATCAGCGGGGCTCTCGATGCCCGGCGGCCTGCTCGACGAGCAGGCCGCCGGGTCAGAGCAGGTGCCGGCCGTCGTGGGCGCGCAGGGCCGGTGTCGTGTCGTCCCGGAGCGCATCCAGCACGCGCACGGCGCAAACGTCGGCCATCAGGTCGGAGACCTCGGCCGGGGTGAGCCAGGCCACTTCGGCTGACTCGTCCGAGAGTTGTTCGGCGCCGCCCTCCGGTCGGCAGCGGAAGACCAGCGCGACGATTCCGCGGCTCATGTTCTTGTACACGCCGGTCAGCCGCTCCACGCCGACCTTGATCCCGGTCTCCTCGTAGACCTCCCGGCGCACGCCGTCCTCGACGGCCTCCGCCAGTTCGAGGACCCCACCCGGCGGCTCCCAAGTCCCGTTGTCGACTCGGCGGATCGCCAACACCCGCCCGTCCTCACGGACCACTACCCCGGCGACGGACACCGAGTGGAGCGCGGCTCGCCCAGCGCTGTCACTCACGGACCGGACCGTCCTTCTGCCGCAGCGCCGGGCGAAGCAGATCGAGGACGTGAGTCCAGTTGTACTTGTCGCGGCCGCCGCCGGACTTGGGCTTGTGCGGTACGTAGTCGCCGATCAGGACGCCCATCGAGCGGAGGCGGGCCAGGCTCTCCGGGTAGGCCGGTGGGCGGCCGCGATCAACTCGCCCACTCCGTCGGCGATCCCAGAGGCGCAGACGACGATGCAGAGGAACGACTCCCGGTGCTCGGTCAATCCGAACTCCCAACCCCTAGCGGAAGCGATGCTCCGGTGCGCTTCCACCGCCACCTTCGGCGAGTATCGTCCGCAGTGGTCGCTACGAACGGAGTCTCCGTATGCCCAGGCACACCTCCGAGCACACCGGCGAACGCATCGCCCAGTATCGCAAGCTTCGCCACCTGACGCAGCGTGAACTGGCTGCTCGCGCACACATTTCGTACAGCATGCTCACGAAGGTCGAGCAGGGAGCCAAGCCGGCCACACCCGCCGTGCTCGCCGCAGTCGCGCGGGTCCTCTCCGTGCAGACCGTCGACCTCACCGGCCAGCCGTACCTGACCGAGCTGCGGCAGGACGAGCTCGATGTGCTGATCCAGCCGATCCGCGAAGCACTCGACCTGTACGACCTCGGAGCCGACCCCGATGTCGCCGCCCGCCCGATGAGCGAACTCCACACCAATGCTGAACAGTTGTGTGCCCTGGTCCGCGAGACACGCATCAAGGACGCTGCCCGCGCGCTGCCTGCCCTGATTGCCGAGGCGACGACGGCCGCACACCTGGCGCCCTCCGAGAAGGCGTGGCAGGTGCTGGCCAGCACCTATCGCACGGCCTATGACATCACCACGAAGCTGGGTTTCGCAGATCTGTGCGTGGTGGCCCTGGACCGGATGGCCTGGGCGGCCGAGCGCGGATCCGACCCGGTGCTCGCGGGAGTTCGCCAGTATCTCCGCTCGCTGGTCTACCTGCGCTCGGGCCAGTACGAGATGGGGGAGCGACTCGTCGCGGTCGGCGCCCACACCCTCGAACAGGCAGACTCCGGACGAGTCCGGGACGTGGCGGTGGGCCAACTCCACCTCGGCGCGGCTGTCCTGGCCGCACGATCCGGGGATGGCGACACGGCCGCAGGACACATCTCGGAGGCGGCGCGGATCGCCGAGATCACGGGCGAGGCCACACGGGTGCACTGGCTCTCGTTCGGTCCGACCAATGTGGCCGTGCACCAGGTGGCGACGCTCTCCGAGCAGTACCGCTACGCGGAAGCCGTACGGGCCGCAGAGCAGATCCAGATGCCTGCGGAGTGGCCGGCTTCACGGATCGCCGCCCACATCGCCGAGGTGGCCCGAGCCCAGCTGTGGATCGGCCGCTCCGACGAGTCGCTGAAGTCCTTGCAGCACGCACGGGAACTCGCACCCCAGCAGATGCGCTACCACCCGATGGTGCGGGAGACGGTCGCCGGGCTCGTCTCCGCACGCCGGTCGACGCCGGGCACGCTCAGCAGCATGGCGCACTGGGTCGGCATCTGATCATCACTTATTGGAGCCGGACTATCACCAGAGAGTGACAGTCCGGCTCTCCTGCTGTGGCGATGCTCTCCGTAGCGAGATGACTACGCCAAGGAGAAGTACTGATGACCCTCCTCTCCAACGTCGCGAGGGGCAACGCCGCCCTCCCGCCCCCGGAGCCGGCGACCATCTGCCTTCCCTACCTGCCGGAATCGGTGGGCGTTGCCCGCCGCTTCGTCTCCGGCAAGCTGCGGGAGTGGGGGCTGGACGACCTCGTGGACGACGCCTCTGTGGTCGTCAGTGAACTCGCCACCAACGCTCTCAAGACCGGCTGCCAAACCCGCATGGTCATTGCCGTGCGCCGCCCCGCCTCCCGCACCCTCCGCATCCTCGTCGGGGACGGCTCCCGTGCGATGCCGGTGCTGGTCAAGTCCCCGCCCGGAGCCACCTCCGGGCGGGGACTCTCCATGATCCACCGGCTCACCGACGGCCGGTGGGGTGTCACGCCCCTCCCCTTCGGCAAGGTCGTTCACGCCGACCTCTCGACACCCCACTGACCCCGCCCGCCCGCGCCGCCGGGCCGGCGGCGCGGGCGGGACCACCAACCCCACCTCTCCCCACGCGAAGGAGCACCGCCATGCCCAGCCGCGAACCGAAGCCTCCCCCTTCCAGACCGCCGCACCCGCCCACGCCCAGGCCGCCGGACCGGTAGCCACCAACCACCAAGGAGCACCCATGACATGGGGAACCGACAAGCCCAGCGACGGCAAGCACGGCGGCAAGAAGGACCCGGGCACCACCAAGCCCTCCCCCGACAGCGCCCGCCCCGCACCTGAGCCGAAGCACCAGAAGAAGGACGAGAACAACAAGTGACGCATCGACCGGAGCAGGCCGCGAACAGCGCCCTGCTCCGGGCCGTCGAGGCTTCCCTCGACGGCCCGGTCCCCCGCGAGTGGCAGGCGGCCATCACCGCCGTCCCCCGCCACCACTTCCTCCCCCACCGCATCTGGCTGCAGAACCCCCAAGGCGACTACGAGCCCTGCGACCTCTCCACCGACCACGACCGCTGGTTCGAGGCCGCCTACGCCGACGTCCCGATCGTCACCCAGGTCAACGACGGCGACCCGCCCCCCGACCCCGCCGACGCCTGGCCGTCCTCCTCCGCCTCCGCCCCCTCCATCGTCGTCCGCATGCTCAGCGACCTCGACGTCCGCCCCGGCATGAACGTTCTGGAGATCGGCACCGGCACCGGCTGGAACGCCGCTCTCCTGGCCCACCGTCTCGGCGCCGGCCACGTCGCCTCCGTCGAGGTCGACTCCGACATCGCCCGTACGGCCTGGGCGTCCCTCAACGCATCGGGCCGCAACGTCGAGGTGATCTGCGGGGACGGCGCCGACGGCTGGCCCCTCCGCCAGCCCTACGACCGGGTCGTCTCCACCTGCTCCGTCCGCCGCGTCCCGTGGGCCTGGATCGAGCAGACCCGCCCCGGCGGCACCGTCCTCACCCCCTGGGACAACCCCATGCTCTGCTGGGGCCTGCTCAAGCTCACCGTCGAACCCGGCCGGGCCCTCGGCCGGTTCAGCCCGCACTCCGCCTTCATGCTCATGCGCGGCCAGCGGCAGGACCTGCGGATCTTCCGCGACGTCGTCCGTGACGAACACGTTCCGGACGAGTCCCGGACAACGCTCTCCCCGCACGACATCACCGGCGACAACTGGGAGGCCCGGTTCGCCCTCGGCCTGCACCTCGGCGACGCCTGGACCGCCTGGAACGCCGACGACGACCGGCTCTGGGTCGCGACCACCGACACCCGCTCCTGGGCCGCCGTCGACACCGACGGCGACCACCCCACCGTCTGGCAGTACGGCCCGCGCCGCCTCTGGAACGAGGTCGAGGCCGCCCACCGCTGGTGGGAGGAGCACGGCTGCCCCGGCCCCGAGCGCTTCGGGCTGACCGTCACCGAGGAAGCACAGTGGGCCTGGCTGGACCGGCCCGCCCAGGTGCTCCCGCTCAGGCGGTGACGGCCGGACGCTCCGTCGTGGCGATGGTGGCCGAGCCGACGACCCGGGTGCCGTCGTACAGCACCACGGCCTGGCCGGGGGCGATGCCCCGCACCGGGGTGTCCAGCCGGACCCGCAGCTCGCCGTCGACCACCGAGGCGCTCACCGGCACCTCCTCGCCGTGGGCCCGCAGCTGGGCGGTGTAGCGGCCGTCGGCCAGCGCTTCGGTGCCGCACCAGCGGGGGCGGATGGCGGTCAGCCCGGTGACGTCGAGGCCCTCGACCGGGCCGACCGTCACGGTGTTGTTCACCGGGGAGATGTCCAGGACGTACCGCGGCTTGCCGTCGGCCGCCGGGCGGCCGATCCGCAGGCCCTTGCGCTGGCCGATGGTGAAGCCGTACGCACCGTCGTGCTCGCCGAGCTTGGTGCCGTCGACGTCGAGGATGTCGCCGGTCGCGGTGCCGAGGTGCTTGGCCAGGAAGCCCTGGGTGTCGCCGTCGGCGATGAAGCAGATGTCGTGGCTGTCGGGCTTCTTCGCGACGGCCAGACCGCGGCGCTCGGCCTCCTCGCGGATGGCTTCCTTGGTGGTGTCGCCGAGCGGGAAGAGCGAGTGGGCGAGCTGGTCGGCGTCGAGGACGCCGAGCACGTAGGACTGGTCCTTGGCGGCGTCGACGGCGCGGTGCAGCTCGCGCGAGCCGTCGGGCAGGTCGACGATCCGGGCGTAGTGGCCGGTGCAGACGGCGTCGAAGCCCAGCGCGATCGCCTTGTCCAGCAGCGCCGCGAACTTGATCTTCTCGTTGCAGCGCAGGCACGGGTTGGGGGTGCGCCCGGCCGCGTACTCGGCGACGAAGTCGTCGATCACGTCCTCGCGGAAGCGCTCGGCCAGGTCCCAGACGTAGAAGGGGATGCCGATCACGTCGGCCGCCCGCCAGGCGTCCCGGGAGTCCTCGATGGTGCAGCAGCCGCGGGCGCCGGTCCGGAAGGACTGCGGGTTGGCGGAGAGCGCCAGGTGGACGCCGGTCACCTCGTGCCCGGCTTCGACGGCGCGGGCGGCGGCGACGGCGGAGTCGACTCCGCCGGACATCGCCGCGAGCACGCGCAGGCGGCCGGTGGACGGAGTGGTCGGGGCACCAGGGAAGTCAGTCATGGTGACTACAAGCGTACGGGGCTCCCGTACATGCCCTACCGCCGGACCGAGGCCAGCCCCGCGTTGCGCGCCCGCTGCACCGCGGGCCCGATGGCCTGCGCCAGCGCCGTGACGTCCTCCCGCACCGAGGTGTGCCCGAGCGAGAACCGCAGCGAGGCGCGCGCCAGCAGCGGGTCGACGCCCATCGCGAGCAGCACGTGGCTGGGCTGCGGCACCCCGGCCGAGCAGGCCGAGCCGGTGGAGCACTCGATGCCCTGGGCGTCCAGCAGCATCAGCAGCGCGTCGCCCTCGCAGCCGGGGAAGGAGAAGTGCGCGTTGGCGGGCAGCCGGCCCTCGGCCGTCGGGTCGCCGTTGAGGATCGCGTCCGGGACGGCGGCCAGCACCGAGGCCACCAGCTCGTCGCGCAGCGCGCCCAGCGTGACGGCGTGCTCGGCCCGCCGCTCCACGGCGAGCGCCGCGGCGGCCGCGAAGCCGGCCGCGCCGGGGGCGTCCAGGGTGCCGGAGCGCACGTCGCGCTCCTGCCCGCCGCCGTGCAGCAGCGGTACGGGCGAGGCGCCCCGGGAGAGCAGCAGCGCGCCGATGCCGAACGGGCCGCCGATCTTGTGCCCGGTGACGGTGAGCGCGGTGAGGCCGGACTCGGCGAAGGAGACCGGGACCTGACCGAGCGCCTGCACCGCGTCGGCGTGCACCGGGATGCCGTACTCGGCCGCCACGGCGGTCAGTTCGCGCACCGGCTGGACGGTGCCGACCTCGTTGTTGGCCCACATCACGGTGACCAGCGCCACGGCGGCCGGATCCCGTTCGATCGCCTCGCGCAGCGCCTCGGGGTGCACCCGCCCGTACTCGTCCACCGGCAGGTACTCGACGTCGGCGCCCTCGTGCTCGGAGAGCCAGTGCACCGCGTCCAGCACCGCGTGGTGCTCGACCGGGCTGCACAGCACCCGGGTGCGGGCCGGGTCGGCGTCCCGGCGGGCCCAGTACAGGCCCTTGACCGCCAGGTTGTCGGACTCGGTGCCGCCGCCGGTGAACACGATCTCGCTGGGGCGGGCGCCCAGCGAATCGGCCAGCGATTCCCGGGACTCCTCGACCACCCGGCGGGCCCGGCGGCCGGCCGCGTGCAGGGCCGAGGCGTTGCCGACCACCCCCAGGTGCGCCGTCATCGCGGCGATCGCCTCGGGCAGCATCGGCGTGGTCGCCGCATGGTCCAGGTATGGCATAACCATCCGATTGTAGAGCGCCCCGTGGCGCGCTCCTCCAGCCCTACGGACCGATCAGGCCACCGGCCGCGAACGCCCCTGGCCGGGGCCGGCGCACCGCTGCCGGACGGCCGCGTCCGGCACGGGTTTGCACCACTGCGCCACCCAGCGGTTAGCCTGACGCCACCAGTCAGCCGGATCCACGGGAAACGCCATGTCGCAGTCGGTCGACCGCGCGCTGACCCTGCTCGACGCACTCGGCGACGCGCCGCTCTCGCTGGAGCAGGCAGCCAGCAGCCTCGGGGTGCACAAGTCCACCGCCCTGCGGCTGCTGCGCACCCTGGAGGAGCACGGCTTCGCCCGCCGCCAGCCGGACCGGCGCTACCGGATCGGCGGCCGGGTGCTCTCCCTGGCCCACCGCGCGCTGGAGGACTTCGACGTCCGGCAGGTCGCCGCGCCGTACCTGGCCGCGCTCAACGCCCGCTGCGGCTACACCGTCAGGCTGGCCGTGCTGCACGACGGCGAGGTGCTCTACCTGGACGAGGTGGCCGGGCCGCCGGGTGCCGAGCCGTCCCGGATCGGGCGCCGGGCCCCGGTCGACGGGACGGCGGTCGGCCGGGTGCTGCTCGCCGGCCTGTCCGCGGACGGCGAGCGCGAGGAGCCCGAGCTGGCGGCGGTGCGCCGCCGGGGCTGGGCGGCCGAGTCCTTCGAGCACCGGGAGCCGGTGACCTGCGTGGCCGCGCCGGTCGCGGGCAGCGGTGGGCGGACGGTGGCGGCCTGCGCGCTGAGCGCCCCGGCGAGCGAGGTGCCGCCGGCCGAACTGGCCCGGATGGTGCCGGAACTGCTCTGCACCGCCGAGGCGATCTCGCTCGCGTACGGCGGCTCGCCTACTCCTCGCTGGTGCGAGAACCGTTGCGGTGCCACGCCCGCGGGGCACGCCAGCCGTACTTCAGCGCGAGCATCCGCAGCCCGAAGGCGGTGAGCGCGGCCGCGGTGCCGGTCACGCCGGTGAGCCGGTTCGCGCCGATCAGCAGCGCGACCACGGTGGCGCCGACCAGGGCCGGGACGGCGTAGATCTCGCGGTCCCAGCGCAGCAGCGAGGGGATCTCCCCGGCCAGGACGTCGCGGATCACGCCGCCGCCGGCCGCGGTCACCATGCCGAGCGCGATCGCCGCGACCGCGCCGAGGCCGTAGTCGTGCGCCTTGGCGGTGCCGGTCACGCAGAACAGCCCGAGCCCGAGCGCGTCCAGGGTCTGCACGGCCCGGTTGATCCGCTCGACCTCCGGGTGCAGGAAGAACACCACCAGTCCGGCGGCGAGCGGGGTCAGGAAGTAGCCGAGGTTGGTGAACGCGGCGACCGGGGTCGCGCCGATGACCAGGTCGCGCATCACCCCGCCGCCGAGGGCGGTGGCCTCGGCCAGTACACAGATTCCGAAGATGTCCATGTTCTTGCGGACGGCGAGCAGGCCCCCGGAGAGGGCGAAGACGAAGATGCCGACGAGGTCCAGCGACTGCTGCACGTCGGACGGGAAGAGCTGGGATGTCACCGTCCATGTGTACCCGATGTCCCGGAGTGCTCCGGTTGGCGCTCATGATCCGGATACGCACGTCTCGACGAAGAGGCCGCCCGGCCCGGGAACCCGGGTGGGCGGCCTCTTTCGAACCGGGGCCTCAGGCCGGAACAACCGGGGCCTCAGGCCGGAGCGTTCTCCGGGAAGTGGCACGCCACCTGGTGCCCGGTCCCAAGCGTCACCAGCGGCGGCTCCTGGCTCGCGCACACGTCCTGCGCCTTCCAGCACCGGGTGCGGAAGCGGCAGCCGCTGGGCGGGTTGATCGGCGAGGGGACGTCGCCCTTGAGCAGGATCCGCTCGCGGCCCGCGCGCTGGCGGCGGCGCGGGTCGGGGACGGGCACGGCGGACATCAGCGCGGTGGTGTACGGGTGCTTCGGGCTGCGGTAGAGCGAGTCCCGGTCGGCGATCTCCACGATCTTGCCGAGGTACATCACCGCGACCCGGTCCGAGACGTGCCGGACCACCGAGAGGTCGTGCGCGATGATCAGGTAGGTCAGCCCGAGCTCCGCCTGGAGGTCGTCCAGCAGGTTGACCACCTGCGCCTGGATCGAGACGTCCAGCGCGGAGACCGGCTCGTCCGCGACGATCATCTTCGGCTTCAGGGCGAGCGCCCGGGCGATGCCGATGCGCTGGCGCTGGCCGCCGGAGAACTCGTGCGGGTAGCGGTTGTAGTGCTCGGGGCTGAGCCCGCACAGGTCCAGCAGCTCCTGGACGGCCTTCTTGAGTCCGCCCTCCGGCACCGCGTCCTGGAGCCTGAACGGCGCGCCGACGATGGTGCCGACGGTGTGCCGGGGGTTCAGCGAGGAGTACGGGTCCTGGAAGATCATCTGGATGTCGCGGCGCAGCGGCCGCATCGCCCCGGCGCCCAGGTGGGTGATGTCGGTGCCCTCGAACTCGATGGTCCCGCCGGTCGGTTCGTCGAGCCGGGTGACGAGTCGGCCCATGGTCGACTTGCCGCAGCCGGACTCGCCCACGACGCCCAGGGTCTCGCCGGCGTTGACCGTGAAGTCGATGCCGTCGACGGCCCGCACCGCGCCGGTCTGGCGCAGCATCAGCCCGCTGCGGATCGGGAAGTGCCGGGTCAGACCGGCCACCTTCAGCAGCGGCTCGCGGCCGGGGGCGGGGGTCGGCGACGGGATCGAAGCGGCCTGAGTGTCCGTCATCGGTTCTCTCCAGAAAGGTGGTACGAGGCCGGGCTCACAGCCGGGGCGCGATCTCTTCGGCGAAGATGCGGTGCCGCTCGCCGGCCGCCAGGTGGCAGGCCGCGAAGTGCCCGGGCGCGGCCTCGGCCAGCACCGGGACCTCGCTCGTGGAGCGCCCGTCGGTCAGGGCGGCGTACGGGCAGCGCGGGTGGAACGCGCAGCCGGACGGCACGTTGATCAGGCTGGGCGGGGTGCCCTTGACCGGCACCAGGCGGTCCTGGAGCTCCCGGTCCAGTCGCGGCATCGAGCCCAGCAGGCCCCAGGTGTAGGGGTGTTCGGGAGCGTCGAAGAGGGTCTCGGCCGGGCCGCGCTCGACGCACTTGCCGCCGTACATGACCAGGATGTCGTCGGCCAGTTCGGCGACCACCCCGAGGTCGTGGGTGATGATGATGACGGCGGAGCCGAACTCCTCCTGGAGGTCGCGGATGAGGTCCAGGATCTGCGCCTGGACGGTGACGTCCAGGGCGGTGGTGGGCTCGTCGGCGATCAGCAGCGAGGGGTCGTTGACCAGCGCCATGGCGATCATCGCGCGCTGGCGCATGCCGCCGGAGAACTGGTGCGGGTAGTCGTCCACCCGGCGGTCGGGCTGCGGGATGCCGACCCGGTCGAGCATCTCGACGGCGCGGGCCCTGGCCTGCTTCTTGGAGGCCTGGGGGTGGTGCACCCGGTAGGCCTCGACGATCTGCTGCCCCACCGTGTAGTAGGGGTGCATCGCGGTCAGCGGGTCCTGGAAGATCATCGCCAGTTCGCGGCCGCGCAGTTGGCGCACCCGGTCCGGGCCGGCCGCGATCAGGTCCTCGCCGTTCAGCCGGATCTCGCCGCTGATCCGGGCCCGCTTGGAGCGGTGCAGGCCCATGATGCCCAGCGAGGTGACGGACTTGCCGGAGCCGGACTCGCCGACGATGCCGAGGGTGCGCCCCTTGTGCAGGTCGAAACTGACCCCGTCCACCGAGCGGACCAGGCCGTCGTCGGTGTCGAAGTGGATCCGCAGGTCGCGCACGGAGAGGAAGGGGTCGCCGGACGGGCCCTGCGCGGTGTCCGCCGGGGTCTTCTGGAGGTCGGTCACGAGATCCTCACCCGGGGGTCGACGAGCGCGTACAGGAGGTCGACCACGAGGTTGCAGACGACGATGAAGAAGGCGGCGAGCAGGGTGACGCCGAGGATCTTGGGCAGGTCGTTGTCGGTGATCGCCTGGACGGCGAACTGGCCGACGCCCTGGAGCGAGAACACCTGCTCGGTGATCAGCGCGCCGCCGAGCAGCAGCCCGAGGTCCATGCCGAAGATCGTGACGATCGGGGTGAGCGCGGCGCGCAGCCCGTGCCGGGCGACGACCTTGCCCTCGGCCAGGCCCTTGGCCCGGGCGGTGCGGATGTAGTCCTCGCTCATCGTCTCCAGCATCCCGGCGCGGGTGAGCCGGGCGTAGAGCGCGGAGTAGAGGAAGGCCAGCGAGATCCACGGCAGGATCAGGTTGCGGGCCCACATCAGCGGGTTGTCCGTGAAGTCCACGTACTGCAGGTTGTCCAGGATCGGCCACTCGTAGCTGAACAGCGTGAGCAGCAGCGCGCCGGTGAAGAAGACCGGCAGCGAGACGCCGGCGAGCGCGATGCCCATGGAGAGCCGGTCGAAGATCGACTTCGGCTTCAGGGCGGAGACGACGCCGGTGGCGACGCCGGAGACCAGCCAGAGCACGGCCGCGCCGGCGGCGAGCGAGATGGTCGTCGGGATCCGCTTGGACAGCTCGGGCCAGACTTCGAGGTGGTTCTTGAAGGAGTAGCCGAAGCAGGGCACGTGGCAGGTGGCCGGTTCCGGCCCGAAGTTGTACTCGGCGCCGGCGACCAGGCCCTTGAGGAACTTCCAGTACTGGGCGTACAGCGGCTGGTCGAGGCCGAGGTTCTGCTTGACCGCCGCGATCGTCTCGGGGGACGGGCTCTTCCCGATGAACTGGGCGGCCAGTTGGTCGGCCGTCTCACCGGCGATGCGCGGGAGCAGGAAGAAGATCGCGAAGGTGACGGCGCTGACGACCAGTAGCAGCACCAGGGCCGCGAGGATCCTGCGGATGATGTAGGCAAACACAGTTGGGCGGCTCCGGCGGCCCGCCGCCGTCCGGGGTCTTCCGGACGGCGGCGGGCGCCGCTGCCTTCACCTGCCTTCAGGGATGCGGAGCCAGGCTCTTACTTGGTGGTGCCGATGTTCAGGTAGTCGTACTGACCCGAGAACGCCGACGTGGAGGCCAGGTTGGTGGCGTTGGACGGGCGGTACAGGAAGACCTTGAAGTAGGTCAGCGGGACGTAGACCGCCGAGTCCATGACCTTCTTGTCGATGTCCGCGTAGATCTTCTCGCGGGCCGCCTTGTCCGAGTTGACGGCGGCGTCGTCGATCAGCTTGTTGACCGCCGGGTCGTTCAGCTGGCCCAGGTTGTTGTTGCCGGTGTCCTTGACCGCGCGGCCGTCGACGATCTGCTGGAGGAAGCCGTAGCCGGTCGGCCAGTCGGCGCCCCACTGCATCATCATCAGGCCGATGTTGTGGTCCGCCGCGAACTTCGGCGAACCGGCGTTGTCGGTCAGGTACTTGGACGACGGGTACTGCTGGATCTCGGCGTTGATGCCGACCTTCTTCAGCGCCGCCTGGATCGAGGTCGCGCCGGCGATCTCGGTGGCGCGCTCGGTGCGGGCGGAGATGACGGTGTTGAAGCCGCCCTCCTTGCCGCAGGCCTTCAGGGCGTCCTTGGCCTTGGCCTCGTCACCCTTGTTGTCCTTGGTCTCGAAGGTGTTGAAGTCCTGGTGGCCCGGGATGTCCGGCGGGAGCACCGAGTTGGCGACCTGGCCGCGGATCGGGCCGCCCAGGGCGGTCTGCACCGAGACCTTGTCGACCGCGTACTGGACCGCCTTGCGGCACTCGACGTTGTCGAACGGCGCGAGCTTGGAGTTGATCGCCAGGTAGACCAGGCGGCCGCCGTAGGCGTTGTCCGTGTTGGCCTTGAGCTTCGGGTCCTGGAGGATCTGCGCCTGGGTCTGCGGGTCGACGCCGCCACCGCCGAGGTCGACCTGGGCGTTGCCGGCCAGCAGGTCCTTGTCGATGGTGGCCTGGTCGATGTTGAACCGGAGCACGATCTTGTCGCCGAGCTGCTTGCGGATCGGGTCGGTGCTCTTGTCCCAGTTGGGGTTCGGCACCAGGACGGCCTGCTTGCCGTCCTCGTAGGACTCGAACTTGTAGGAGCCCGAGGACACGATGTGCTTGACGTAGTCGGCGCCGGTGTCCTTCGCCTGCGGGACCGGCGCGGTCTGCGGGGTGGCGACCAGGTAGTCGAAGTCCGCGAACGGGTGCTGGAGGTGGAAGACGACGGTGAGGTCGTCGGGCGTCTCGATCGAGTTGAGGCCGCCCTCCTTGTCCTTGAACGGACCCTGGTACGGCGTCGGGTTGTCCACCAGCAGGTTGCGGAAGTACGTCGGGCCGTTGGTGAGCACGTCCGTGAAGTTGGAGCGCTCGACGGCGTACTTGACGTCCTTCGAGGTGATCGGGGTGCCGTCGTCGTACTTCAGGCCCGCGCGCAGCTTGTACGTCCAGGTCAGGCCGTCCGCGCTCGGCTTGCCCTCCGACTCGGCGAGGTCCGGGACGAGCTTGTTGCCCTCCTCGCCCGGTGCCGGGTTGAAGGTGGTCAGCGAACGGGCGTACAGACGCGAGAAGTTGTAGATGTACGCGTAGTACGTGTTGCCCGGGTCGAGCGAGTCCGGGGTGCCCTTCATCTCGAAGGTCACCGTCCCGCCCTTCTTGTCCGAGGCGTTGACGATGCTCTTGGTGGCCGCGTTGGCGCCGCCCCCGGCGGAGCCGGAGGCCGAGGAGGAGCCGCCGTCCTTCGACGAGCTGGTGCAACCGGTCACGACCAGGACCGCGGCGGCAGCCGCCGCGGTCAGGGCGACGGTACGGGACCTACGCATGGGTGAGATCAACCCCTTGGGGATGTGGAGGCGGTGGAGGGTCCTGACGCGAGGTCAGTCGATCGTTCAGGGCCGTTCGATGACGCTCGGTCAGTTGCTCTTGGGATCGAGGGCGTCGCGCAGGCCGTCGCCGAGCAGGTTGAAGGCGAGCACGGTGACGAAGATCGCCAGGCCGGGGACCACCATGTACTGGGGGTCCACCTGGTAGTACCGGATCGCGTCCTGGAGCATCCCGCCCCAGGAGGCCTGCGGGGGCTGGATGCCGACGCCGAGGAAGCTCAGCCCGGCCTCGAAGAGGATGTTGGTCGGGATCAGCAGGGTCGAGTAGACCAGGATCGGACCGACCAGGTTGGGCAGCAGCTCCTTGAACAGGATGAACGGGCCGCGGGCACCGAGGCTGCGGGCCGCGTGGACGAACTCGCGCTCGCGCAGCGAGAGCGTCTGGCCGCGCACGATCCGGCCCATGTAGGGCCAGTTGAAGAAGCCGATCACGAAGATCAGCACCAGGATGTGCAGCGGCAGGCCGTGCAGGCCGAACGCCCCGCCCTGGAGCGAGGTCGAGATCGCGATGGCGAACAGCAGCAGCGGGAACGCCAGGAAGACGTCCATCACCCGGCTGATCACGGTGTCGACCCAACCGCCGTAGTAGCCGGCCATGATGCCGAGCACGGTGCCGATGGTGTTGGAGAGCACGGTCGCGCCGAAGGCGACCAACAGGGAGACCCAGGAGCCCTCGATGACGCGGGTGAGCAGGTCACGGCCCTGCAGCGGGTCGACGCCGAGCGGGTGGTCCATGCTCATGCCGCCCCAGTCGCCGAACGGCAGACCGCCGAGGTCGGCGTCCAGGAGGTCCTGGTTGAGGGCGTCCGGGTCGAGCCCGAACAACGACTCGATCGGCTTCGCCAGCAGGGCGAGCAGGATCAGCAGGATCACCACGACGCCGCCGGCGACGGCGGCCTTGTCCCGCTTGAAGCGGGTCCAGGCGATCTGGCCGAGGGAGCGGCCCTCGATCTTCTTGGCCGGGCTCTCGGCGGCTGGTGCCTCCGGTTCGTTCCCGGCGGTGGTCACGGATGCGGTCATGGTCAGTTGGTCCCCTCGCCGACGGTGGCCGGCCCACGGGTGCCGGTCGCCGGCTTCGGCGGTGCGGCTGCGGACGTGCGGAAGTGCTGTGGAGGAGCGGTCTTGACGGCAGTGCGTGGTGCACGGGCACTGCCACCACGCGGGATGGGCGTCGCGTGGGCGGGACTGTCGGCGTGCGCGCTCACCTTTGTGGGGTTCCAGCACGCGCGGTGCGTTGCGCAGAACTCTCTGCCATCCGAACTGGCTTGCGCCAGCCCTGCCAACCGACAGATGCCCAACTGTGATCTGCGCACATGCACCTCCCCGATCTTCGGCATATACCTCTTCACATGGCTGTAACTGCCATGTCAAGATGACCGGAGCACACATCCGGAAATTCGTCCGGAAAGCATCGAAGCCGACTTGATGGACAATCAAGTCGGCTTCGTGGAATGGGTTTTGGGGATCAGCGCCCGGGGTAGCCGGGCCACGGCCGCTGCGGCTGCTGCTGCCAGCCCTGGGCCGGCGGCTGAGTGCCGTACGCATAGCCCGGCATCGACTGCCCGGGGTACGGCGGCGGGGGCACCGGCGGGTACGGGCCGGTCGGCGGACGCCCCGCCTCCCGGTCGAAGAACGGCCGCGCGTTGGCGCGCATCCACAGCGCCACCGGGTCGTACTCGTCCGACATCGCCACCGTGGACACCGCGAGCCCCTCCGGGGCCACCGCGATCGCGCGCTGCATCAGCGCCCGCACCGCCTCCACGGCCGGCGGCGAACTCTCGTACAGGTCAAGGCCGATGGCCAGGTACGGCTCCCCCACCGCGGGCTGCACCCAGGCCCGGCGCAGCGCCCGCACCGGGCGCACCTCGACGGCCTGCCGCTCCAGCAGGGCGAAGAACGGCTGGGCGTTCAGCTGCGGCTCGCTCAGCTTCAACGGCCCGGCCGGCAGCCGGTCCAGGCCCGCGGCGATCCGCCGGAGGTCCGCCCAGGGCACCCCGACACCGCCGCCGGGCGCGTGCGGGTTGAGCCACAGGCCCCAGCGGGTGCGGTACAGCGAGGCCGCGATCTCCCGTCCCGAGACCACCTCGTGGGCCCGCGCCCAGCCGGAGGCGGTCAGCTGCTCGGACGAGGTGACGGCCGGCGCGTAGCCGTGGCCGCTGATCTCCATGTTCCCGTACTGGGCGTCCGGGCTGCCCGGCGTGCCGTGCCACAGCAGCATCCAGACCTGACCGTCCGCCAGCGCGTGCAGCAGCCGCTCGTACGCGTCGTAGCGCTCCGGCGCGACGTCGCGCAGGGCGCGCTCCAACGCGCCGGGATCAGCTCCCGGGCGCCCGGCCGGTGCCTGGCCCCAGGGCCCCGGCACACCGCCCGCTCCCGTTCCCGCACTCATGCGCCCACCTCGCCGCGCCTCTTTCTTTCAACCCGCCGACCCGTCGGCCGTCTGCACGCACCCTATGGCGCGGCACCGGCCACCGCCACGGCGACGTGCCTTTGACACTGACCCCGCTCAGACCCGCGCGTAGAACGGCTGTACCCGGGTGAGCAGCCACTCGACCACCGGGTCGTCGGCGAGGTCGAGCAGTACGAGGTGGACGCCGCCGGGCAGCGGCGCGGTTCCCAGGGCTCGCCCGAGTGCCTCGTTCACCGCGGCCGGATCGGCCGGGGCCACCGGGTCCAGCTGGACACCCACGAACATCACGGTCGGCTCGCCCTCGATGCTGGCCAGCGCCCTGCGGGCGGTCAGCACCCCGGGCAGCGCCGACAGCTCGCTCCGGCAGGCGGCCAGGAAGTGCTCCGGGTCCTCGCCCGGCACCGGCTCGCGCAGCGCCACCCGCCCGCCGGTCGGCTCCGACGCGTCGCCGGCGCCCTCCCAGCGGTCCGCGCGCGGGCCGCGGCGCAGCTCGGCGACCCCCTGCGGCGGCACCGGAATGCCCACCGCCGCCTCCGGGTTCACCGCGATGCCCAGGCCCAGCGGCAGCCCGCGGGCGAGCTCCCACACCGGCGCGATCGCGAAGGCCATCCCCGGCGCCTGCTGGAGGAACACCTCCTGCGAGGAGAACACCGGCACGTACGGGTCGCCGCCCAGCTCGATGGTCGGCAGGTCCAGCGACTGCCCCTGCGGGTCGGCCCCGGCCGGCAGCGGCACCCACACCTGGCTGCGCGCCAGTACCTCGATCACCCGCGGCGTCGCGCCCGGGTCCCCCAGGGCCGCGGTCAGCACCTGCTCCAGCTCGTTGGCCGGCCAGGAGCCGCCCGCCGGCGCCTCCTCCGGTCCGCCCCACCCCTGCTGCTGCTCCACCGGGTACCCCATGCGCCGCCGATTCCGCCCTCTGCCGGTCGGCCGCCCACTGCTGCGCCGACGCGCAGCAGTCTAGGGCCCCGGGGCCTTCCTCTTTAGGGCTCGTGTTCGGGTGGCCCTCGGAGCTCGTGCGGGTGGCCCTCGGAGCTCGCGTTCGGGTGCACCCCGGGGCTCGTCCTCGGGACGCGCCCCGGGCCCCGCCTTCGCGCGCCGTGCGGTGTGACCGGGTCCCCCCTCCCCTCGTCGCCCGGGACGTGCCATGATGTGCCCGTCCGACGGCATGCGCCGCGGGCCCCCACAACTCCACACCGGCCGCTCGAACCCGCGCGGGAGAGCCCGGAGTGCCGTTCAGGCACAGCCGGCGCCGAAGGAGCAAGTCCTCCCCGGAATCTCTCAGGCACCCCTACCGCACGGGTTAGGCACATCTGGAAAGCGGCGCACGGCCCTGTCGTGCGCCCACCCACGGTGCAAGCCGCCCTGCTGTCCCCCAAGCTGGAAACGGCTGCGGGCGGCGGGCGGTGAAGCTCTCAGGTTCGACGACAGATGGGGAGACCCACGCCGCCGCATGCCCGCGCGCAGGGTCGGCCCCCGAGCGGGTCCGGTCCGGCGCGTGCACCCCTGAGTGCCCCGACCGAGGAGTTCCTGGCCATGTCGTCCCTCCGCCTGACCGCGCTCGACGCGCTGCACCGCGCCCTCGGCGCGACCATGACCGACTTCGCCGGCTGGGACATGCCGCTGCGCTACGGCAGCGAGCGCGAGGAGCACCTCGCCGTCCGCACCAAGGCCGGCCTGTTCGACCTCTCGCACATGGGCGAGATCACCGTCACCGGCCCGCAGGCCGGTGAGATGCTGGACCACGCGCTGGTCGGCTTCGTCTCCGCGCTCGGCGTGCTGCGCGCCCGCTACACCATGATCTGCGCCGAGGACGGCGGCATCCTGGACGACCTGATCGTCTACCGCCTGCGCGAGGACGCCTTCCTGGTCGTCGCCAACGCCTCGAACGCCCAGCTGGTCCTCGACGAGCTGATCGCCCGCGCCAAGGGCTTCGACGCCGTCGTCACCGACGACCGCGACACCTACGCGCTGATCGCCGTCCAGGGCCCGGAGGCCACCGGCATCCTGGCGAAGACCACCGACGCCGACCTGCCCGGCCTGAAGTACTACGCGATCCTCCCGGCCCAGGTGGCCGGCCGCGACGTGCTGCTCGCCCGTACCGGCTACACCGGCGAGGACGGCTTCGAGATCTTCTGCCACCCGGTCGACGCCGAGCCGGTCTGGCAGGCGCTGACCGCCGCCGGCGAGGGCCACGGCCTGATCCCGTGCGGCCTGTCCTGCCGCGACACGCTGCGCCTGGAGGCCGGCATGCCGCTGTACGGGCACGAGCTGTCCACCGAGCTCACCCCGTTCGACGCCGGCCTGGGCCGGGTCGTCCGCTTCGACAAGACCACCAACGAGGGCGCCTTCGTCGGCCGCAAGGCGCTGGAGCAGGCCGCCGCCGCGGCCGAGACCAACCCGCCGAAGAAGCTGGTCGGCCTGGTCTCCGAGGGCAAGCGGGTGCCGCGCGCCGAGTACACCGTGGTCTCCACCGAGGGCGAGCCGATCGGCCGGATCACCTCCGGCGCGCCGTCCCCGACGCTCGGGCAGCCGATCGCGATGGCCTACGTCGACGCCGCCCACGCGGAGCCCGGCACCACCGTCGCGGTGGACGTCCGCGGCAAGCACGAGCCCGTCCAGGTCGTGGCGCTTCCGTTCTACAAGCGCGCCCGCTGAGCCTTCGTCCCGCCCCCGTTTTTCCCATTCACGCACGTCGCAGCCGTCCGCGCGGCGGCCCGCTTCGTCGTGCCCGCTTCCCATCCTGGAGAATGACGCCATGAGCAACCCCCAGCACCTGCAGTACACCAAGGAGCACGAGTGGCTGACGGCCGCCGAGGACGGTGTCTCCACGGTCGGCATCACCGAGCACGCCGCCACCGCGCTCGGTGACATCGTCTACGTGCAGCTGCCCGCGGTCGGCGACACCGTGACCGCCGGTGAGACCTGCGGCGAGCTGGAGTCCACCAAGTCGGTCAGCGACCTGTTCTCCCCGGCGACCGGCGAGGTCACCGAGATCAACCAGGACGTCATCGACGACCCGGCCTCCGTGAACGCGGACCCGTTCGGGAGCGCCTGGCTGTTCAAGGTGCGCGTCGAGGCCACCGACACGCTGCTCAGCGCGGACGAGTACACCGCCCTCATCGGCGGCTGACCAGCCCGTGACCGGGCGGGCCGCTCGCCGGCCCGCCCCACCGTCCCTCCGCTCTCCTCCACCGGGAAGACCACACCATGACGGTTCTCAACCAGTCCCTGCACGCCCTCGACCCGGAGATCGCCGCCGCGGTCGACGCCGAGCTGCACCGCCAGCAGACCACCCTGGAGATGATCGCCTCCGAGAACTTCGCCCCGGTGGCGGTCATGGAGGCGCAGGGTTCGGTCCTCACCAACAAGTACGCGGAGGGCTACCCCGGCCGCCGCTACTACGGCGGCTGCGAGCACGTCGACGTGGTCGAGCAGATCGCGATCGACCGCATCAAGGCCCTGTTCGGCGCCGAGCACGCCAACGTCCAGCCGCACTCCGGCGCGCAGGCCAACGCCGCCGCGATGTTCGCGCTGATCCAGCCGGGCGACACCATCCTGGGCCTGAGCCTGGCCCACGGTGGCCACCTGACCCACGGCATGAAGATCAACTTCTCCGGCAAGCTCTACAACGTGGCCGCGTACCACGTGGACGAGAAGACCGGCCAGGTCGACATGGCCGAGGTCGAGCGCCTCGCCAAGGAGCACCAGCCGAAGCTGATCATCGCCGGCTGGTCGGCCTACCCGCGCCAGCTCGACTTCGCCGCGTTCCGGCGGATCGCCGACGAGGTCGGCGCGCTGCTCATGGTGGACATGGCGCACTTCGCCGGCCTGGTGGCCGCCGGGCTGCACCCGAACCCGGTGCCCTACGCGGACGTGGTCACCACCACCACCCACAAGACCCTGGGCGGCCCGCGCGGCGGCGTCATCCTGTCCAAGGCCGAGTACGCCAAGAAGATCAACTCCGCGGTCTTCCCCGGCCAGCAGGGCGGCCCGCTGGAGCACGTGATCGCCGGCAAGGCGGTCGCCTTCAAGGTCGCGGCCTCCGAGGAGTTCAAGGAGCGCCAGCAGCGCACCCTGGACGGCGCCCGCATCCTCGCCGAGCGCCTGCTCCAGGCCGACGTGGCCGAGGCCGGCGCCAGCGTGCTCTCCGGCGGCACCGACGTCCACCTGGTCCTGGTCGACCTGCGCAACAGCCAGCTCGACGGCCAGCAGGCCGAGGACCGGCTGCACGAGGTCGGCATCACCGTCAACCGCAACGCGATCCCGAACGACCCGCGCCCGCCGATGGTCACCTCGGGCCTGCGCATCGGCACCCCGGCCCTGGCCACCCGCGGCTTCCAGGCCGAGGACTTCCGCGAGGTCGCCGACATCATCGCCGAGGCGCTCAAGCCCGCCTTCGACGAGACCGTCGCCGCCGCCCTCAAGGCCCGGGTCACCGCCCTGGCCGACAAGTACCCGCTGTACCCCAACCTGGCCAACCAGGAGTAGTCCTTCCGGGGCCCGGTCGGGCTCAGGATCAGGTGACCGGCCTCACCCCGCCGGCGTACCTGGGGACCCCGGGGCACCGCGCACACTGGACAGTGCGTGCGGTGCCCCGTCCCGTGTCAGCCCTCCCCTGCCTGCAAGTCCTTCCACGAGACCAGACAAGGACGTCCCCCGTGGCCATCAGCGTCTTCGACCTCTTCTCCATCGGCATCGGCCCGTCGAGCTCCCACACCGTGGGCCCGATGCGCGCCGCCCGGATGTTCGCCCGCCGACTGCGCACCGAAGGCCTGCTGGACGGCGTCACCGGCGTGCGCGCCGAGCTGTACGGCTCGCTCGGCGCCACCGGCCACGGCCACGGCACCCCGAAGGCCGTCCTGCTGGGCCTGGAGAACGCCTCGCCCCGCACCGTCGACGTCGACCAGGCCGACAAGGACGTCGAGCGGATCATCGTCGAGAAGCGGATCAGCCTGCTCGGCGAGCACACCATCGACTTCGACCCGGACACCCAGCTGGTCCTGCACCGCCGCCGCTCGCTGCCGTACCACGCCAACGGCATGACCCTGTGGGCGTACGCGGCGGACGGCTCGACCCTGCTGGAGAAGACCTACTACTCGGTCGGCGGCGGCTTCGTGGTGGACGAGGACGCCATCGGCGCGGACCGGGTCAAGCCCGACGACACCGTGCTGAAGTACCCCTTCCGCACCGGTGACGAGCTGCTGCGGCTCAGCCGGGAGACCGGGCTGTCCATCTCCGGCCTGATGCTGGAGAACGAGAAGGCCTGGCGCAGCGAGGAGGAGATCCGCACCGGGCTGCTGGAGATCTGGTCCGTGATGCAGGAGTGCGTGCGGGCCGGCATGACCCGCGAGGGCATCCTGCCGGGCGGGCTGAAGGTCCGCCGCCGGGCGGCCGCCGCGGCGCGGACGCTGCGCGCCGAGGGCATCGGGCCGGCCAACGCGATGGAGTGGGTGACCCTCTACGCGATGGCGGTCAACGAGGAGAACGCCTCCGGCCGCCGGGTGGTCACCGCGCCGACCAACGGCGCCGCCGGGATCATCCCGGCCGTCCTGCACTACTACCTGAACTTCATCCCGGGCGCCGACGAGGACGGCATCGTCCGCTTCCTCCTCGCGGCCGGCGCCATCGGCATGCTCTTCAAGGAGAACGCCTCCATCTCCGGCGCCGAGGTCGGCTGCCAGGGCGAGGTCGGCTCCGCCTGCTCGATGGCCGCGGGCGGCCTCGCCGAGGTCCTCGGCGGCACCCCCGAGCAGGTCGAGAACGCCGCCGAGATCGGCATCGAGCACAACCTCGGCCTCACCTGCGACCCGGTCGGCGGCCTGGTCCAGATCCCCTGCATCGAGCGCAACGGCATGGCCTCGGTCAAGGCCGTCACCGCGGCCCGGATGGCGCTGCGCGGCGACGGGCGGCACCACGTCTCGCTGGACAAGGCGATCAAGACGATGAAGGAGACCGGCGCCGACATGAAGATCAAGTACAAGGAGACCTCGCGCGGCGGCCTCGCCGTGAACGTCATCGAGTGCTGATCGCGGCTGCCTGAAGGCCCCCGGGCGGAGTCCACCTCCGCCCGGGGGCCTTCGCGTTCCCCTGTTCCTCCGCGGGTTCTCCCTGGATCCTCCCCGGGTTCTCGCCCGCTCGGGGCTCTCCCCGGCTCAGGCCGCGAACGGGCGGGCCCGGCGGGCGTCCCGCAACGCCTGGGCCCACCAGGTGAGCTGGTCCAGCATGGTCTTGGCGGCCGCGTCGGCGGCCGGGTCGACCGCCTTGCCGTCGGCGTCGAAGCGCTGCGCGGCGTTGTGGAAGCTGACCGTGTTGCGGATCGTCGCGGCGTTCAACTCGGCCATCACCACGCGGAGTTGCTCGACGGCGCGGAGGCCGCCCGACAGGCCGCCGTACGAGACGAAACCGACCGGCTTGCCGTGCCACTGCCGGTTGTGCCAGTCGATGGCGTTCTTCAGCGGGGCCGGGAAGCTGTGGTTGTACTCGGGCGTGACGATCACGAACGCGTCGGCCGCCTCCAGTCGGGGCGACACGGCCGCCAGCAACTCGGCGTCACCCGGCGCCAGTTCACCGCCGAAGGACGGGAAGGTGACGGGCAGCGGGGTCTCCACCAGGTCGATCAGGTCGGCGGTCAGGTCGCCGCGCGCTTCGAGGTGGCCGAGCAGCCAGTCGGCGACCACCGGGCCGAAGCGGCCCTCGCGGGTGCTGCCGACGAGGACGGCGACCTTCAGGTTCTGCTCCGTGGACATGGGGATCCCCCTCCGGGATGGGCACTGGGCACGGTGTATCCGGCGAATACAACGTACACATCGACGCGTACGCCGTCTACTGTGGATACGGCGTACACAAGAGGTGCTACGGTGAGAGCGATACCGGCCGGAAGGAGCCCGCCCCATGCCCGCCCAGCAGGCCCCCAGTGGTGACAGCGACAGAACCCAGGTCCCGCTCTGGGAGCGCCTGGCCCGCCCGGCCCCCGCGCCGCGCACCACCCTGACCCCGCACCGGATCGCCGAGACCGCGGTCGCCATCGCCGACGCCGAGGGCCTGGACGCCGTCACCATGCGTCGGCTCGCCGCCGAACTCGGCGTCGCCCCGATGGCCGCCTACCGGTACGTCTCCGGCAAGGACGAACTCATCGAGCTGATGGTCGACTTCGCCTACGGCCGGCTCCCGCTCGACGCCCCCGCCGAGGACTGGCGGGACACCATGCGCACCCTGGCCGTCCACCTGCGGGCCATGCACCTGGCCCACCCCTGGACCGTCCGGGCGGCCACCCCGTTCTCCCTCAGCCCCAACCAACTGGCCGTCCCCGAGCACGCGTTCGCCGCCCTCGCCGAACACGGCCTGGACGCCGACACCACCATGGCGGTGTTCCGCACCGTCACCGGCTACGTCCACGGCTCGGTCACCACCGAGATCACCCTCGCGACCCTGCGCCGCGAACGCGGCTGGTCCGACGGCGACCAGACCCGGGCCGGCCTGGCCCCCCGGATGAGCTGGCTGATGGGCACCGGCCGCTACCCCAACTACCAGCAGTACCTCCGCCGGGCCACCCGCAAGGACGACCCCGACTGGCAGTTCGAGACCGGCCTCGACTGCGTCCTCGACGGCATCGCCGCCCACTTCGGCCTCTGACCGGCCGGCGCGGCGCGGGTGCCATGCGGGTGCCGCGTGGGCGCCGCGCCCATTGGTGCGCATACGTGTCGCCCGCTCGGCGAACGGGGATGGCGGCTTCCCCTGCGGGCGGAGAGGTTGCCTCCGGAACCGAACCGGCCCGGGCCCGGCCCTCGCTCCCAAGGAGTCGGCATGCGACGCCGCACGGGAAGTCGGCCCGTCCGACGTCCCGCGCGGCGGCCGTAGCCGGACCCGCCGGCCTACTCGCCCGCCGGCTCGCCCGCGACGATCAGGCGGTAGCCGTAGTCCATGTCCTCCCGGTCGAGCAGGTCGGCGTACCGCCGGTGCCACTCCCCCGAGGCGAGGTCGGCCCGCAGCCGCTCGACCGCCGGCTCCACCACCTCCGGCGGCAGCGTCGCGAAGGTCGAACTGGCCTGCCGGACGGTCCGGTCGAGGTAGAGCTCGGGCCGCCGCCAGTAAGCCGCCTGGTAGCCGTCGGTGAAGTCGTGCGGGATGGGGAACGGCAGCACGGTGTAGGCGTCCAGGGCCTCCACCACCTCGGCGAGCGGGGTGAAGCGGCTCTCCTCCAGCTCCCGGATCTCCGGCAGGTAGTCCTCCATCAGCCACAGTTGCGGGCGGTGCGCCGGATCCCAGGTGAACACCACCTGCCGCCGCGCGACCCGCCGAAGCTCGGCGAGCCCCTGCCGCGGGTCCGGCCAGTGGTGGACGGTCAGCACGGCCATCGCCGCATCGAACGCCCCGTCCGGGAAGGGGAGTTGCGAGGCCGAAGCCTTGACCTTCCGCCGCCCGGGGTGCTGGTCGAGCATGACCTGCGACGGATCGACGGCCGTGACCTCGGCACCCTCCGGCTCGTACGACCCAGCCCCCGCCCCGACGTTGACCACCGTACGCGCCCCCCGCAGCGCGGCCCCGATCAACGCGTGCAGCCGCGGATCCGGCCGCCGGATCCGCCGGTACCCGACACCGATGCGGTCGTAGGTCGGCGGTCCGCTCTGTTCTTCCACGTGTCCCATCCGGCCAGCCCAACAGACGGGCCCGCCGCCCACAACCGCTTCGCCCCATCGCACGGGAAGTCGGCCGGTCCGACTTCCCGCGCGAGGCGGGTGGCTGCGGGCAGGGAGACCCGCTCCTTCGGATCCTGCGGGAGCGCCTAGGCTGCCGCCATGACGGAGCCCCGTGGATTCGGCGCGATGCTGGTCCGGTTACTGGAGAACCGCGGCCTCGGCGTGCCGGAGCTCACCGACCGTGTCGGGGTGAAGGCCTCGGACATCCGGGCGGTGCTCGCCGGGGTGCCCCCGAGCGCGGGGCTGCTCCGATCACTCGCCGCCGCGTTGGGGCTGCACACCGTCGACATGTTCGTCCTCGCCGGGGCGCCCGTCCCGGACAAGCTGACGCCGCTGGACACCGGGGCCGCACGGTGGGCCCCGTCCATCGTGCAGGACGGGGTACACCTCTCGGCCGCGGGTCGACGCGAACTCCTGCGGCTCATCCGTTCCTTGCCGCAGGAAGAGCGGCCTTCTTTCCTCGAACCGGTGCGGATCGGACCCCTCTCGGACACTCCGGGCGGGAACGTCATCCGCATGCTCCGCCACCGGAACCTGAGTCTGTCCGGCCTGGCGCGGACCCTCGCGGTGGTGACGCCGAGCTACCTGGCCGCCGCCACCTACGGCGCGATCGGCGGCGGCCGCAAGGAGCTGACACCGCGCCTGGTCATGGACTTCGCCGCCCTGCTGGGCATCGACGCCCGCGACCTCTCCGTGGTGACGGGCATCGCACTCTCCGAGCCGCCCCCGCCGGCGGCGCCGGAGGCTGTGGACGCCGCCGTGCTGCTGTGGGAGGCGCGGCGCCTGTCCGCCGCCCAGGCCCGGCACGTCGCGGAGCTGGCGCGCGCGATGCGACCGGAGCCCCGCAGCCACTACTGCCTCGACCTGGCGGGATCGTGACGACCGCCGGCACCGACACCCGCCAAGGCGCCGCGCCCGGACGTCGCCTCCGCAACCCGCCCACCACGACGCCGCGCGGGAAGTCGGCCGGTCCGACTTCCCGCGCGAGGCGGGTGGCTAGCGGCGTGCCGGGAGCGCCAGGAAGGCCAGGCCTCCGGCCAGGACGGCGAGGCCGCACCAGGAGACGGCGGGGAGGCGCTCGCCGAGGGCGGCCACGCCGAGGACGGCGGCGACGGCCGGTTCGGCGAGGGTCAGGGTGGTGGCGGTCTGGGCGGTGGTGTGCCGCAGGCCGTGGCCGAACAGCCGGTAGGCGACGAACGTGGTGACCACCGCGAGGTGCAGCACCACGCCCGCCCCGCGCGCCGAGGCGAGCCACGCCAGGTCGCCGGTGAGGAGCACCGGCAGGACGATCAGCGCTCCGCCGCCGAACATGGCGCCCATCACCCCGCCCGAGGGGTGCCCGGCCGCGATCAGCCGTCCGCCGATCAGCGAGTAGACCGCGTACGAGAGCCCCGAGAGCGCCGCCAGCAGCACGCCCAGCGGGTCCACCGCCGTGCCGCGCCCGGCGAGTTCGGGGCCCAGGACGAGCACCGCGCAGCCGAGTACGGCGAGCGCCGTGGCCCCGGCCCATCGCCCGCCGGGCCGGCCCTGCCGGGCGAGCCAGCCGAGCAGTCCGGTGAACACCGGCGCGCTGCCGAGCGCGATCACGGTGGCGACGGCCACGCCGGTACGGCTCACCGCCGGGTAGAAGGTCAGCGGGTACCCGGCCACCGCGACGGCTCCGGCCGCGAGCAGCCACCGCTCGCGCGGTGCGCACACCCGGGGCAACTCCCGGGCGGTGCGGTCGGTGAGGAACAGCAGCAGTCCGCCGAGCACCAGCCCGGCGGCGCCGATCCCGGCCGCCGGGGCGCCGGAGGGCGCCAGCGAGCCGGCCGTCCCGGTGGTGCCCCAGAGGACGGCGGCGATCAGGATCGGCACCGCGCCACCGTGGGGACGGGCGCGGCGGGGGGCCTGGGGAACGGAGGGAACGGAGGGAACGCTACGGGCAGGGGAGGACAAACGATTCGGCACAGTCGTGAACTTCCGTCGTCGAAGACCGTCAGGAGAGGGGTTCCGAGAACGGGCGCACGCCACCGGCCCACGGCGGCCGCCATCGGGCCGGGCCGGGGTCGTAGGGGATCAAGCCACCGAAGCGCGCGCCCGATCAGGCGCTGAGCGGTGGCAGCACGACGTGCCAGTACAGGTTCACGGGCCCGATGCTAGCCGCCCGCGTGGGAAGTCGACAGGGCCGACTTCTCGCGCAGGCGCCCCACCTGCCCCCAGGAGGGCGTCCCGCCCCTTCCGGGGGCGCGTCGCCGCTCGCGCACACCCACTGGCGGCCCAGCGCCCGGCTTTCACCCATAGCGGATCGTCGATCAGTCCCTACGCTGAGTGTCGGCCCGTCGGCTCACCGGAAGGACCCGCTCATGCGCCGCTCCCGCCTCGTGCTGCCCCTGGTCCTGGCCGTCGTGGTCGGCTCCGGCCTGGTCGCCGCCGACGTCGCACAGGACGAGCCGTACCTGTCGGTGACCCTGCCGGTGCTCCGGGACCCGGAGGCCCAGCTGCTGCTCCACCGCATGACGGACCCGGTGCAGGACTGGGTGGAGTCCGGGGATCCGGCGGCGGCCGGCTACGCGGGGACGGTGATCGACGCGTCCAACCAGCACGCCGACATCTACTGGAAGGGCGAGGCCCCGGCCAGGGTCCGGTCCCTGTTGGAGGCGAACGCCCGCGCCGACTACACCGTCGACGTCCGCCACAGCCCGCACTCCCGGGCGGAGATGCGCGCCTCGATCGACCGGTTCACCGCCGCCGTGGCCCGCGACGCCTGGACGTCGATCGGCCCGCAGGAGGACGGCACCGCCATCGCGATCACGTACGCGCCGGATTCGGCGGCGGCGAAGCGGCTCACCGGCGCTGACGCGACCGTGCAGGCGTACTCCTCGCGGGCCGCCGAGATCGCCGGGATGCCGGTGACGGCCAGCGTCGAGGGAACCCCGGTGGCGCTGTCCGGCAGCCGGCACTCCGACAGCGCGCCGTACTACGCGGGCGCCGAGGTGAGCACGGCGAAGGCGTCGTTCTGCTCGACGGCGTTCAGCGGCTGGAAGGGCGGGACGAAGGTGGTACTGACCGCCGCACACTGCGGCGGCGGCCGGTACTACAACGGCACCGGCAGCTACATCGGCGACCTGTCCTCGGTCGGTGACGGCCTGGACGTCGGCATGGTCGCCGTCAACGGCAGCGGCGGCGGCCGGTTCTACGACGGCGCCTGGTCGGACCAGGGCGGCTCGTCCCGGCACACGTACGGGGCCGGGCGGAACAACGTCGGGGACCTGGTCTGCCTGAGCGGCGCCCAGTCCGGGTGGAAATGCGACGTGCAGATCAAGCGGGTCGACGTGGAGACGACGAACGACGAGGGCACGAAGATCAGGCCGGTGGACGTCGCCGAGTCGAAGGGCGGCGACCGCCGGGCGATCGCCGCCCAGGGCGACAGTGGCGGCCCGGCGGTGGCCAACCCGTCCGGCCCGAACGGCGACATGGAGGCCCGCGGCGTGATCGTGGCGGCGAGGTCCGAGGTCGGCTGCCCGGCCGGGTCCACGGCGCACCCGGCCAAGTGCTACTCGCAGGTGCTGTACGTGCCGATGACGCCGGTGGTCAACCAGATGGGCTTCTCACTGTCCTGACCCGGGGGTCGCCCTTTACGGCTGCGCCTCTCCACCCCCGATGGCGAGCGCGAGCTTCCACATACCGGTGGACGGATTGACCTCGTGCTCCTTCCCCGAGTCAGCCAGTTGCTCTTCATCCCCCCGCGCCGCCACGGCGCTGGCAAAATCGTCGTCGATGTACGGCACTCCGCCGTAGCTCCCGCTGAGGTACCGCCGCTCGCGGTTCTCCTCCTGGCGCGGCTTGAAGTCGGCGAGGGCGAACAGCTCCGTCTCGCCGTGTTCGTTCTTCTCCACGAACCAGACCTGGTCCCGCCGCAGGATCTCCTCCCCACCGATCCGGCCGAGCAGGCTGGAGTCGTGCGAGGTGAAGATCAACTGGGCGCCGGTCGGATTGGTGGCGGAATCCTGGAACAGCCCGATCAGGCGTGCCGTGAGAATCGGGTGGAGGCTCGAATCGATTTCGTCCACCACGAAGGTGCCGCCCCGACGGAGCGCCCCTGTGATGAGGGGCGCCTGCCGCAGCAATGCCTGTGTGCCCTCGGACTCCTCGGACAGGTCCATCCTGACGATCCCGTCGCGCCCGCGGTGTCCTATCCACGGGCGCATGACCTCGCGCGGCCCGTTCTCTTCGAGGTCTGCCAACCGCCACGGCAGAATGCGCGCACCGTAGCGCTTCCGCAGCTCCCCCTCGTCCTCCAGCACGCACTCCGTGCCGCAGTCGGCGATCCCGAGGTCCGCGGCACGCAACAGCTCGATGAACTCCGGGTACCGGTCCGGGTTTTCAAGAATTCGCGCCGCACCACCGCGCCCCGTGACCAACAGCCGCCGGCTGAACTGGAGGCTCCGGGCGAACCAGTCGTACACCGGGCGGAAGTCGTCCTGCCGGGAGCGCGCCGCAAGGGACATGAAGAGGACGTTGGGTTCGGTGATGTTCTCGACCAGCTCCAGTTCTCGTCGGTGCTGTGAGTCACCGATCTCCACCCCGTCGGCCGAACGCTCGAAGATCTTGCGCTTCCTGCCATGGGGAAAGCTGTGCAGCCACTCGTCGACCACCCGGTCGTCGTCCACGCTGAACCCGTAGGTGTAGCGGATCCCGTCGATCAGCAGGTCCACCACGTACCAGGACGGTTCCCCGCGCGCCGCCTCTTCGAGACGGAAGGGCTGCCGGGCCACACCACCGTCCGGCTCCGCGTCCCGGTGCGAGTTGACGACCATCCTGCCCATGTACGCCAGGGCATCGATCACGTTCGACTTGCCGGCGGCATTGGCCCCGAAGATGCCCGCCACGGGGACCGCTTCCCAGTGCGTCCCCGGCGGCCTGTCCGCTTCGTAGACCGGGTTGAGCTGGAGCGATTGCTCGTCTCTGATCGAGCGGTGGTTCGCGACCCTGAAGTTCAGCAACATCTGTGATCCCCCCTTCGCCGAACAGGCTGCCACGGGCCAGTGGCGCCTGCCCCGTTGCGCGGGAAGTCGGCCCGGCCGACTTCCCGCGCAACATCGGCTTCACGCCGTTCAGCCGGAGGATCCGAGAACGGTCACCGCGCAGCCGGGTGCAAGCGTCCGATCGGCCACCGGGGGCCGTCGTTCGGGTCGCCCTGCCAGGCCCACTGGGCGTCCGGGGTGACGGTGACGCCGTAGTCGTGGAGATCGGGGCGGCCGAGTTCCTCCCACTGGGACCAGGCGGCCAGCAGCTCGTCGCCGAGGCGGCGCGGCCCGCCCTGCGACAGCAGCGGCCTGCCGTCCGCGTCCGGACGGATCTCGGCCCACGAACGGGCACCGTCGTGGACCAGGGTGGCCGGCCCGGCCTGGCCGGTGGACAGCACGGCGTCCGGGATGGCGACGCGCAGCGCGAACCTGAGGTGCCAGTCCTCCAGGCCTGCCGGGTCGCGGTCCAGTGCCCGGCAGGCCTCGGGTTCGGCATCGCCGCGCACCTGCGCGTACGCGGCGGGCCCACTGCTCGGCTGGGCCGGAGCGTGCCGGTCGCCCATGAACCGGGCCAGGCCGTGGACCCAGCCGTGCGCGGCGGCGCCGTCGTCGGCGACGGTGAGGGCGACGTATCCGAGTCGCCCCCAGGGATAGACGATCCGTCCGCCCGGGTGCACCGCCTCCACCCAGGACCAGGGGACGGTTTCCACGGCGTAGGTGGCGTGGAGGCGGTCGACTCGGCCGCCGCCCGGCACCCCGCCGCCGGTGCCGTCCCCTGCCGCCGCATGGACGGCGAGCCCGGCGTCCGCGAGCCGGGCCCGAGCGACGGCGGCCAGGTGCTCGTCGACCTCCGTGGTCACCACCAGGCCCGGCCCGGCTCGCCAGGCGGCCAGCGCCGCCGTCCAGCCCTGGCCGGTGCCGACGTCCCACACCCGGTGCCCCGGCTCCACCCTGAGGCTGTCCAGCATGTCCGCCACCACGGAGGGCGCGGACAGTGAGGACGACGGGCGGCCGTCGGTGAGCTGGGTGACGGCCGACGCGTCGACGCCGGAGTACAACTCGACGGCCCAGCCGTCCGGGTCGTCGGCGCGGTCGACCGACACGTAGGCCCTGCCGTTCCACCGCCACAGCCGGTCCGGCGCGAACCGGTCGCGCGGCAGCGCGGCGAAGGCCTCGCGCAGCCACGGCGAATCCTCCGGCCACGCCCCTCGCCGCTCCATCTCCGCGTCCAGGCGTGCCCGGTGCTCGGCCAGGCGCCCGTCGTCGCTCGCCATCACTTCTTCTTGTGCTTGCCGTTGCTCGGCGGCGGCAGGGGGACCTTGCTATCGGAATTGTCCGGCGGCGGAGTCCCCTGGCCCGGGTCCTTCGGCGGCTTCGAGTGCTCTCCCATGCTGTGCTCCAGTTGATGAGACGGATGCGGCCGGTCGCCACCCTGTCCCGGCACCGCCGGAGGCGGTAGAGGCGTGCGGCAGCGCCCGGAGGGCGCGCACGAGAAGTCGGCCCACCCGACTTCTCGTGCAGTCGGTGGGGTCGGGCTCAGGCGTGGGGGTCGAGTGGGGTGGGGAGGGCGAGTTCGCACCAGATGGTCTTGCCGATGTAGCCGTCGCCACGGAGGTGGGCGCCCCAGGAGGTGGCGAGGGCGGCGACGAGTTCGAGGCCCCGGCCGGACTCGTCCTCGGGGGTGGCCTGGCGGACGGCCGGGAGGTCGGAGTTGGCGTCCGAGACCTCGATGCGGAGCACGGAAGGGGTGGGGAGGAGAACGCGCACGCCGATCATCCGGTCACGCGGGCCGCGGGCGTGGCTGCAGGCGTTGGTGACGAGTTCGCTGAGGAGGATCAGGGCGGTCTCGGCGGCGTCGACGGGCACCTCCCACTCGAAGGCCTGCCGGATGAAGCGGATGCGGGCACGGCCGGCGCTGCGGGGGAGGCGGGGGAACATCCACTCGACGAGGTCGACGGGCTGAGTGAGCATCAGAGTCCTTGGGGGTTTACGGACGGCGTCACTCGCGAGGGCTGAGTTCGGCCATTTCACCCTTCAAGCGTCGACAGGCGGGCATAGCCTCAGGAGTAACGCCGTACGTACGGCGGACGCTTTGACCGCCCTGCGACCAGGGCAGGAAGGGGTGCGGGGCCGTGAGCACGCCGAAGCAGAACCCGATGTCGTGGAGGTACTGCGGCGATCAGGTCAAGCGCTGGCGCACCCTCGCGGGCGTGAGCCGGGAGCAGCTGAGTCAGGCCGCTCACTACGACATCGAGAGCGTGCGCTCGATGGAGGCGGGGAGGCGCAAACCGACGCTCCAACTGCTTGAGGCTGCAGATGAGTTGTGCGATGCGAAGGGGATGCTGCTGGGAGCGGCTACCTTCATGACGCCCGAGAAGTTCTCGTCCTACTCGCGGGAATACACAGAGGCCGAGCGCGAGGCGATCGCGTTCCACGCTTACTCGTCCCTGTTGATCCCGGGCCTGCTCCAGACGGAGGAGTACGCCCGCGAGACAATCAGCAACTCATACCCGCCGCTGGACGACGAGACGGTCGCCGCACGCGTTGCCGGTCGGATGCAACGGCAGGAACGGCTGCGCAGCCGGCCAACCACACTTCACGGCTTCGTGATCCACGAAGCCGCACTCAGGGCTGCAGTCGGCACCAAGGACCTCATGAAACGGCAGCTCAACCACCTGATCGATGTCGGCGAACTCCGCAACGTATCCATCCAGGCTCTACCGATTGATCGGGCTGCCTACGCAGCGCTCAACGGCCCGATGATCCTGTTGGAAACCCCTGATCATGAACAACTCGCTTATGTCGAGGGGCAGGGCACAGGGATCCTGCACAGCGACCCCGAGCGAGTGAACCTTCTCGCACAACGCCATGGCATGATCCGCATGCAGGCCCTCAGCGTTGAGGAATCGAAGGCTTTCATCAGACAGAAGGCAGAAGAGCTATGAGCGCCATGCTTCAGTGGTCCAAGTCCAGCTACAGCACCACGGATGGCGGCGAGTGCGTCGAGGTGGCCTCCTGCCCCTCCGCCATCCACGTCCGCGACTCCAAGGACAAGGCCGGGCCGACCCTCACCTTCTCCCCCGAGGCCTGGTCCGCCTTCGTCGCCTTCGCCTCCGAAGCTCAAGCCACACGGGCCGAGTGACCCTCAATGGAATGGGTGGGTAACCACCTTCCAACCACCCCTGTGCGCAGCAGATATGACTTATCGTCACGACTTTTCCACAGGCGGTTTCCCCCTGTAGCGTGCGCAGCAAGAAACAACCCCCGCCGGTGTTACCAGCACCGAACGGGGGTCTGACCGGCACGATCGAATCGAGCTCGATCCTGTGGCTACCCACAACCCTACCGCCATGGCCGCCCCCGGGTACGGCAAGCAGTCCGCCCCGGAGCAACTCCCCCGCTCCGCGAGCGACTTCGCCCACCTCCCCGCCCGCGAGGCGTACCTCGCCTCGCTCGTCGACCACCTCCCCGACGGCGCCGCCATGGACGTCAAGACCCTCGCCGCCCTCCAGCCCCACTACGGGCAGATGGCCTGCCGCACCGCCCTCAACAACCTCTCCACCGCAGGTCATCTGCGTCGCATCCGGGAGCGCGTCAGCTCCAAGGAGTGCCGCTGGGTGTTCCGCACCTACTTCTCCCGCACACCCCGCTCCGACGCCTGGTGGACGCGCTTCGTCATGACCGGCGAGACGTCAACGCCCGCCGCACTCGATCCCCCCAAGGAGCGAACGCTCAACCGCACGTCCCCCACCTCGGCCGCCTACGCCGCCCTCGCGGGCCTCGGCCTCGCCGACCCCCGCCTCGCCCTCTCAGCCGCCGACTGCACCACGCTCGAACCGCTGGCCGCCGAGTGGCTGGCCCGGGGCACCTCTCCGGCCCTCTTCACGGCCGCCCTCACCGGCGGCCTCCCGCCGGACGTCCACAGCCCGGCCGCCTTCACCCGCCGCCGCCTGCTCGACAAGATGCCCCCGGAACGCCACCCCCAGCCGGTCCCACCCTCGCAACAGCACCCCGCCCGCGTCATCGAGTGCACCGCCTGCCGCACCCCCTGCCGCCCCCAGGCCCTCCTCGGCGGCCTCTGCCGCACCTGCCGCGACGGCACCCCCGGCACTCCGCCACCCCGCCGGCACCTCTCCCCCGCCGCCGTGCGCGCACACGCCGCCCGAGTCCGCCAAGCCATGGTCACATCGCCGTGATCATGAATATTCACAGGCGATGGCGTTAACCTATGCAAATTCCAAAGGTGAACTAGGTAACAGACCTTGCATTCCAAGCCATCCGGTTTGCCCACATGCTGAGATCCGTGCGATAGTCAGAGCAGCCCAACGGCGGGCGACACAGCACGCCGCCCTGGGTCGATGACTTCGGCGGGCCCGACCTGGCACTGCCGACGCCCATCGCGCGGCACGCACCCCCTTGGCCGACGCGATGACCTGCAGGGGCCCCCATCCGCCGGACCACGGCGAATCCGGGGGCCCTGCGTGTTTCCCGGGGAACACGGGGAACAGCGCTTCACCCGCCCTCAGGGCCGCTCGCGCACCTTCAGCTCGAACCACACGCCCTTGCCGCGCGGCAGCAGGTCCGCGCCCCAGCGGTCGGCGAGGTCGTCGACGATCCTCAGCCCCCGCCCGCGCTCGTTCACCGGCCTGGCCTCGGCGAGGATCATGCACGGCAGCGCCCGCGAGGAGTCCCTGACCTCGATCCGCAGCCACCCGGGCTTGCGGCTGACGTGCAGGCCGATGGTGCGCCCGGCCGCGTGCCGGACCGCGTTGCTGACCAGCTCACTGGTCAGCAACTCCCCGGCCTCCAGGTGCTGGTGGAGGTCCCAGGACTCCAGGACGGAGAGCACCAGCCTGCGGGCCACCGGGCCCGACTCGGGCCGGGACGGCAGCCGTACCTCGTTGGGGGCCGACGGGTCGCGGAGTCTGCCGGAGTACAGCTCCTCCAGCTCCTCGGAGGTGAGCCGCTCCAGTGCCGAGAGCCCACCGCTGCGGACGTCGATCCAGGATGCCTCGGCCACCACTCCGGCCCCGGGAACCACCGACTGATCTGCTTCGCCCCAACCCGCCATGCGGACCATCATTGCGGAACGCAAGCAGCCGCGTACGGACAATGAGCAAACGATCACGTCGCGTCGGCATATGCCGGATGCAAGAAGGGGTCGCCCCGGGCCGAATTCCGTCAAGCCCGGGTTGACCCCTCCCCCACCTCAGCGGCCGTTCACCAGGTGCTCCACGGCGCGTTCCAGCCGCTCAGCCCGTTCGACGGGTCGAGCGTCTCCTTCCTCGTCGAGTTCTTCACGACCATCACGTCGCCGACCAGCGTGCCGTCGTAGAACTTGCCCATCGAGGTGTTGGCGCCGCCGCCCTGGACGTCCTTGAGGCCCACGCAGCCGTGGCTGACGTTGTCCTCGCCGAAGGTGCTGCTACTGCTCCAGTAGTTGCCGTGCACGTACGTGCCGGAGTCGGTGAGCCGCATCGAGTGCGGGACCTGGAGGTCGTACGGCGCACCGGTCATGCCGGGCAGGGTGCTGGACTGCATCCGCACCACGCCCTCCTTGGACATGACCACCATCGTCCCGTTCCAGGTGGGGTGTTCGGGCGCGCCGGCACTGATGTCGATGTCACTCGTCTGACCTGCAGATACGACCGTCATCTTGTGCGTCGCGGCGTCAACCGTCGAAATCTGGGACCGCCCGATCGTGAAGGGCTCGTCCCGGTCCCCGCCGTACACCCCGGGGGCGATCTCGACGCTCTTGAGGCGGTAGTGCACGACCACCTTGGTCCCGGGCGTCCAGTACTGCTCCGGGCGGAAGTCCAGCCGGCGGTCGCCGAACCAGTGGCCCTTCACCACGGTGCCGTTGCTGGTCTCGAAGCTGATGCCCCGGGCGACCTCGTCCTTGTTCGCGACGTCCTTGCTGAAGTTCACCGAGACGATCATGCCGACGCCGTACGTCGCGTCGTTGTCCACGTTGTCCGAGGCCTTGGCGAGCGCCGTCGGGGTCAGCGTGGAGAAGCTGCTGTCCGCCGTGGCGACCGCGCCGTCGGCGTCCGCGGCCATCGCGCTGACCTGGTAGGCGGTGCCCACCTCCAGGCCGGCCGTGGGCGTCCAGGAGGCGCCGTCGGCGGAGATGGTGCCGGGGACCTCCTTGCCCGCCTTGTCGTTCACCTTGACGGTGGTGAGCTTGCCCCCGGTCGCGCCGATCTTCAGCGCGTTCGGCGCCACGTCCACCGAGCCCGGCCTGGGCTCGATGCTCACGGCCGCCTTGGAGACCTTCGGCGCCGTGCCGGTGGACGCCGCCGCGCTGGGCGCCGCCGCGGGCTTGGCACTGGCCGCGCCCGCCCCCAGATCGGCCTTGGCCGCACCGCCCGCCGCGCTCCCGCCGCCCCCGCCGCCCCCACCGCAGGCGGCCGTCAGCGCCATCGCGCCGCCGACCAGACCCACCGCCACCACTCTGCGTATCGACCTCAACGTCGATCCCTCCCTCAGAAACCCCGTGATCCCCGTGAATCCGACGGACCCGACCGTCACACGCTCCGGGCCACCGGAAAGGTTGCGCCATTCGTGGGGCTCGTCGCCCCGGAAACCGCGGCGGCCCGACCCCAACGGGTGAGGATCGGGCCGCACGACGGCAAACTCGCCGCAAGGCCCGGAACAGCCGGGCCCGCTACCGGGAAGGGCCTACCAGGCGGCCCAGTCCACGTTCCAGCCGCCCAGCCCGTTGGAGGGCGCGACGGTCTTCTCCTTGGTGTTCACGACCTTGATCGGGTCGCCGACCATCGAGTCGTTGAAGAACTTGCCGGCGACGGAGGAGTCGCTGCCGCCCTTCACGTCCTGCATCGACACGCAGCCGTGGCTCGCGTTGGTCTTGCCGAACGGGCTGGCCCAGTAGTTGCCGTGCACGAAGGTGCCGGAGGTGGTCAGCCGCATCGCGTGCGGGACGTCCTTGATGTCGTACTCGCCGCCGAGACCCACGGTCTGCGAGTTCATCCGGGTGACCTTCTCCTTGGACATGACCACCATCGTCCCGCCCCAGGACGGCGTGGCGTCAGCCCCGAGGGTGACCGGCACGGTGGTGCTCTGGCCGTCCCGCTCGATGGTCATCTGGTGCGACTTGGCGTCCGCGGTGGAGACCATCGACCGGCCGATGGTGAACGGCTCGTCCTTGTCCACGTCGCCGTAGATGCCGGGGGCGACCTCGACGTTCTTCAGCCGGTACTTGACGGTCACCTTGGTGCCCGGCGCCCAGTACTTCTCCGGACGGAAGTCCACCCGGCGGTCGCCGAACCAGTGGCCCTTGACCACGGTGCCGTTGTTGGACTCGATGCTGATGCCCTTGAGGACGGCGTCCTTGTTCTTGACGTCCTTGTTGAAGTTCACCGAGACGATCATGCCGACGCCGTAGGTGGCGCCGTCGCTGATGTTGTCGTTGGTGGAGACCTTCTTCTCCGGCGTCAGCGTGGTGAAGGTGGTGGTGGACGCGGCCACCAGCCCCTCCGCGTCCTTGGCCTGCGCGTTCACCTTGTACACCATGCCGACGGCGAGCGCCCCCGCGGGCTTCCAGCCGGTGCCGTCCGGGGTGATCGCGCCCTCGACCGGCTTGCCGTCCTTGTCGGTCACCTCGACCGTGCTGAGCTTGCCGTTGGAGACGGCCACCTCCAGCCCGTTCGGCGCGACGTCCTGGGCGCCGTCGGCCGGCTGCACGGCGAACACCGCGGCCGAGGGCTTCGGCGTCGCCGAGCCGCCGCCCGCGTCCGCCGCCGGCGCGGAGGCCGCGTTGCCGCCGCCGGTACCCCCCGAGCCGCCGCCCTTGTCGTCGTTGCAGGCGGCCGTCAGCAGCAGCACCCCGCCCATGACCAGCGCCATCGCACTCCGGCGCCCGTAGCGGTTGGTGGTGCGTATCGCTGCGCCGACCGTCGTACCCGTCTTCACGGTTTCTCCCCTCCCGGTATTTCACTCACTTGACGCGTTGAGTGCCCCCATGAGTTGCACCGTCCGGCCGATCTTTCCGGCCGGATCCCGGACGCGCCGGAGCAGGATAGCTAAGCCGTCCGAGTGAATCCTGAGAGGAGTCGGGTTGACGAGAAGTGAAGGTTCGGAGGAGGCCTACGGAACCGGCCGCAGCGCGCTCCCGGCCACCCACTGGTCCCAGGGCACGTTCCAGCCGTTGAGCCCGTTCTGCGGCGGCACGAAGTCCCCGGCGGAGGCCTTCACCTCCAGCACGTCCCCCGGGACGGTGTGCTCGAACAGCCAGCCCGCCGGGGAGTCCTTGCTCGCTCCGCCCTTGGCGTCGGCCAGCCCGATGCAGCCGTGGCTGGTGTTGGTGGTGCCGAACACCTCGGGATCCGCCCAGTAGTTGCCGTGCACGAAGGTGCCGGAGGTGGTCAGCCGCATCGCGTGCGGGACGTCCTCGATGTCGTACTCGTCGCCCATGCCGACGGTCTGCGAGCTCATCCGGGTCATCCTGTACTTCTCCGACACCACCATCACCCCCCGGTAGGTGGAGTGGTCGGGGCTGCCGCCGGAGATCTTCAGCACCCGGACCACCTGGCCGCCCCGGCCCGCCCGGACGGTCATGGTGTGGGCGTCCAGGTCGACGGTGGAGACCTGCGCCCGGCCGACGGTGAAGTGCAGGTCCCGGCTCTGCGTCCCGAACGCCCCCGGCGCCCCCTGCACGTCCTTGAGCCGCAGCGCCACCGTCACCCTGGTGCCCGCCGCCCAGTACTGCTCCGGACGGAAGTCCAGCCGCTGCCCGTCGAACCAGTGCGCGGCCACCGGCACCGGCGGGTCGGCGACGACCTGGACGGCCTTCTCCACCGCCGCCCGGTCGGTGATCGGACGGCTGAAGCGCAGCGAGACCGGCATGCCGACGCCGACCGTGGAGCCGTCCTCCGGGGTGAAGAACGCCACGAAGGTGTGCGCCCGCGCGACGGTCGTGAACGCCGAGTGCCAGGCCGCCTTGCGCCCCTGGTCGTCCTCCGCGACGGAGTCCAGCGTGAACGCCGTCCCGAGCGGCAACGGCCCGTCAGGCACCCAGCCGCCGCCGTCGGCCGCGATCGTCCCCGGCACCTCGGCGCCCTTGCCGTCCGCCAGCCGCACGGACACCAGCCGCCCCTGCGTCACCGCCACCCGGACGGCGCCCTCCGGCTGCACGTCCTGCGCCCCGTCGGCCGGCTGCACCGCGAGCACCGCCCGGGACGGCGCCGCCGGCACCGCCCGCGCACCGCCCTCGGCCGCGTCCCCCTCCGACACCCCCGCCGGACCACCACAACCCGCCAGGACGACCAGACAGCAGGCCACCGCCGCCACGCCCCGCGCCCACACCCGTCCTCGGCGCCGCATCCCGGGGCCCCTCCCACTGTTCACAACCGACGCCCGGAACAACGATGGCCCTCGACAGGGGGACACGCCGATCACCCGGAATCCCCCGACCCACAAAAACCCCCACCGCTTCTGCCGGACGCAATCCGGGAAAGAAAAGGTGAATGGACCCGGAACACCCCGCCCAGGAAGGCCACCGCCATGGCGTCGGCACCGCACCTGAACCCCGGCAACTGGCAACCCCTGGGCGCCCGCCTCCGCACCGACCGCCGAGGCCGCCGGGGCACCGACTTCGCCCTCTGGGCGGCCGGCGCCGAAGCCGTGGAACTCTGCCTGTTCGACGAGGAGGGGCACGAGACCCGCCACCCCCTCACCGAGCAGGACGCCGAGGTCTGGCACGGCTTCCTCCCCGGCGTGCTCCCGGGCACCCGCTACGGCTTCCGCGTGCACGGCCGCTGGGACCCGTGGACCGGCGCCCGCTGGAACCCCGCCAAGCTGCTGCTCGACCCGTACGCCCGCGCCGTCGACGGCTGTTACACCTCCCACGACGCCGCCTGCGCCGCCGTCCGCAACTGGCCCGAGGCGGACGTCGCCGACACCGTCCGGGACAACCGCGACTCCGCGCCGTACGTCCCGAGATCGGTGGTCGTCCACGACGACGGCCTGACCGACGGTGCCCAGGACGACGACCGGCGCCCGAACACCCCCTGGTCCGAGACGGTCCTCTACGAGCTCCACGTGCGCGGCTTCACCATGCGCCACCCGGAGATCCCCCCGCACCTGCGCGGCACCTACGCCGGCCTCGCCCACCCCGCCGCCCTCGCCCACCTCACCCGCCTCGGCGTGACGGCCGTCGAGCTGCTGCCCGTGCACCAGTACGCCAGCGAGGACCACCTCCAGGCCCGCGGACTGGTCAACTACTGGGGCTACAACACGATCGGCTACTTCGCCCCGCACGCCGGCTACTCCGCCTCCGGCTCCCGCGGCGGCCAGGTCGGCGAGTTCAGGCGGATGGTCCGCGCCCTGCACGCCGCCGGGATCGAGGTGATCCTCGACGTGGTGTTCAACCACACCGCCGAGGGCGGCGCCCTCGGCCCGTCGCTCTCACTGCGCGGCATCGACAACGCCGCCTACTACCGCCTCCCGCCCAACCACCCGCGCGGCTACGCCGACTACACCGGCTGCGGCAACACCCTGGACACCCGCCGCCCGCAGGTGGTTCGGCTGATCACCGACTCGCTGCGCTACTGGGTCACCGAGATGGGCGTGGACGGCTTCCGCTTCGACCTCGCCGCCGCCCTGGCCCGCGGCGGCCCGAGCGGCGGCGACGCCGTCGACATGGACCACCCCTTCCTCACCGCCGTCTCCCAGGACCCGCTGCTCGGCCGGGTGAAGCTGATCGCCGAGCCCTGGGACGTCGGCCCGGGCGGCTACCAGGTCGGCGGCTTCCCCCCGCTGTGGGCCGAGTGGAACGACAGGTACCGCGACACCGTACGGGACTTCTGGCGCGGCGCCCGCCCGGACGTGCGCGAACTCGGCTACCGCCTCTGCGGCTCCTCCGACCTCTACCAGCGGGCCGGCCGCCGCCCGTACGCCTCCGTCAACTACGTGACGGCGCACGACGGTTTCACCCTGCGCGACCTCGTCTCCTACGACCGCAAGCACAACGGGGCCAACGGCGAGGACAACCGCGACGGCACCGACGACAACCGCTCCTGGAACCACGGCGCCGAGGGCGAGACGACCGACCCGGCGGTCAACGCGCTGCGGCTGCGCCAACTGCGCAACCTGACGGCCACCCTGCTGCTCTCCGCCGGCGTCCCGATGCTCACCGCCGGGGACGAACTGGGCCGCACCCAGGGCGGCAACAACAACGCCTACTGCCAGGACAACGAGGTCGGCTGGCTGGACTGGTCCCTGCTGGAGCAGCCCGGCTGGCAGGAGCTGTGCGCGTTCACCGCCCGGCTGGTCCGGCTGCGCCGGGCCCACCCGGTGCTGCACCGGCGGGCGTTCTTCTCCGGCCGGGCCACCACCCCGGGCGGCCGGCCCGACCTCACCTGGTTCACCCCGCACGGCACCGAGATGACCGAGGCCGACTGGTTCGCACCCACCGCCTGCCTCGGCATGCTGCTCTCCGGCACCGCGCTGCCCGACCGGGACGAGGACGGGCCCGCGCCCGGCGACGACAGCTTCCTGCTGATGCTCAACGCGGGCCACGAACCGGTGGTGTTCACCCTGCCCGGCGAACCCTGGGCGCCGGCGGCGGCCCCGTACGAGAGCGTGGTCGACACCGCGGACCCGGGCGCGGGCGGCACCGTCGCCGCGGACGGCGCCGTCGTCCTGGGCGGGCGCTCGCTGCGCCTGCTCCGCTCCCCCGCCCAGGAGACGTAGGCATCAGCTGCCGGCGTGCCCGACCTCGACGTTCTCCAGCACACCGATCGCGTCCGGCACCAGCACCGCAGCCGAGTAGTAGGTGCTGACCAGGTACGAGGCGATCGCCTTCTCGTCGATGCCCATGAACCGGACGTTCAGGCCCGGCTCCACCTCGTCCGGGATGCCGATCTGGGTGAGGCCGACCACGCCCTGGTTGTCCTCGCCGACGCGCATCGCGATGAACGCGCTGGTCTGCTGGTCGGACACCCGGATCTTGTTGCACGGGAAGATCGGCACCCCGCGCCAGGTCGGCCGGTGCCTGCCGAGGACGTCGACCGTGGACGGGTAGACGCCGACCCGGTTGCACTCCCGCTCGAAGGCCGCGATCGCCCGCGGGTGGGCGAACAGGAAGTCGGTGTCGCGGCGCATGCTCAGCAGCTCGTCCAGGTCGTCCGGGGTGGGCGCCCCGGTGCGGGTCTGGATCCGCTGGTCGAAGTCGGCGTTGCCGAGCAGCCCGAACTCCGGGTTGTTGATGATCTCGTACTCCTGCCGCTCCCGCAGGGCCTCGATGGTCAGCCGCAGCTGCTCCTCGGTCTGGTTCATCGGCTTGTTGTAGAGGTCCGCGACCCGGGTGTGCACCTTGAGGACGGTCTGCGCGACGCTCAGCTCGTACTCGCGCGGCGTCAGCTCGTAGTCCACGAAGGCGCCGGGCAGCCCGTACTCGCCCCGGTGGCCGGCCGAGAGGTCGATCGCGGCCTCGCCGTGCTCGTTCTGCGCCTGCGCGGCGTCGGCGGCGAAGCCCAGCAGCTGCTCGCGCAGCGACTCGGAGCGGCCGATCAGCTCCTGGAGCACCGGCCAGGACAGCGCCATCGCGACCCCGGAGGTGGCCGCCTTCACGGTGTACGGCCAGGTGCCGCCGCCCTCGGTGATCGCCTCGTCGCCGAGGTGGTCGCCGTCCGCGAGCGAGCCCAGCACGGCCTGCTCGCCGTACTTGCCGGTGCCGATCCGGTCCACCTTGCCGTGCGCGATCAGGAACACCTCGTCGATCGGCGCCCCCTCCTGCACCAGCACGTCGCCCTGCGTGAAGTCCCGCTGCACGAACCGGCGGGCCATCTCGGCGAGCACCTCCTCGTCCTCGAAGCCGCGCAGCGCCGGCACCTCGGCCAGCGAGGGGGCGATCACCGTCACCGCGGAGCCGGTCTTCACGAAGCTGACCCGGCCCTGCCCGGGGGCGTAGCTCAGCCGCCGGTTGACCCGGTAGGTGCCCGCGCTGACCTGCACCCACGGCAGCATCTTCAACAGCCAGCGGGAGGTGATCTCCTGCATCTGCGGCTTCGACTTGGTCGTCGTCGCCAGGTTCCGCGCCGCGGTCGTGCTGAGGCTGAGCTGGGCCCGTACCTGCACGGTTGCGGAGCCGTGACCTGGGGTGGGCTCGGTCTCGACCGTCATCTGCGCGCTCCTGTCGCTTGCGTGTCAATGGTCATCCGTCAGGAGATGTAATCGGCCGATGAGCTGGCGCTCGCAAGAGGCGCGCGGCGCACTCGTCCCCGCACGAACGGATGTGCGCGCCCCCTGTTTCGCGCCCGCACCGCCCGTTCGGGTGGCCGGTTCTCGCCGGGCACCACCGACAGGGGCCGAAAAACCGGATGAGAAGTGACGGTCTCTCTGCCTACTCTCACCGCGATGGCCGAGAACAGACAAGACCCCGACGACCCGACCCCGGCAACCCCCCGAACCGACGCGAACGCCGCGAGAACCGCGGCCGGCCCGGCCGGGCCCGCACCGCACCACTCCGCGGTCCGCTCCCTGCTCCGCCTGTGGCCGTACGCCCGTGCCGTCCGCGGCCGGCTGGCCGTCTCGGTGACGGCCGCCTCGCTCGGCATGCTGAGCACCCTCGCCGTCCCGGTGGTCCTCGGCCTGATCGTGGACGGCCCGCTCGCCGAGCACGACCTGGCCGGCCTCTGGCCGCTGGTCGGCCTGCTGGTGGTCCTCGGCCTGGTCGAATCCGCACTGTTCTTCACCCGCCGGGTGGTGCTGGCCCGCCCGCTGGCCGGGCTGGAGACGGCCATGCGCGGGGACCTCTTCGCCAAGCTCCAGCGGCTGCCGGTCTCCTTCCACGACCGCTGGGGCTCCGGCCAGCTGCTCTCCCGGGCCACCGCCGACATGTACACCATGCGGCTGTTCCTGGCCTTCCCGCTGGTCTTCCTGGTCGTCAACTCGGTGATGTTCCTGGCCGGCACGGTGGTGATGTTCACCCAGGACTGGCGGCTCGCGCTGATCGCCCTGGTCCCGGCCGCCCCGCTGTTCGTGCTCACCCGGCGGTTCGAGGCCCACTACTCCGGCGCCTCCCGGCTCGCCCAGGACCAGAACGGGGACCTCGCCACCGTGGTCGAGGAGTCCGTCCTCGGCATCCGCATCCTCAAGGCCTTCGGCCGCCACCGCTCGATGGCCGAGCGCTTCCGCGCCCAGTCCCAGGAGCTGCGCGGCACCGAACTGCGCAAGGCGCACCTGCTCGCCAACCTCTGGGCGGTCATCGTCGGCCTGCCGGAGATCGCGCTCGGCTGCGCCCTCGCCGTCGGCGCCTACCTGGTGGCCCACGACGAGCTGAGCGCCGGCACCCTGGTCGCCTTCCTCTCCACCGCGCTCGCGCTGCGCTGGCCGGTCGAGTCGCTCGGCTGGCTGCTCGCCTACGCCAACGAGGCGGCCACCGCCACCGACCGCTTCTTCGAGGTGCTGGACGAGCCGGAGAGCCCCGACCCCGGCACCGCCACCGAACTCGCCGCCCCGGACGGCATCCGCTTCACCGGCGTCCGCTTCCGCTACCCCGACGCCCCCGAGGACGGCCCCGACCTGCTGGCCGGCATCGACCTGCACGTCCGCAGCGGCGAGACCATGGCCCTGGTCGGCGCCACCGGCAGCGGCAAGACCACGCTCACCGCGCTGCTCCCCCGGCTGTACGAGGCCACCGCCGGCACCATCACGCTGGACGGCCGGGACATCCGCGAACTGCCCCGGCAGCGGCTGCGCGAACTCGTCGCCGTCGCCTTCGAGGAGCCCACCCTGTTCTCCGCCACCGTCCGGGAGAACGTCCTGATGGGCGCCCCGGGCGCCGGTGAGGAGCAGCTGCGCACCGCCCTCGCCACCGCCCAGGCCGGCTTCGTCGAGAAGCTCCCGCAGGGCCCGGACACCGAGGTCGGCGAGCAGGGCCTGAGCCTGTCCGGCGGCCAGCGCCAGCGCCTCGCGCTGGCCCGCGCGGTGGTCGGCGACCCGGCCTTCCTGGTGCTGGACGACCCGCTCTCCGCGCTGGACGTGCACACCGAGGCGCTGGTCGAACGGGCGCTGCGCGAGGTCCTCGGCACCACCACCGCCCTGGTGGTCGCCCACCGCCCCAGCACCGTGCTGCTCGCCGACCGGGTCGCGGTGCTGGCGGACGGCCGGATCGTGGCCGTCGGCACCCACCAGGAGCTGCTGCGCGACTGCGCGCACTACCGAGAACTGATGTCGGGCGAGGCCGCCCCGGTGCCCGAACGGAGCAGCGCATGACCACCACCGCCGAACCCGTCAAGGCCGGGCCCGCCGAACCCGCCGAGGAGGAGCTGCCCCCGCCGCCCGCCGACGAGGAGGACATCCCCGTCCCGCCGGGCGCGCCCCGGGCGCTGCTGCGCTCGCTGCTCGGCCCGCACCGGGCCCGGATCGCCGTCGCGATGGTGGTGATCCTGGTCCAGCAGGCCGCGCTCCAGTCCGGCCCGCTGCTGGTCGCGGTGGCGATGGACCGCGGCATCCCGGCGCTGCGCGAGCACGACTCGGGACCGCTGATCGCGGTGGTCGCCGCCTACCTGTTCTGCGCGCTGCTCAGCCCGGTGCTGCAGTGGGTGTTCATCAAGATCAGCGCCCGGGTCAACCAGGACATCGTGCTGGAGCTGCGCGGCCGGATCTTCCGGCACGCCCAGCGGCTCAGTCTGGACTTCCACGAGCGCTACACCTCGGGCCGGATCATCTCCCGCGCCACCAGCGACATCGACGCGCTGCGCGAGCTGCTCTCCGAGGGCCTGCAGGAGCTGCTGACGGTCTTCCTGTCCGTCTGCTACATCTCGGTGCTGCTGCTGGTGCTGGACTGGCAGCTCGGCCTGGTCTCGCTGGCGGCCTTCCTGCCGCTGGCCCTGATCGCCCGCTCCTTCCGCCGCCGCTCGCGCCGGGTCTACCGGCGCTCGCGCACCTCGGCGGCCTCGCTGATCGTCCGCTTCACCGAGACCATGAACGGCATCCGCCCGGTGCAGGCCTTCCGCCGGGAGAAGGCCAACGACGCCGCCTTCGCCGTGGTCAACAAGCAGTCCGCCACCGCGACGGCGGACGGCCTGCTGGAGATCGCCCGCTACGTCGGCCTCTCCCGCGCCACCGCCAACCTGTGGACCGCCGGCGTGGTGCTGCTCGGCGCCTACCTGGTCGTGGACGACGCGCTGGAGCTGGGCGTGCTCACCGCCTTCGCGCTCTACCTGCGCCGGCTCTTCGACCCGATCGACCAGCTGGCGATGTTCCTCAACAGCTACCAGTCGGCCGCCGCGGCCCTGGAGAAGATCTCCGGCCTGCTCGCCCACGAGCCGAGCGTCGCCGAGCCGGCCGAGCCCACCGGGCTGCCCGAGTCCTCCGGCAAGGGCCGCGCCGTCTCCTTCGAGGGCACCCGCTTCGCCTACCGGACGGGCAAGGAGGTGCTGCCGGTCTTCGACCTGCTGATCCCGGCCGGGCAGACGGTCGCGGTGGTCGGCGCGACCGGCGCGGGCAAGTCGACGGTCGCCAAGCTGCTGGCCCGCTTCTACGACCCGACCGACGGCCGGATCCGGCTGGACGGCGTGGACCTGCGCGAGCTGGCCACCCCCGAGCTGCGGCGCGGGGTGGTGATGGTGACCCAGGAGTCCTTCCTGTTCTCCGGCACCGTCGCCGAGAACATCGCGATCGGCCGCCCCGGCGCCACCCGCGAGGAGGTCGAGCGGGCCGCCCGCGACATCGGCGCGTACGAGTTCATCGCCGCCCTGCCGGACGGCTTCGACACCGACGTGCGCAAGCGCGGCGGCCGGATCTCGGCCGGCCAGCGCCAGCTGGTGGCCTTCGCCCGCGCGCTGCTGGCCGACCCCTCGGTGCTGATCCTGGACGAGGCGACCAGCTCGCTGGACGTCCCCGGGGAGCAGGCCGTGCAGCGGGCGATGCGCACCGTGCTGGCCGGCCGGACGGCCGTGATCATCGCCCACCGGCTCTCCACCGTGGAGATCGCCGACCGTGTCCTGGTGATGGATCAGGGCCGGATCGTGGAGGATGGCTCCCCACAGGAGCTGATCGACGGCTCCGGCCGTTTCGCCGCCCTCCACCGGGCCTGGCGGGACAGCCTGGTCTAGGGCCCGGCTCCAGGGCCCCACGAATGTGCCCGTCCGGGTGCGCCGTCACGCACCCGGCCGGGCCACCCCACTTCCCGAACAGGGGTACGGGCGCGACCGCCCGCACGGTTCACGACCGGACGGCCGCCCTCCGCCCACGCGGACGGACGGGCGGGCGGAGGGCGGCCGTCCGGGGGATCGACTCCGGGCTCAGCGCAGCAGCCCGGCGTCCATCCCGGCCGACTCGGCCGGCAGGGCGACCAGCCCCAGCTCGGCGGGCGAGGCCAGCCGCGGGTGCGCGGGCAGCACCCGGACGGTGTAGCCGAACGGGCCCGTCCGGCACAGCTCCAGCGAGCCCTCGTAGCGGGTGCGGCCGTCCAGGTCGGGCCCGCCGACCGGCTTGAGGGCGAGCAGGCAGGCGTCCGAGATCCGGTCCCGCTCGTCCACCCGGCCGGAGACCACCTGCACCTCGACGTCGCCCGGCTCCAGCGTCCCGAGCGCGACCTGCACCCGCAGCGCCAGCGAGCTGCCCAGTTCCTGCGCCTCGGCCGGGCAGTCCGCCTCCACGTGCTCGACCCGGACGGCCGGCCACGCCTCCCGGAGCTTCGCCTTCCAGGCCGCCAGCTCGCGCGCGCCGTCGCCGTGCTGCCCCGCCAGCTCCCGCTGGGCCTGCGCCGCCGGCGCGTACAGCCGTTCGACGTACTCCCGGACCATCCGGCCGGCCAGCACCTTGGGCCCGAGGGTGACCAGGGTGTGCCGGACCATGGCGATCCACTGCTGTGGCAGCCCGTCCGCGTCCCGGTCGTAGAAGCGGGCGGCGACCTGGTTCTCGATCAGGTCGTAGAGCGCGGCCGCCTCGATGTCGTCGCGCCGCTCGGCCTCGCCGCTGTCCGGGTCGAGCGCCCCGCCGCTCTCGTCGGCGGTGGGGATCGCCCAGCCGTTGCGGCCGTCGTACCACTCGTCCCACCAGCCGTCCAGGACGGACAGGTTGAGGCAGCCGTTGAGCGCGGCCTTCATCCCGGAGGTGCCGCAGGCCTCCAGCGGGCGCAGCGGGTTGTTCAGCCAGACGTCGCAGCCCGGGTAGAGGCGCTGGGCCATCGCCATGTCGTAGTCCGGCAGGAAGACGATCCGGTGCCGCACCGCCGGGTCGTCGGCGAAGGCGACCATCTGCTGGATCAGCCGCTTGCCGCCGTCGTCGGCCGGGTGGGCCTTGCCGGCCACCACGATCTGCACCGGCCGGGTGGGGTGCAGCAGCAGGGCGCGCAGTCGCTCCTGGTCGCGCAGCATCAGGGTGAGCCGCTTGTACGAGGGCACCCGGCGGGCGAAGCCGATGGTGAGCACGTCGGGGTCGAGCACGGAGCAGACCCAGCCAAGCTCGGCCTCGCCGGCCCCGCGCCGGTGCCAGGAGGCGCGCAGCCGGCGGCGGGCCTCCTCCACCAGCTGGGCCCGCAGGGTGCGCCGCAGCTCCCAGACCTCGGCGTTGCCGATCCGCTCCAGGCCGGTCCAGCGCTTGGTCTCGCCGGTGGTCATCGCCTCCTCGGCGCGCTCGGCGCCGATCTCGGCGGCGCCGAGCCGCACCACCGCCGGGTCGATCCAGGTGGCGGCGTGCACGCCGTTGGTGACCGAGGTGATCGGCACCTCGGCGGGGTCGAAGCCGGGCCACAGGCCGTTGAACATCGAGCGGCTGACCTCGCCGTGCAGGGTGGAGACCCCGTTGGCGCGCTGGGCCAGCCGCAGGCCCATGGCGGCCATGTTGAAGAGCTTCGGGTCCCCGTCGGACCAGCTCTCGGCGCCGAGCGCGAGCACCTGGTCGACCGGCACGCCCGGGAGCGCGGCGTCGCCGCCGAAGTGGCGGGCGACCAGCTCGCGGTCGAAGCGGTCGATGCCGGCCGGGACGGGCGTGTGGGTGGTGAAGAGGGTGCCGGCCCGGACGGCCTCCAGGGCGGCGGCGAAGTCGAGGCCGGTGCGGTCGTCGGCGATCAGTTCGCGGATGCGTTCCACGCCGAGGAAGCCGGCGTGGCCCTCGTTGGTGTGGAAGACGTCGGGGGCGGGGTGCCCGGTGAGCCGGCAGTAGGCGCGCACCGCCCGGACGCCGCCGATGCCGAGCAGCATCTCCTGGAGCAGCCGGTGCTCGCTGCCGCCGCCGTACAGCCGGTCGGTGACGTCCCGCTCGGCCGGTGAGTTGGCCTCGATGTCGGAGTCGAGCAGCAGCAGCGGGACCCGCCCGACCTGGGCCTTCCAGATGTGGGCCGCCAGGGTGCGGCCGCCGGGCAGGGCGAGGTCGACCCGGCTCGGGGTGCCGTCGGCCTCGCGTAGCAGGCTGACCGCGAGTTCGTCCGGATCGAGCAGCGGATAGCGCTCCTGCTGCCAGCCGTCCCGGCTGAGGGACTGGCGGAAGTAGCCGTGCCGGTAGAACAGGCCGACGCCGACGACCGGCACGCCGAGGTCGCTGGCGGCCTTGAGGTGGTCGCCGGCCAGGATGCCGAGCCCGCCGGAGTACTGGGGCAGCGCGGCGGCGATGCCGTACTCGGGCGAGAAGTAGGCGATCGCGGCGGGCAGCGGGGCGGCGTCGGAGTGCTGCCGGTTCTGGTACCAGCGGGGGCCGGTGAGGTACTCGCGCAGGTCGTCGGCGAGGTCGCCGAGTCTGCGCAGGAAGCGCCGGTCGGTGGCGAGCGCGGCCAGCCGGGCGGCCGGGACCTCCCCGAGCAGCCGTACCGGGTCCTCGCCGGTCGCGGCCCAGACCTCCTGGTCCACGGACCGGAAGAGGTCCCTGGTCTCGGGGTGCCAGGACCAGCGCAGGTTGAGGGCCAGCTCGTGCAACGGCTGGAGTTGTTCGGGCAGGACGGTGCGGACGGTGAATCTGCGGATTGCCTTCACGGCGTGAAGCGTAGCCTCGGCGGTCGGCCCGACAGTGCGTCAAGTGGGCTATTGGGCATCCGTTCGGGCTATTGATGAGATCGCATTCGGCGCATTGGTCTGCACGGGGGGCGCGCGAGGCGCACATTTCGGGGGCCCGCGCTACCAATACGTGAACTCTTCGGTACGGCTCCATTTCCGACCGCTCATCCGGTCGGGAGGAGGCCCGAAACTACTGTCGTACCGCTGCAAAAACCTTGTCACCGGTGCGAGGATGACCGAAGGCCGTTGATGCTGTGGGGAGTGCGACGACGGGTGGCGTCCCCCGCGAAGCAGCACGTCCGAATCCTTTTCGTGTTGACCGTTCCCGCCCTTCTTAGCCCATTCGGCGCTCACCGCGCACGGACGCGTGTCCTCGCGCCCGGCCCGCTCGTTCACGGGTGGACCGGGTCGGCCGGGGACGCGCCCCGCGCAGGCGTGCGCCGGGACGCGCACGGGCTCCGGGGCGCCCCGCCGCCGGCTCGGCGGGCGTCGGGCAGGTTGCCGGGAACAGCGGCGCGGGCAGGCTTCCGGTCGCACGTCCTCCCCACCCAGCAGTCCTCCGGTACTCCCCCGGCCCGACCCCGGCCCGCGGGGAGCTGCCGCCGATCTCGGGCAGGAGCTTGGCATGCACGGCGACACGCGGGACCAGTCCACACCGGTGGCCGAAGGCCTCGACGCAGCGGTCGCGGAATCCACCGGACGGATGGATTCTGACACTCGGACAGATCCGGCGATGCCGGCGCCGAGGACGTCCGGAGCGGTCCGTGGCGGATCCTCCGAATCCGAAACCTCCCCAGCGACCCGACACCCCGGGGTCGAGGAGGACCGGACGGCGGCACCCCGCAGGCGCACCACCACCACGCGCCGCACCACCGCCACCGCCCCGAAGGCCGGCGCCGCGAAGGCCGGCGACGAGTCCGCCGCCGCGCAGCCCCCGGCCACCAGGGCGCCCGCTCGCAAGTCCCCCGCTCGCAAGCCCGCCGCCCGCAAGACGACAGAGAGCGACACCGTGATCGGCCGCATCCCCGTCCTGGACGTCAGTCCCCTCGTCGACTCCGGCCGCCGCCCGGCCAAGGCCGTCGTCGGCGAGACCTTCCTGGTCACCGCGACCGTCTTCCGCGAGGGCCACGACGCCGTCAACGCCAACGTGGTGCTGCGCGACCCGCGCGGCCGCAGCGGCCCGTGGACGCCGATGCGCGAACTCGCCGAGGGCACCGACCGCTGGGGCGCGTACGTCACCCCGACGGCGCCCGGCCGCTGGTCGTACCTGGTGGAGGCGTGGAGCGACCCGGTCGCCACCTGGCGCAGGACCGCCTCGGTGAAGCTGCCCGCCGGGATCGACACCGCGCTGGTGCTGGAGGAGGGCGCCCGGCTGCTGGAGCAGGCCGCGGCCGGGGTGCCCAAGAAGGAGGGCCGCGCCGACGTGCTCGCGGCCGCCGACGCGCTGCGCGACCCGTCCCTGCCGCCGCTGTCCCGGCTGGCCGCCGCGCTCGCGCCCGGGGTGCTCGACGCGCTGACCCGCCACCCGCTGCGCGAGCTGCTCAGCGCCTCCCGCCCGCTGCCGCTCCAGGTCGACCGCGAGCGCGCGCTGTTCGGCTCCTGGTACGAGTTCTTCCCCCGTTCGGAGGGCGCCGTGGTCGACCCGACCGGGGTCGAGCCGCCGCGCTCCGGCACACTGCGCAGCGCCGCCGAGCGGCTGCCGGCCGTCGCCGCGATGGGCTTCGACGTGGTCTACCTGCCGCCGGTCCACCCGATCGGCCGAGCCTTCCGCAAGGGCCCGGACAACACCCTGACGGCCGGTCCGCACGACGTCGGCTCGCCCTGGGCGATCGGCTCCCCCGAGGGCGGCCACGACGCCGTCCACCCCGACCTCGGCACCATCGAGGACTTCGACCACTTCGTCGCCGAGGCGCAGGCACTGAACCTGGAGGTGGCGCTGGACTTCGCCCTCCAGTGCTCCCCCGACCACCCCTGGGTGAACAAGCATCCGGAATGGTTCAGCCACCGCACGGACGGCACCATCGCGTACGCCGAGAATCCGCCGAAGAAGTACCAGGACATCTATCCGATCAACTTCGACCAGGACATGGACGGAATCGTCAAGGAAACAATCCGGATCCTCCGGTTCTGGATGTCCCACGGCGTGCGGATCTTCCGGGTCGACAACCCCCACACCAAACCCGTGGTGTTCTGGGAGAGGGTGCTCGCCGACGTCGCCCGGACCGACCCCGACGTCGTGTTCCTGGCGGAGGCCTTCACTCGCCCGGCGATGATGCACACCCTGGCGAAGATCGGGTTCCACCAGTCGTACACGTACTTCACCTGGCGCACCACCAAACCGGAACTCACCGAGTACCTCACCGAACTCACCGGTGACGCCGCCGCCCACATGCGGCCCAACTTCTTCACCAACACCCCGGACATCCTCCACGCGTACCTCCAGCACGGCGGCCGGGCCGCCTTCGCGGTCCGCGCGGTGCTCGCCGCCACCCTCTCCCCCAGCTACGGCGTCTACGCCGGCTACGAGCTGTACGAGAACGAGCCGGCCCACCCGGGCTCCGAGGAGTACCTGCACTCGGAGAAGTACGAACTGCGCCCGCGCGACTGGAGCCGCACCGACACCCTGGCCCCGCTGCTGACCGTGCTGAACCGGCTGCGCCGCCGCCACCCCGCCCTCCAGCAGCTGCGCGACCTGCGCTTCCACCCCACCGACAACGACCAGGTGCTCGCCTACTCCAAGACCGCGACCACCCCCGAGGGGCTCACCGACCAGGTCATCACCGTGGTGAACCTCGACCCGCACCACGTCCAGGAGGCCACCGTCACGTTGGACGGCGACGGCCCGTACGCGGTGCACGACGAGCTCACCGGCGCCGTCTACACCTGGGGCCGGCACAACTACGTCCGGCTCGACCCCTCAGCCGAGCCGGCTCACCTCCTCACGGTTCGGAGGAACCCAGCGTGACAGTGAACGAGCCCGTCCCCGACACCTTCCCCGAGACCTCGAAGAAGAAGCTCGACCCCGAGTGGTTCAAGCGTGCGGTCTTCTACGAGGTGCTGGTGCGGTCCTTCCAGGACAGCAACGGCGACGGGATCGGGGACCTCAAGGGGCTCACGGCCAAGCTCGACTACCTCCAGTGGCTCGGGATCGACTGCCTCTGGCTCCCCCCGTTCTTCGCCTCGCCGCTGCGCGACGGCGGCTACGACGTCTCCGACTACACCTCGGTGCTGCCGGAGTTCGGCGACCTCGCCGACTTCATGGAGTTCGTCGACGCCGCCCACGCCCGCGGCATGCGCATCGTCATCGACTTCGTCATGAACCACACCAGCGACCAGCACCCGTGGTTCCAGGCCTCCCGCTCCGACCCCGACGGGCCGTACGGCGACTTCTACATGTGGGCCGACGACGACAAGCAGTACCCGGACGCCCGGATCATCTTCGTCGACACCGAGACGTCCAACTGGACCTACGACCCGGTCCGCAAGCAGTACTACTGGCACCGCTTCTTCTCGCACCAGCCGGACCTCAACTACGACAACCCCCGGGTCCAGGACGAGATGATCGCCGGGTTGCGGTTCTGGCTCGACCTCGGCATCGACGGCTTCCGGCTGGACGCGGTGCCGTACCTGTTCGCCCGCGAGGGCACCAACTGCGAGAACCTGCCGGAGACCCACGAGTTCCTCAAGCGGGTCCGCAAGGAGATCGACGCCAACTACCCGGACACCGTGCTGCTGGCCGAGGCCAACCAGTGGCCGGAGGACGTCGTCGACTACTTCGGCGACTTCGGCTCGGGCGGCGACGAGTGCCACATGGCGTTCCACTTCCCGGTGATGCCGCGGATCTTCATGGCGGTGCGCCGCGAGTCCCGCTACCCGGTCTCGGAGATCCTCGCCAAGACCCCGCAGATCCCCGGCGGCTGCCAGTGGGGCATCTTCCTGCGCAACCACGACGAGCTGACCCTGGAGATGGTCACCGACGAGGAGCGCGACTACATGTACGCGGAGTACGCCAAGGACCCGCGGATGCGCGCCAACGTGGGCATCCGCCGCCGGCTCGCCCCGCTGCTGGAGAACGACCGCAACCAGATCGAGCTGTTCACCGCCCTGCTGCTCTCCCTGCCCGGCTCCCCGGTGCTCTACTACGGGGACGAGATCGGCATGGGCGACAACATCTGGCTCGGCGACCGGGACGGCGTGCGCACCCCGATGCAGTGGACCCCGGACCGCAACGCGGGTTTCTCCTCCGCCGACCCGGGCAGGCTCAGTCTGCCGCCCATCATGGACCCGGTGTACGGCTTCCAGGTGACCAACGTCGAGGCGCAGCAGAGCAGTTCGAGCTCACTGCTGCACTGGACGCGTCGCATGATCGAGATCCGCAAGCTCAACCCGGCGTTCGGCCTCGGCAGCTACGCCGAACTGCCCTCCAGCAACCCCGCCGTGCTGGCGTTCGTGCGCGAGTACGAGGGGGACCTGGTCATGTGCGTGAACAACTTCTCGCGGTTCGCGCAGCCGACCGAGCTGGACCTGCGGCAGTACGGCGGGCGGTACCCGGTCGAGCTGATCGGCGGGGTGCGCTTCCCGTCGATCGGCGAGTGGCCCTACCTGCTCACCCTGGCCGGGCACGGCTTCTACTGGTTCCAGCTCCGGCAGCCCCCGCGCCTGAGCGGGACCAGGCGGTCGAAGTAACGATCCGTCGCACGCCGCGCACCAGCATGGACAGCACCACCAGACCCTCCGGGGGCGCGAGTTGACCCCCGCGCCCCCGGTGTTCTCTGCACCACCGCGTACGGAGAACAGCCCAACGGCCACCCACACGAAGGCGTGACACCCGAGCCGTGCTCGCGTGCCGCGACCGCCGCGCCGCCGCAATCCGGAAGACTGACGGACCCGGCCACGACCCGTCGGGCAGTCCGCGTGCTTCCGGGGAAAGGGAGCCATGTCCGAAACCTCCCGTTCTCAACCCCACCTCCAGGGCGACGCCCCCGCCACCGCGGCGGGCCCCCGGGGCACCGGGGCCCGGAGAACCACCCTGGGCGTCAGCGAACTCGTCCAGGCGGCCCTGCCACTGATCGCCGCGTGGCTGCCCACCCAGCGCTGGTACGCCGGCAAGGGGCGGCCGATCACCGGCCTCACCCCGGTGGTCGGCACCCCGCTGCAGGTCGGGGACCCGGCCCTGCTGCACCTGCTGCTGCGGGTCGAGCACGCCACCACGGCCGGCGCCCCGCACGGCGACATCTACCAGCTGCTACTCGGCATCCGCTCCGGCGGGCTCGGGGACATCGGGCCCGGCGCCGTGCTCGGCCGGCTCAGCCAGGGCCCGTACGACGGCGCGACCCTCTACGACGCGGTGCACGACCCCGAGCTCACCGGGCGGCTACTGGAGCACCTGGCCACCGGCGACCGCTTCGGCGCGCTGTCCTTCCGCCGCACCCCCGGCTCCGGACTGCCCACCAACCTCCTCGGCCGCGCCTCCACCGCCGAGCAGTCCAACAGCTCGGTCATCTACGGCACCTCGTACATCCTGAAACTGTTCCGCCGCATCCACCCCGGCACCAACCCCGACCTCGAACTCTCGCTCGCGCTCTCCCGGGCCGGCTCCACCCGCATCCCCCGGGTCGCCGCCTGGTTCGAGAGCCGGATGGAGCGCGCCGAGCCCGCCACCCTCGGGCTGCTGCAGCGCTACCTGCCGGACGCCGAGGACGGCTGGGAGCTGGCCCTCGACCAGGTCGGCCGGCTCAAGGGCGACCGCTCCCCCGGCAACTTCGCCATCGAGGCCCACCGGCTCGGCCGGGCCACCGCCGAGGTGCACCGGGTGCTGGCCCGCTCGATGCCGGTCGCCCGGCTCGACCGCACCCAGACCGGACGGCTGGCCGGCGCGATGGCCGACCGGCTGGACAGCGCCGTCGCCGCCGTCCCCGGACTGCTGCGCTTCCGGGCCGCGCTGCGCACCGCCTTCCAGCAGCTCGCCGACGCCCACCCGGACGGCCTGCCGGTCCAGCGCATCCACGGCGACCTGCACCTCGGCCAGGCGATGCGCACCCCGCACGGCTGGGTGCTGCTGGACTTCGAGGGCGAGCCGGCCAAGTCGGTCAACGAGCGCCGCGAGCCCCAGCCGGCCCTGCGCGACGTCGCCGCGATGCTGCGCTCCTTCGACTACGCGGCCGCCCACCTGCTGGCCGGCGGCCCGGTCGACCCGGAACTGGCCCACCTCGCCGCCGCCTGGGCCCAGCGCAACCGCACCGCCTACTGCGCCGGCTACACCGCCGGCGGGGGCGCCGATCCGGCCGCCTCGCCGGAGCTGATGCGGGCGCTGGAGATCGACAAGGCGGTGTACGAGGTGGTGTACGAGGCCCGGCACCGGCCGAGCTGGCTGCCGATCCCACTGGCCGCGATCAGCCGACTGGCCCTGCCCGTCTGAGCCCCGCTTCCCGACCGCCGCTACCCGAGCCCCGCTTCCCGAGCCCAGCTTCCTGACCACCGCTTCCTGACCACCGCTTCCTGTTCCGCCCGCAGGAGTTCGCCCACCCCCGTCGCAGGAGGACCCCGCCGTGACGCCGATCGACCCGACCGGCCGCCCCACCCGCTCCGTACCGGCCACCTTCCTGGCCGGACCGCTCCCAGCCGAAGGGCGGGCAGCCGAAGGGCGCGCCGGCCGCGGGCGCGGGGCACACCGGGCGGCCGAGGAGGAGGGGGGCGCCGGCACCGGCGCGGAGCCCCCGACAGCCCTCCCACCCGCCGCCACGGGCCCCCTGGGGCCCGGGCGTCCGACCCCCGCCGGGGCGCTGCGGCTGCCCGAGGCGCCGCTGCCGCCGGCCGAGGTCGACCGGCTGGTGGGCGGGCAGCACCACGACCCGCACGCCCTGCTCGGCGCGCACCCGGTGCACGGCGGCACGGCGATCCGGGTGCTGCGCCCGTTCGCCGAGCGGGTGGTCGTCGAGACCTCCCAGGGGCCGGCCGAACTCACCCACCAGCAGGGCGGGTTGTTCACCGGACTGATGGCCGGCGGCGACCTCCCCGAGTACACCCTGCTGGTCACGTACCCCGGCGGCGAGCCGCTGCGCCAGTACGACGGCTACCGCACCCCGCCCACCCTCGGCGAATTCGACCTGCACCTGATCTCCGAGGGCCGGCACGAGCAGCTGTGGCGGGCGCTCGGCTCGCACGTGCGCACCGTCGACGGGGTGCCCGGCACCGCCTTCGCGGTCTGGGCGCCGAACGCCGTCGGGGTGCGGCTGATCGGCGACTTCAACCACTGGGACGGCACCGGGCACCCGATGCGCTCGCTCGGCTCGTCCGGGATCTGGGAGCTGTTCGTCCCCGGCCTGGCCGAGGGCACCACCTACAAGTACGAGGTGCACACCCGGCAGGGCTGGGTGCTGGACAAGGCCGACCCGCTGGCCCGGGCCGCCCAGTGCCCGCCCGGCACCGCCTCGGTGGTCACCTCCTCCGGCCACGTGTGGCGGGACGGCGAGTGGATGGCCCGCCGGGCCCGCGCCGCGCACCACCGGGCGCCGATGTCGGTGTACGAGCTGCACCTGCCGTCCTGGCGGCCCGAGCTCACCGACTACCGCGCCATCGCCGAGGAACTGCCTGGCTACCTCAAGGAGTTGAACTTCACCCACGTGGAGTTCATGCCGGTGATGGAGCACCCCTTCGGCGGCTCCTGGGGCTACCAGGTGTCCGGCTACTACGCCCCCACCGCCCGGCTCGGCGGCCCCGACGACTTCCGGTACCTGGTGGACACCCTGCACCGGCACGGCATCGGCGTGATCGTCGACTGGGTGCCCGCGCACTTCCCCAAGGACGACTTCGCGCTCGCCCGCTTCGACGGCGAGCCGCTGTACGAGCCGGCCGACCCGCTGCGCGCCGAGCACCCGGACTGGGGGACGCTGGAGTTCGACTACGGCCGCAAGGAGGTGCGCAACTTCCTCGTCGCCAACGCGGTGTACTGGTGCGAGGAGTTCCACATCGACGGCCTGCGGGTGGACGCCGTCGCCTCGATGCTCTACCTCGACTACTCCCGCGAGGGCGGCGACTGGACGCCCAACCGGTACGGCGGCCGGGAGAACCTGGACGCGGCCGCCTTCCTCCAGGAGATGAACGCCACCGTCTACCGGCGCTGCCCGGGCGTGATCACCGTCGCCGAGGAGTCCACCGCCTGGAACGGGGTCACCCGCCCCACCGACGCCGGCGGCCTCGGCTTCGGGCTGAAGTGGAACATGGGCTGGATGCACGACTCGCTGGTCTACATGTCCAAGGAGCCGGTGCACCGCAAGTACCACCACAACGAGATCACCTTCTCGATGGTGTACGCCTACTCCGAGAACTACGTCCTGCCGATCTCGCACGACGAGGTGGTGCACGGCAAGCAGGCGCTGGTCTCCAAGATGCCCGGCGACTGGTGGCAGCAGCGCGCCAACCACCGTGCCTACCTCGGCTTCATGTGGTCCCACCCGGGCAAGCAACTGCTGTTCATGGGGCAGGAGTTCGCCCAGGGCTCGGAGTGGGACCACGAGCAGGGCCCGCAGTGGTGGGTGCTCGACGAGCAGTGGCCGGCCCACGAGGACCACCTCGGGGTGCGCCGGCTGGTCCGCGACCTCAACCGGTGCTACCTCGACACCCCGGCGCTGTGGGAGCTGGACAGCGTCCCGGACGGCTTCCGCTGGCTCGACGGCGGCGCCGCCGAGGACAACCTGCTCTCCTTCGTCCGGTACGCGACCGACGGCTCGCCGCTGGTCGCGGTCTGCAACTTCTCGCCGGTCGTCCGGCACGGCCACCGGGTCGGCCTGCCCCGGCTGGCGGGCCGCGAGCAGCTGTGGGAGGAGGTGCTGAACACCGACGCCGAGGAGTACGGCGGCAGCGGCGTCGGCAACTCCCACCCGGTCAAGGCCGAGCCGGTGGAGTGGGACGGCCAGCCCCGGTCCGCCGAACTGGTCCTCCCGCCGCTCGCCACCGTCTGGCTCCGCCCCGCCCGCTGAGGACACGCCCCGCCGAACGCCCCGGGTGTCCGCCCTTCCCGGCGGGCACCCGGGCGGGACCTCCGCCCCTTGCCCGAACCCCGCCGTTCTGCTCGCGGACGGCCGTTCGGGGTGCGAAGGTATGGTCGATATGACCACTTTCCGAGACGACGGGACGGAGACACCCACGTGGCGCGCAGCGTGTACGTGACCGGCATCGACCGGGGGGACGGCCGACAGGCGGTCGAACTCGGGGTCATGGAACTGCTCACCCGCCAGGTGGACCGGGTCGGGGTGTTCCGCCCCCTGGTGCACGCGTCCGCGCCCGGGAAGCCGGGCACGGACCACGTGGTCGAGCTGCTGCGCGGCCGCTACCGGCTCGACCTGCCGAGCACCGAGCTGTACGGCCTCACCTACGAGGAGGCCGCCGCACTCCAGGCCGCCCTGGGACAGGACGAGCTGGTCTCCGTCCTGGTCGACCGCTTCCACGCGCTGGAGCGGCGCTGCCAGGCGGTGCTGGTGCTCGGCACCGACTTCGCCGACACCGGCATCCCGGACGAACTGGCCTTCAACGCCCGCCTGGCCAACGAGTTCGGCGCCGCCGTGCTGCCGGTGGTCGGCGGGCACGGCGCGGACGCCGAGACGGTGATCGCCGAGGTGCGCAACGCCCACCGGGCGTACACCGACCTCGGCTGCCAGACCCTGGCGATGGTCGCCAACCGGGTCGCCCCCGGCGCCAAGCAGCGCATCCAGCGCACCCTCACCGAGAAGCTGCCGATCCCCGCCTACGTCATCCCGGAGGAGCCGGCCCTGGCCGCGCCCACCGTCGCGCAACTGGTCGAGGCGACCGGCGCCGAGGTGCTGATCGGGGACGCGGCCGGCCTCGCCCGGGACGTGCGCGGCTACGTCTTCGGCGGCGCCATGCTGCCCACCTTCCTGGACGCGCTGACCGAAGGCGCCCTCGTCGTCACCCCCGGGGACCGCGCCGACCTGGTGATCGGCTCGCTGGCCGCGCACGCCGCCGGCGCCCCGCCGATCGCCGGCGTGCTGCTGACGCTCGGCCAGCACCCCGGCCCCAACGTCATGGCGCTGGCCGCCCGGCTCGCCCCCGGCACCCCGGTCGCGGTCGTCCCCGAGGGCAGCTGGCCCACCGCCGCCCATCTGACCCACCTGGAGGGCAAGCTCACCTCGGCCAGCCCCCGGAAGGCCGAGATCGCCCTCGGCCTGTTCGAACTGCACGTCGACACCGCCGAGTTGACCAACCTGATCGAGGTCGGCCGGTCCGAGCGGGTCACCCCGATGATGTTCGAGCACGAGCTGCTGGAGCGCGCCCGGGGCGCCCGCCGGCACGTCGTGCTGCCGGAGGGCACCGAGGAGCGGGTGCTGCGCGCCGCCGAGATCCTGCTGCGCCGCAACATCTGCGACCTCACCCTCCTCGGCGAGGTGGACGCCGTCCGCCGCAAGGCCGCGAGCCTGAGCATCGACCTCCCGAGCGAACCGCCGACCGCCGACCGCGCGCAGGTGCGGATCGTCGACCCGGCCACCAGCCCGCTGCGCCGCCAGTTCGCCGAGCTGTACGCGAAGCTGCGCGCCCACAAGGGGATGACCGTCGAACTGGCCCTGGACGTGGTCACCGACGTCTCGTACTTCGGCACCCTGATGGTCCAGGAGGGCATCGCGGACGGCATGGTCTCCGGCGCGGTGCACTCCACCGCCGCGACCATCCGGCCCGCCTTCGAGGTGATCAAGACCTCGCCGGGCGCCTCGATCGTCTCCTCGGTCTTCTTCATGTGCCTGGCCGACAAGGTGCTGGTGTACGGCGACTGCGCCGTCAACCCCGACCCGGACGCCCAGCAGCTGGCCGACATCGCCATCCAGTCCGCCGCCACCGCCGCCCAGTTCGGGGTGGAGCCGAGGGTCGCGATGCTCTCGTACTCGACCGGCACCTCCGGCTCCGGCGCCGACGTCGACAAGGTCCGCAAGGCCACCGAGCTGGTCCGCGAACTGCGGCCGGACATCCTGGTCGAGGGCCCGATCCAGTACGACGCGGCGGTGGACGCCCACGTCGCGGCCACCAAGCTGCCGGGCTCCCCGGTCGCCGGGCGGGCCACCGTACTGATCTTCCCGGACCTCAACACCGGCAACAACACCTACAAGGCGGTCCAGCGCTCGGCCGGCGCCGTCGCGGTCGGCCCGGTGCTCCAGGGGCTGCGCAAGCCCGTCAACGACCTCTCCCGCGGGGCACTGGTGCAGGACATCGTCAACACCGTCGCGATCACCGCGATCCAGTCCCAGGACCACAAGGAGCCCCAGGCATGAGTGAAGGCACCCGCGTCCTGGTCCTGAACGCCGGCTCCTCGTCGGTGAAGTACCAGCTGATCGACATGCTGGACGGGGCCAAGCTGGCCTCCGGGCTGGTCGAGCGGATCGGCGAGGCCGGCGGGCGGCTGGTGCACACCCCGCGCGGCGGCGAGGCGCGCGAGAGCGTCCAGGTCTTCCCGGACCACTCCGCCGCGCTCAAGGCCGTCGCCGAGGAGCTGTCCGCCGACGGCCTCGGGCTGGACTCCCCCGAGCTGGCCGCGATCGGCCACCGGGTCGTCCACGGCGGCCTGCGGTTCACCGAGCCGACCGTGATCACCGACGACGTGCTCAAGGAGATCCGCCGGCTGATCCCGGTCGCCCCGCTGCACAACCCGGCCAACATCACCGGCATCGAGGTGGCCCGCGCGCTGCGCCCCGACCTCCCCCAGGTGGCCGTCTTCGACACCGCCTTCCACGCCTCGATGCCCGAGTACTCGGCCCGGTACGCGATCGACAAGGCCGTCGCCGACCGGCACCGGGTGCGCCGCTACGGCTTCCACGGCACCTCGCACCAGTACGTCTCGCGGGCCACCGCCCGGCTGCTCGGCAGGGACCCGGCCGAGGTCAACGTGATCGTGCTGCACCTGGGCAACGGCGCCTCCGCCTCGGCGGTCAGCGGCGGCCGCTGCGTGGACACCTCGATGGGCCTGACCCCGCTGGAGGGCCTGGTCATGGGCACCCGCTCGGGCGACATCGACGCCGGCGTGGTGTTCCACCTGCACCGGGTCGGCGGGCTGTCCGTGGACGAGATCGACGACCTGCTCAACCGCCGCAGCGGCCTGCGCGGGCTGTGCGGCGAGAACGACATGCGCGAGATCATGCGCCGGGCCGACGAGGGGGACGAGGACGCCAAGCTGGCGTTCGACTCGTACGTCCACCGGCTGCGCAAGTACATCGGCGGCTACTACGCGGTGCTCGGCCGGGTGGACGCGATCGCGTTCACCGCCGGCGTCGGGGAGAACGCCGCGCCGGTGCGCGCGGCGGCCATCGCGGGACTGGAGGAACTGGGCATCGCCGTCGACCCGGAGCTGAACTCGGTGCGGTCCGGCGAGGCCCGGATCATCTCCCCCGAGTACGCCCGGGTGGCGGTCGCCGTGGTGCCCACCGACGAGGAGCTGGAGATCGCCCGACAGGCCTTCGCGCTGGTGCACCGGGAACGCCGGGTATCCGAGGACTGACACGGATCCGTCTCACTCCTCGGAACGTTTCGTCGGCGATTCCTCCCGGTGCATGCCGAATGCACGTATAACACGAACGGATAGACTGATCCATATGCGCCGAGCGAAAATTGTCTGCACCCTGGGTCCGGCGACGGACTCCTACGAACAGCTGAAGGCCATCGTCGAGGCGGGCATGAACGTCGCCCGACTGAACATGAGCCACGGCAACCACGCGGACCACGAGGAGCGGTACCGCAAGGTCCGCCAGGTCTCGGAGGACACCGGCAAGGCCATCGGCGTCCTGGCCGACCTCCAGGGTCCGAAGATCCGTCTGGCGACCTTCGCCAACGGCCCGGTGACCGTCGACAACGGCGACGAGTTCACCATCACCACCGAGGACGTCCCCGGTGACCAGTACATCTGCGGCACCACCTACAAGGGCCTGCCCGGCGACGTGAAGCCCGGCGACCCGATCCTGATCAACGACGGCGTCATCGCCCTGGAGGTCGTCAGCGTCGACGGCCCGCGGGTGAAGACCGTGGTGGTCGAGGGCGGCGTGCTCTCGAACAACAAGGGCATCAACCTGCCCGGCGCGGCCGTGAACGTGCCCGCCCTGTCCGAGAAGGACAAGGACGACCTGCGCTTCGCGCTGCGCCTGGGCGTCGACATGATCGCCCTGTCCTTCGTCCGCAACGCGGACGACGTCAAGGACGTCCACGAGGTCATGGACGAGGTCGGCATCCGGGTGCCGGTCATCGCCAAGATCGAGAAGCCGCAGGCCGTCGAGGCCATGGAGGAGATCGTCCTCGCCTTCGACGCCATCATGGTCGCCCGCGGCGACCTGGCCGTCGAGTACCCGCTGGAGCGGGTGCCGCTGGTCCAGAAGCAGCTGGTCACCCTGGCCCGCCGCAACGCCAAGCCGGTCATCGTCGCCACCCAGATGATGGAGTCGATGATCCACGCCTCGCGCCCGACCCGCGCCGAGGTCTCCGACGTCGCCAACGCCATCCTGGACGGCGCCGACGCGGTCATGCTGTCCGCCGAGTCGAGCGTCGGCAAGTACCCCGTCGAGACCGTCCGCACCATGAGCCGGATCTGCGAGAAGGCCGAGGAGGAGCTGCTCTCCCAGGGCCTCCAGCCGCTCAACCCGGGCCGCAAGCCGCGCACCCAGGGCGGCTCGGTCGCCCGCGCCGCGTGCGAGCTGGGCGACTTCCTGGACGGCAAGGCGCTGGTCGCCTTCACCAAGTCCGGTGACACCGCCCGCCGGCTGTCCCGCTACCGCTCGCCGATCCCGGTGATCGCCTTCACCCCGGACGCCGCCACCCGCAACCAGCTCTCGCTGAGCTGGGGCGTCGAGGCGTACGTCACGGAGCAGGTGGCCACCACCGACGCGATGGTCGCGCAGGTCGACCGGGAGCTGCTGAAGATGGGCCGGCTCGCCGACGGCGAGACCGTCATCGTCACCGCCGGTGTCCCGGTCGGCGTCCCCGGCACCACCAACATGGTGCAGGTGCACCACCTGGGCACCCGGAGCGAGTGAGCACCCGTACGGCCCGAACGCCCGTGGGGCGGTCCTCCTTCCCGGAGGGCCGCCCCACGGGCCTAGTGGCGCCGGGTACTCACTGCCGCCCGGACTACTTGTCGCTGTAGGGGGCGTTGTCGTTGAACAGGCGCATCCCGGGGATGCGCAGAGTGCCGCCGAACTGACCGGCCTGCTTGGCGGTGACGCCGGTCAGCTCCAGCTCCAGCGGGATCGGGATGGCGCCGATCAGGTCGTACAACCAGCGCGGCAGGGTGTCCGGGGTGAGGGTGATCTCGCCCAGGTCGAACACCGGGATGCCGAGCACCTTGGAGAGGTGACCGGACAGCCGCTCCACGTACATGGTGACCGGGCCGTTGCGCATGGTCGAGGTGGAACCCGGGGCGCCCTGGACGTGGAAGGTCACCCCGTTGCCCTCCAGGGTGGACATGTCGAGGTTGTCGATGTCCACGCTGTCGACCACGAACTTCAGGACGCGCTTGGTGCCGGTCGGGGTCCGCACGTCGTAGACGCCGTGGAAGGCCGCGCCGTGCAGGGCGAGCCGGCTGGTCTTCAGGGTCCAGTTCTGCTCCGGGACGACGTGTCCGGGGGCGGCCGCGGCGGCGGTCAGACCCCGGGTGTCCACATCGCAGTTCGGGTCCTCGGTCGGCGTGGCGGACGGGGTGCCGGAGGCGCCCTCGGAGGGCGTCGCCGAGGCGTCCGCGGACGGCTTCGCCGAGGGCGCCGGCTTGCCGCTCGCCCCGCCGCTCGGCGTGGCGGCGGGCGAGGGCTCGTCGGCGGTGGGCGGGGCCGTGGACTGCGCGGCCTGCGGGGCGGCGGCCTTGGCGTGCGGCTGGGCGGGCTGGGCCGGGGCGCCCGTGCCCGGGGCGGGGGCGGGGGCGGCCGGGGTGGTCGGAGCGGCCGGGCTGCCGGGCGCCGCGGGGGTGGTGGCGGGGGCGCCGCTCGGGCTCGGGCTCGGCGAACCGTTCGGGTTGAGCAGTCGGCTGACGCCGCCGACGAGGTCGTCGATCAGCCCGGCCTGGGTCGCCGTTCCGGTGCCGGTTCCGGTGCCGGTGCCGGTGCCGGTGCCCTGGAGGACCGCGCTCGACACGTCCGCGCCTCCGGTGGCGGCGGAACGGGCGGCGGACTGCTGGGCGGGCGTTCCGGTGGCCGACGGCTTGACCGGCGAGGTGGGCTGCCGGCTCGGCGCGGCGGTCGGCGTCTGGCCCGGCACCGAGCCCGGGTCGGTCGAGGGGCCGGCCGGGGGCGCGGTGGCCGGGGCCGAACCCGGCCCGCCGGACGGGCCCGGCGGCGGCTCGGGCAGCTCGCTCTTGGGCACCGGCGTCTCGACCGGCGCCACGTCCGGCACTGCGGCCGGAGCGGTGCCGCAGGGCTTGCCCGCCGCGGACTCGGCGACCGCCGGGTTGGGCGTGTAGGCGGCGGCCATCAGCAGTGCGGTCGGCACCGCCGCCATGGCCAGCGCCCGGCCCCTCAGCCGGGCCCGTACGGGCGTGCGCGGGGCCGCGTGCCGGCCGGAGCGCTGCGCGGGAACGGTCGTACCGTCGGCTTGCTCGGCCGGCCCGGTCACCGTGCCTCCTCCTGGTCCACGGTGCCGGCCTGCCGCGGCGCGGCCTGGGCGGGCAGCTCGGCGGTGGGCGCCTCGACGGCGGGCCCGGTGGCGTTCTCGGTGGCGTTCCCTGCGGCGTTCTCGGTGGCGACGCTCCGTGCCACGGCGTTGTCGGCCGCCGCGTCCTCGGCGCCGCCCTTGCCGCGGCGTCGGCGTCGGCCCCTGGCGGCCTCCGCCTGCGCCGTCTCGGGCAGCGGCGCCCAGGAGACCATCAGCCCGCCGCCGATCAGGCCCGGCAGCAGCGCCAGTCCGAAGCCCGCCAGGTTGGAGACCGGGATCGAGACCAGCGTCAGCAGGGTGGTGGCGATGCCGGCGAAGACCCGCACGGCCGGCTGGAACCAGGCCGTCAGCCCGAGCACGATCAGCAGCACGCCGATGATCAGCGCCCCGGCGCCCCCCGTGGTGGCCATGGCCACCGTCATGCCGCCCAACGAGAGGTGGGCGTAAGGGAAGTACATGATCGGGACGCCGGCGATCATGGCCAGCAGACCGCCGTAGTACGGCCGCGTCCGGCGGAACGTACGGAACACCCGGCGCAGCCACTGGGCGGGGTTCTCGTGCTCGGCGGGCCGGTAGGAGGCAAGGGCGCTGGACACGGTGCAGCTCCTCGATGGTGTGAACGAGGGATGGACGAGACGCGGGATCCGGGGACGGCGCACCCGCCGCCCCCGGTCCCGCAGGTGCCGTCACGGCGGGCGGCCCGAGGCCGGTCCGCCGCCGTCAACGGCCTAGTAGCACTCGCCGGTACCGTCGGTGTGCAGCGCGAGCTTCAGGCCGGAGAGCCTGAAGGTGCCGGCCGAGGTGGCCCAGGCGGTCTGCTGCACGTTGTACAGGTCGGCCTTCTCGGCGGCCTGGGCGAAGCCGGTCGCGCCGGTGGGCAGGCCGCCGAGCTTGGACTTCCAGCCCTGGGTGGCCTCGCCCTTGAGGGTCGAGGCGTCCTGGCCGATGTTGATGTTGCTGAACTCGGCGTCCGCGTTCAGCTGGTCGAGGTCGATCAGCAGGTTCTTGGCGTAGACCTGCTTCTTGACGTCGTCGCTGTTGCCCGCCTCCAGGCGCAGGATGATCTTGGGCAGCTTCCACGGCAGGCCGGGGATGACGTTCGGGTCGGTCACCACGGACTGGCAGAGGCCCTTGATGGTGGCCTCGTCGAAGGCCGAGACGGCGACCGGGTGCGGGGTGCCGTTCTGCTCCGCGTCGATCGAACCGAACTGGGCGAAGTTCTTGCCGTGCAGCTCCGGCGTGGTGACCTTGAAGCTCTGGCCGGACACGCTGAACGAAGCCGCCAGCGCGTTGTTGGCGATCGACATGCCGACCATCGCGGTGGCCGCGACGCTCGGGACCATCACCAGTGCGAAGCGCTTCCAGCGGGTCTTGCCGTAGGTCTGGGACATGCGAGTCCTCCTTCTAGGACGTACATCTCCGGCTCCCGGCGGTGCGTCCCGCACCGGTGGGGGCCTGGGATGGGAGAGAGCTACGTCCTCGGTAGCGGAGAGCGCCTTGGGCGTCGTCGGACGCGGGAACGGCCTGCCTGCGGCGGGCCTCCCGTCCAAGCACCGGCCGTCCTTGCGGGGCGGCGGGCAGGACCGACGACATCGGCGATCACCCCCGAGCGACAACCAGCGACCGCGCAGGGCCGCGCGGCCGGTCGAAGGACAGGAACCGCCGTGGGACCGCGGATACCCCCCTGCCCTCCCTCCCGCCGGCCGGGGCCGGCGGATCACCCGGTGGGGATCCCGCGCTCCGCGTGGCCGACCGGGTCGGCGGGTGTGGAGTCTGGGACCGGGCGTGGCCGATCGTGCTTGAATCCCGGGCGAAGCACAAGAGGTTCCTTACTGACGGGTAATGCAACATCAGGTGGCGTTGATCATGAAATCGGCCCCAGTTGCACCCTGCGTGACGCCTTGAAGGAATCGTGACGGCGAAATCCACCGGAAACAGCAGCGAAACACCCGCGGGCGGTCACACGTGGTGACCACCCGCGGGTGAAATCAAGATTTGGTAAACCTCTGTCCGGTTGACCGGATTGTCGCCAAATCACCAGGCGACACCGCAGGTCATCCGCCGTGCCAGACGGCGCGCCCCGGCCGGGCACCGAGTAGACCCGGGCCCGACCTGAAGCGGCGTCAGAACAGCACGCGCGCCAGCGCCGTACGGGCCGCGACGACCCGCGGGTCCTCGGGGCCGATCACCTCGAACAGCTCCAGCAGGCGCAGCCGGGCGGTGTCCCGGTCCTCGCCGACCGTCCGCCCGACGGTGGTCACCAGACGCCCGAAGGCGTCCTCGACGTGACCGCCGACCAGGTCCAGGTCCGCCGCCCTGAGCTGGGCCTCGACGTCCTTCGGGTCGGCCGCGGCCGCCGCCCGGACGGCCTGGAGGTCCAGACCCTCGATCCGCTTCAGCAGCTCGGCCTGGGCCAGGCCCAGCTTGGCCTCGGTGTTGCCCGGCTGCTCGGCCAGCACGTTCCGGTACGCCTGGATGGCGCCGCCCAGGTCGCCGGCGTCCAGCGCCTCGTGGGCGGCGGACAGCGCCGGGTCCTCGGGGCGCTGCGGGGCGGCGGCCTCGGCCTCGCCCGGGGCTGCCGCACCGCCGGCCACACCGGCCACGCCGAAGCGCTGCTCGGCGACCAGGATCAGCTGGTCCAGGATCTGGCGGATGTTGGCGGCGCTCTCCGCGCCCTGGAACAGCGGCACCAGCTGGCCGGCCACCACGGCCATCACGGCCGGGATGCCCTGGATGCCGAACTGCTGGGAGAGCAGCGGGTTGGCGTCCACGTCGATCTTGGCGAGCACGAAGCGGCCGGCGTACTCCTCGACCAGGCCCTCCAGGACCGGGCTCAGCTGCTTGCAGGGCCCGCACCACTCGGCCCAGAAGTCGATGACGACCGGCACCTCGGTGGAGCGCTGGACGACCTCGGTCTCGAAGGTGTCCTCGGTGACGTCGATGACGAGCTGGTAGGCGGACGGGGCCGGGGCGGCTCCGCCCGACTCGGCGGCGGCGACCTGGCGGGCCCGCTCGGCCCTGGCCTGCTCGGCCTTCTGGGCGGCTTCGCCGGCCGCCTTCACTGCGGCGAGGTCGACCGCGCCGCGCAGGGCGGAGCTGTTGAGACGCGAATTCCGTGGCTGCATGGCACCATCCTCCCCCGTCCGCGCTGCTCGCGGGCACCAACCTCAGGAAAGTCGCCCCGCGCGGGGCGCGCGGTGCGGGTTCCCCGGCGTCGTGCCCGTCCCCCGGTAGCCTGGACCGTTCGGCGCGGATCCCCACCCGCGCCCGCGCCGCTCCCGTCCCACCGGACGCGGCGCCTGGTTGTCACTGCTTTCGCTACGAGTCGTAGCGTAACTGGGGGCAGTGCCCCGCCCGCAAGCCCCACCGGCGGTTCGGGGACGTGACCTGCCCCACTTTCCCGGGCCGTCCCGCTGCCCGAACGGGCGAACAGTCGCTACCGTTACCAGCCCCACCCAAGTTACTTACCAGTAAAGCGCAAGGAGGCCCGGTGCCGGCCGCCCAGCCCCCAGCGACCCCGGACCGCACGGAGAGCACGAGCCGGGTACGGCCCGACGCGACCGGCCCGGCCCCCGAACCCGCGGGCACCGCCCGGGCCAAGGGCCGCCCGCGCAGCGCCGCCGCCGACCGCGCCATCCTCGACGCCACCCGCGAGGCGCTGGCCGAACTCGGCTGGGGCGGACTGACCATGGGCCACGTGGCGAGCCGCGCCGGGGTCGCCAAGACCACCCTCTACCGCCGCTGGCCGTCCAAGAACGAGCTCGTGGTGGACGCCGTCGCCAGCCTCTTCGACGAGCTGGTGATGCCCGACCTCGGCAGCCTGCGGGCCGACATCGAGGCCGTGGTCGCCCAGTTCGCCGACCTGCTGGCCCGCCCGGAGACCCAGGCCGCGCTGCTCGCGCTGTTCGCCGAGGGCACCCGTGACCGGCAACTGCGGTGCCGGATCCGCGAGTCCATCGTGGACCCGCAGAAACGGCTGGTCCGCCAGGGCCGGGCGGCCGCCCAGGCGCGCGGCGAGCTGGAGGCGGACAGCGACAACGCGACGGCCCACGAGGAGGTCGACATCATCTTCGACACCATCGCGGGCACCGTCGAGCACCGCGTGCTGGTCAGCGGCGAGCCGATCACCCCGGAATGGACCCGCCGCTTCACCGACCTGCTGCTCGGGCCGCTCACCACCTGCTGAGGACGCCCGGGCACGGCGCGGCCGCCCGTACGGGTTCCGTACGGGCGGCTGCTCGCCGGCCGCGGCCTCGGGGCCGCAAGGCCCCCGGGCCTCAGAAGGCGGCGTTCTCCTGGTACGTCCCCCACTCCTGGCGCAGCGCGTCGCAGATCTCGCCCAGCGTCGCCTCGGCGCGCACCGCGTCCAGCATCGGCGGGATCATCGACTCGCCCGAGCGCGCCGCCGCCAGCATGGCGTCCAGCCCGGCCCGCACGGCCGCCTCGTCCCGAGCCGCCTTGCGCTCCCGCAGCACCCGGACCTGCTCGCGCTCCACCTCGTGGCTGACCCGCAGGATCTCCAGCTCCGGGGTGACGCTGCGCGGGTGGCAGTTGACGCCGACCACGCGCTTGTCGCCCTTCTCCACCGACTGCTGGTACTGGAAGGCCGCCTCGGCGATCTCCCCGGTGAACCAGCCCTCCTCGATGCCGCGCAGGATGCCGGAGGTGATCGGGCCGATCTCGTGGTCCTCGCGGCCCTTGTCCAGGATCCGCCGGAAGATCGCCTCGGCCTGCTCCTCGATCCGGTCGGTCAGCGCCTCGACGTACCAGGAACCGCCCAGCGGGTCGGCCACGTTGGCGACGCCGGTCTCCTCCATCAGCACCTGCTGGGTGCGCAGGGCGATCTCGGCGGCCTGCTCGGAGGGCAGCGCCAGGGTCTCGTCCAGGGCGTTGGTGTGCAGCGAGTTGGTGCCGCCGAGCACCGCGGCCAGCGCCTCGACGGCGGTGCGGACCACGTTGTTGTACGGCTGCTGCGCGGTGAGCGAGACGCCGGCGGTCTGGGTGTGGAAGCGCAGCCACTGCGCCTTGTCGGTCCTGGCACCGAAGCGCTCGCGCATCCAGCGGGCCCAGATCCGGCGCGCGGCGCGGAACTTGGCGATCTCCTCGAAGAAGTCCAGGTGCGCGTCGAAGAAGAAGGACAGGCCGGGCGCGAAGACGTCCACGTCCAGGCCGCGGGACAGGCCCAGCTCGACGTAGCCGAAGCCGTCCGCCAGGGTGTACGCCAGCTCCTGCGCGGCCGTCGCCCCGGCCTCGCGGATGTGGTAGCCGGAGACCGACAGCGGCTTGTACGCGGGGATGCCCTCGGCGCAGTAGGCCATCAGGTCGCCGATCAGGCGCAGGTGCGGCTCGGGGGCGAAGAGCCACTCCTTCTGCGCGATGTACTCCTTGAAGATGTCCGTCTGGAGGGTGCCGTTGAGCACCGCCGGGTCCACGCCCTGGCGCTCGGCGGCGACCAGGTACATGCAGAAGATCGGCACGGCCGGGCCGCTGATCGTCATCGAGGTGGTGACCTCGCCGAGCGGGATGCCGGCGAACAGCACCTCCATGTCGGCGGCCGAGTCGATGGCCACACCGCAGTGGCCGACCTCGCCGAGCGACTTCGGGTCGTCCGAGTCGTAGCCCATCAGGGTGGGCATGTCGAAGGCGACCGAGAGGCCGCCGCCGCCCGCCTCCAGGATCATCCGGTAGCGCTCGTTGGTCTGCTGCGCGTTGCCGAAGCCGGCGAACTGGCGGATGGTCCAGGTGCGGCCCCGGTAACCGGTCGGGTGCAGACCGCGGGTGTACGGGTACTCGCCCGGCCACCCGATCCGCTCGAACCCCTCGTAGGCCTGCCCGGCGGGCGGGCCGTAGACCGGCTCGACCTCGTCGCCGGAGAGGGTGGTGAAGTCCGCGTCGCGCTTGCGGGCCTTGTCGTAGCGCTGCTGCCAGCGCTGCCGGCCGCGCTCGATCTCCTCGGCGTCCATGACCCCGAACTCCGCTCCGTACGGCCGCCACTGCGACGGGCGGCACAGCTAGTAGGACGTCCTAACAATTTACTCGGACGTCCTAGTACTTGTCGATGGATGATCGCCCACGCGGCCCGAAAAGCACCGGAAAACACTGGAAAGCACCCGGAAGGCATCCGGATGGCCGGGAACGCCCGCGAGGCCCGCGAGGCTCGGGAGGCTCCGGGGTCCGGGAACGCCGGAGCGCCCCTCCCCCGCGGTCGGGGAAGGGGCGCTCTCGGAACGCGCGGACGGTCGGGCTCAGACCCCGGCCGGCTGGCGGGCGCCGTCGCCCGCCGGGAGCTTCCCGGCGGCCTCGCGGGCCACCTTGCGCTCGAAGACGAAGGAGAGGAAGGGGATGCAGCCCGCGGCCAGGGTGAGCACCAGCCGGCCCATCGACCACTTCAGCTTCTGCCCGAGCATGAAGGTCACCACGAAGTACCCGATGTAGAGGTAGCCGTGCAGCATCGCGACGTACGTGGTCACGTCCTGGGCGGCGTCGAAGCCGTACTTCGCGACCATGAAGCCGCAGAACACCAGCAGTGCCACACCGGTCGCGACAGCCAGGGCCCGGTACCAGCCCAGCAGGGGGGTCGCCTTCATGATCTTCCTCGCCTCGCTCGGCAATATCGGCCGGTACGCCCGGATCCGCGCACCGCTCACACGAGGGTAGCCGCCTTCACGCCGTCCCCTTCGCAGCCCCCTCGTCGGACTCGGTGAAGTCGCCGGCGGCCACCCTCAGCGGCCGGAGCAGGTCGAAGACCTCCCGGCACTGCTCGGCGTCGTACTCCTCCAGCCCGAACTCCATCGCCATCAGCTCCCTGGTCGCCTCCTCGACCACCTCGCGGCCGCGCCGGGTGATCGTGGCCAGCACCCCGCGGCCGTCCAGCGGGTTGGGGCGGCGGGCGACCAGGCCGGCCCGCTCCAGGCGGTCGACGGTGTTGGTGACGCTGGTCGGGTGGACCATGAGCCGCTCGCCGATCTTGGAGAGCGAGAGCTCGCCGGTCCGGCTGAAGGTCAGCAGTACCAGCGCCTCGTAGCGGGCGAAGGTCAGCCCGTACGGCTTGAGCACCGCGTCCACCCGGGAGAGCAGGATCTGGTGGGCGCGCATGATCGAGGTGATCGCCGCCATCGAGGGGACTCCGCCCCAGCGGCGGGTCCACAGCTCGTCGGCGCGGGCGATCGGGTCGAAGTCGAGAGCGAGGGGCTTGGCCACCTCCTTACCGTACCGGCGGAGGGGGCACGCGTTACCAGGCGTCCCTGATGGTGGACAAGCGCGGCACGTGGCGGGAACCCGCCAATGGGACGGCCAGGTCCATACCAGGACATTGCGCCGGTGTGAACGTGCGGCAACCGTTCCCCGGCGCACCGGGGTTGGCCTCGGATCGCTCCTCCGCCCCCGCCAGCAGGCGTCGGTTCGGACGGTAACCCATTGCAAGAACGGGCGATCCACCCCCTTTGTCCGTCCGTTCACAATCCTTCGCCCTGGCGGGACTTGGCCAATTCATGAGCAAGACCTGTCATTTGAATTGCTTGATTGTCATGCTTTCGGCCAACCCCGTTCGGTAGCCACCACCCCCACCCACCGGTGGCGCAGCCGCACCGACCGCACGGGACCTGCACGTCAGCGCCCGTTCCGCCCCGCAGGTGCCGATCCCGGCCCCCCGGAGCGCGGCGCGACCGCGTCCGCTCGCGGTTTCCCGGAAGGACTCGTTCGTGAAGCGAAAGCTCGCCGCAGTCGCCGTACTCTCCGCCACCGCCCTGCTCACCGGTGTCGTCCAGGTGAGCGCCGTGGCCGTCGCGGACCCCGCCCCGCACTCCTCCGCCGCGCAGCGCGCCGACCTGCTGGCCCTCGCCAACGGGCAGGCCGGCAAGGTCGCGCACACCCTGGCCCTGGGCGGCCAGGAGCAACTGGTGGTCAAGGACGCGCAGGTGGACGCCGACGGCACCCGCCACCTCCGCTACGAGCGCACCTTCGCCGGCCTCCCCGTCCTGGGCGGCGACCTGGTGGTGCACCAGAAGGCCGACGGCACGACCACCTCCGTGGACAAGGCCACCGGCGCGACCATCGCCCTGCCGAGCCTCGCCCCGCAGATCCCGGCCGACCAGGCCGCCGCCCAGGCGACCGGCGCCGTGCAGTCCACGGTGGGCATCGCCGCCGACAAGGACGAGTCCCCGCTGACCGCCGTCCACCAGACCGGCAAGGCCGAGCTGGTCGTGTGGGCCGCCGACGGCAACCCGCGCCTGGCGTACCGCACCACCGTCGAGGGCGAGCGCGCCGACGGCACCCCGAGCCGCCAGCTGCTGGTCACCGACGCGGCGAGCGGCGAGGTGCTCTCCAGCCACGAGCAGGTGCGGACCGCCGCCGGCACCGGCAAGGGCGTGTTCGTCGGCACCGTCCCGCTGACCACCACCCAGAGCGGCACGAGCTACCAGCTGAAGGACGCCACCCGCGGCGGGCAGGCGACCTACACGCTGAAGGGCAAGACCTCCGGCTCCGGCACGCTGGTCGCCAACACCACCAACAGCTTCGGCAACGGCCTGGCCTCCAACGCGGAGTCCGCCGCGGTGGACGCCCAGTACGGCGCGGCGGCGACCTGGGACTTCTACAAGAACACCTACGGCCGCAACGGCATCAAGAACAACGGCGTCGGCGCCGCGAGCCGGGTCCACTACGGCTCCAACTACGTGAACGCGTTCTGGGACGACTCCTGCTTCTGCATGACGTACGGCGACGGCACGAGCAACACCCACCCGCTGACCGCCCTGGACGTGGCCGGCCACGAGATGAGCCACGGCGTCACCTCGGCCACCGCCAACCTCAACTACTCCGGTGAGTCCGGCGGCCTCAACGAGGCCACCTCGGACATCTTCGGCACCATGGTCGAGTGGTACGCCAACCTGCCCGCCGACAAGCCGGACTACCTCATCGGCGAGCAGATCAACATCAACGGTGACGGCACCCCGCTGCGCTACATGGACAAGCCCTCCAAGGACGGCGCCTCGGCCGACTACTGGTCCTCCACCGTCGGCAACAAGGACGTCCACTACTCCTCGGGCGTCGCCAACCACTTCTTCTACCTGCTCGCCGAGGGCAGCGGCGCCAAGACCGTCAACGGCGTCAGCTACAACAGCCCGACCTCCAACGGCTCGACCCTCGCCGGCATCGGCCGGGACAAGGCCGCGGCCATCTGGTACCGCGCCCTGACCACCTACTTCACCTCCACCACCAACTACGCGGGCGCCCGCACCGGCACCCTGAAGGCCGCCGCCGACCTGTACGGCGCGACCAGCGCCGAGTACAGCGCCGTCGCCGCGACCTGGAGCGGCGTCAACGTCAACTGACGCACCGCGCAGGCGCACCGGACGCCCGGGTCCTCCCCTCGGAGGGCCCGGGCGTCCGCCCGTTCCGGGCCGCGGGGGCGGACGGCACGGGACGGACGGCGGGGACGGACGGGCGGGGGCGGAGCGCTGTCAAGGCCGTCCGGCTGGCGGAGTCCCGCCAGGGGGACGAACCGCCGAAACCGGGCAGCGGGCGGCAACCGAACCATCCGTACCGGGACTGGCGGTTCCTGGCCAATCCCCGGAGACGCCCTGTCCATCCCTGCCAACGATTGTCATGCTTCTGACCAAGTCCCGTCCGACGCGGCGCCGCCCCACCCGTTTCCGGCGGAGCGTCAGGAACCGCACGGGACCGGCACGTCCGCGCCCTACCGCCCCCAAGGTGCCAACCCCGGCGCCCCGGTACGCGGCGCACCCGCACGCACCCGCGGGTCTCGTGGAAGGAACCCCGTACGTGAAGCGAAAGCTGACTGTCGGAGCCGTACTCTCCGCCACCGCCCTGCTGGCCGGCGTCATCCAGATCGCCGCCGCCCCCGCCCAGGCCGCCGCCCCCTCGCCGGCGCAGCAGCAGTCCGCGCTGCTCGCGCTGGCCTCCGGGCAGAGCGCCCCGGTCGCCCGGGCCCTCGCCCTCGGCGGCCAGGAGCAGCTGGTGCCCAAGGACGTGGTGGTCGACAAGGACGGCACCCGGCACCTGCGGTACGACCGGACCTTCGCGGGCCTGCCGGTGATCGGCGGCGACCTGGTCGTCCACCAGAAGGCCGACGGCTCGGTGAAGTCCGTCGACCGGGCCTTCGCCGGGCAGCTGTCGGTGCCCAGCCTGACCCCGGGCCTCGCCGCGCCCCAGGCCGCCGAGGCGGCCACCGCCGCGGTGCGGGCGACCGTCGGCATCGCCGCCGACGCGGACGGGGCGGCGCTCAGCCGGGTCGACGGCGCCGGCGCGCCCGAGCTGGTCGTCTGGGCCGCCGACGGCAGCCCGCGGCTGGCCCACCGCACGGTGGTCCAGGGCCAGCGCGCGGACGGCACCCCGAGCCGCCAGGAGGTGATCACCGACGCCGCCACCGGCCGGGTGCTCGCCACCGACGAGAAGGTGCAGACCGCCACCGGCACCGGCAAGGGCGTCAACGTCGGCACCGTCACGCTGACCACCACCCAGAGCGGTACGAGCTACCAGCTCAAGGACGCCTCCCGGGGCAACCAGTCCACCACCGACCTCAAGGGCGGCACCTCGGGCAGCGGCACGCTGTTCGCCAACACCACCAACAGCTTCGGCAACGGCCTGCCGTCCAACCGCGAGTCCGCCGGTGTGGACGCCCAGTTCGGCGCGGCGGCCACCTGGGACTACTACAAGAACACCTTCGGCCGCAACGGCATCAAGAACAACGGCGTCGGCGCCGCGAGCCGGGTCCACTACAGCACCAACTACGTCAACGCGTTCTGGGACGACTCCTGCTTCTGCATGACGTACGGCGACGGGGCGAGCAACACCCACCCGCTGACCGCGATCGACGTCTCCGGCCACGAGATGAGCCACGGCGTCACCTCCGCCACCGCCGGCCTGATCTACTCCGGCGAGTCCGGCGGCCTCAACGAGGCCACCTCGGACATCTTCGGCACCATGGTCGAGTGGTCCGCCAACCTGTCCGTCGACCCGGGTGACTACCTGATCGGCGAGAAGCTCAACATCAACGGCAACGGCACCCCGCTGCGGTACATGGACAAGCCGTCCAAGGACGGCGCCTCGGCCGACTACTGGTCCTCCACCGTCGGCAACAAGGACGTCCACTACTCGTCCGGCGTCGCCAACCACTTCTTCTACCTGCTGTCCGAGGGCAGCGGCGCGAAGGTCGTCAACGGGGTCAGCTACAACAGCCCGACCTCCAACGGCTCGACGGTGACCGGGATCGGCCGCACCAAGGCGGCCGCGATCTGGTACCGCGCGCTGACCGTCTACATGACCTCCACCACCAACTACAAGGCGGCCCGCACCGCGACCCTGAAGGCGGCCTCCGACCTGTACGGCGCGACCAGCACCGAGTACAACACGGTCGCGGCGGCCTGGAGCGCGGTGAGCGTCAACTAGCCACCCCCGGTAAGAAACGGCGACAGGCTGCCGCGGCCCTTTGGGAGAGGAGGCCGTGGCAGCCTGTCGACCGTCCACGATGGGGCCCGGATCAGGCGGTGGCGGGATCAGGCGGTGGCGGGCTTCGGCTCGCCCCGCTCCTCCTTGGCCAGCATCCGCTCGGCGAAGAAGCCACCGGTGGGGAGCACCGCGAGCACGAACAGCAGAACGCCGCGCTTGGCGTCCCACTTCTGCGCCTGCCAGGCCTGGATCCAGAAGACCACGTACAGGATGAACAGGACGCCGTGGACCATGCCCATCACCGGGACGGCGTCGAACGAGGTGGTCCGCTTCAGCACCGAGCAGATCAGCAGCAGGATGAAGGAGACCCCTTCGGGGCCGGAGACCAGGCGCAGGCGGTGGACGGCGCTGCTGTTCACGATGGATACCTCGATACGGGGGTGGGCGGCGCGGGCGCGCTTGTGAAGCGACTCACAAGCATTCGGGCCATTATCGCCGAGCGGACGTTCGGGCCCCCGGCCGGGGGTGGCCACCGTGCCCGATCTCACAGCGTTCCGGCCGCCCTGTCACAGCTCTGTGCCGGAACGCCACCGAGCGCGACCGCCCGTCCCCGCGAACCCCTATCCTGCTGCCCGCGCGCCCACCGATCCGGACGCGCGACGCAACGCACACGGGGGTGCCACCACATGTTCAAGCGCGACTGGGACCGCAGGACCTGCGCCAAGCGCGGGCACATCACCTACGCACCGACGGAACCCGACCTCGCCTCCCGGCTGCACGCCTCGACCGCCCTCGGCGACGCCTGGCGCTGCCTGCGCTGCGGCGACTTCGCGCTGGGCGCCCCGCACGGCTCCGGCCCGGCCGAGGACGCGCCGCTGGTGCCGCGCGGCAAGGCGCTGCGGGACCTGTTCATCCTGCGCTTCCTGGCCGTCGAGCGGGTGCTGCGCGGACTGCTGATCATCGTGATCGCCTGGGCGGTGTGGAAGTTCTCCAACAGCCAGGACGCGGTGCACCGGGTGTTCGACGAGAACCTCACGGTCTTCCGGCCGGTCACCGACCACTTCCACTGGGACCTCGAACACGCCCCGATCGTGGAGACGATCCGCAAGACCTTCGACTTCAGGAAGAGCACCCTGCTGATCGTCGCCGGCGCCCTGGTCGCCTACGCGGTGGTCGAGATCGTCGAGGCGGTCGGCCTCTGGCTGAACAAGCGCTGGGCCGAGTACCTGACGGTGGTCGCCACCGCGGCCTTCCTCCCACTGGAGGGCTACGAGCTGAGCCACCACGTCAGCGCGCTGAAGATCTGCACCCTGGTGCTGAACATCGCGGCGGTGCTCTGGATCATGCTCTCCAAGCGGCTGTTCGGGCTGCGCGGCGGCGTGGTCGCCTTCGAGGCGGAGCGCCACTCGGCCTCGCTGCTGGAGGTCGAGCAGGCGGCCGGCACCGTTCCGCGCCCCGGGCACGGGGCGCACGCCCGGGCCTGACCGGGGGCGCGCGCGCCGGTCCGACCGGCGCGTTTGTCGCAGGCTGGTACCAGTTGGCCCACGCGCTCTCCCCCAGCCACGGCCGCAGCGGCTAGATTGCGGCCGTGGCACAGTTCAGACTCCAGGGATCGCGCGTGCTCGCCGTCGAGTTGGGCGGGGACGCCGTCAAGGCACGACACGGTTCGATGGTCGCCTACACCGGGCAGATGGCCTTCAAGAAGCTGACCGGCGGCGGGGACGGCCTGCGCGGCATGGTCACCCGCCGGTTGACCGGCGAGAAGATGACGGTCATGGAGGTGAAGGGACAGGGCACCTGCTACTTCGCCGACAAGGCCACCGAGATCAATCTGGTCCGGCTGAACGGCGAGACGCTGTACGTCGAGTCGGACAACCTGCTCTGCACCGAGGCCACCCTGCACACCGGCACCAGCTTCACCGGGCTGAACGGCATGTCCTCCGGCAACGGCCTGTTCACCACCAAGGTGGAGGGCCACGGCTGGGCGGCCGTCACCTCCAACGGCCCGGCCGTCATCCTGCGGGTCGACAAGAGCATGCCGCTGCGGGTGGACCCGGGCGCGTACGTGGCGCACACCGGCACCCTGCAGCGCAGCCTGAAGTCGGGCGCGGGCTGGACCACGTTCATCGGTGAGGGCGGCGGCGAGGCCGTCCAGATCGAGTTCACCGGCGAGGGCCTGGTGTACGTCCAGCCGTCCGAGAAGGTCACCGTCGGGGGTGACGTCTGATATGGGCTTCACGAAGATCAACGGCAAGATGGTCGAGGCCCAGGTGGTGCCCGGCCAGCGGCTGTTCAGCCAGCGCGGCGCGATGCTCGCGTACAGCGGCGACGTCCGCTTCACCCCGAACATCACCGGCGGGCAGGGCGGGGTGATGTCGATGATCGGCCGCCGGGTGGCCAACGAGGACACCCCGCTGATGACCGTCGAGGGCCAGGGCCGGGTGATGTTCGGCCACGGCGGTCACCACGTCCACGTGATCGACCTGTTCGGCGACACCCTGTACGTCGAGGCGGACCGGCTGCTCGCCTTCGAGGGCACGCTGCGGCAGTCCACCATGTTCATGGGCTCGCAGGGCGGGGTGATGGGCATGGTCCGCGGCCAGGTCACCGGGCAGGGCCTGTTCACCACCAAGCTGGAGGGCCAGGGCTCGGTCGCGGTGATGGCCCACGGCGGCGTCTTCGAGCTGCCGATCGGCCCCGGCCAGTCGGTGCACGTCGACCCGCAGGCGTATGTGGCGCACCGCGGCGACGTGCGCAACAAGCTGTCCACGGCGCTGGGTTGGCGCGACATGATCGGCCGCGGCTCGGGCGAGGCGTTCCAGCTGGAACTGTCCGGGCAGGGCGCGGTGTACGTCCAGGCGAGCGAGGAGAAGCTCTGATGTCCTACCCGCCGCAGCCCCCGTACGGCCCGCCGCACGACCAGCCGACCCAGCCCGGCTTCGCCGTCCCGCCGCCCCCGGCGAACTACGGTCCGCAGCCGGGGCAGGGCTACCCGCCGCCCCCGCCCGGGGGCTACCCGCCCCCGCCGCCCGCCCACCAGCCCCCGCCGCCCCAGCAGAAGCCGTACGCGCAGCAACAGCCTTACGCCCAGGAGCAGTTCGGCGGCCCGGTGGCCCCGCTGCCGACCGGCCACGGCGGCACCGGGCCGGTGGTGTGGGACGCCCACAGCCTGCCGGCCGGCGACAACGTCAACCCGTACGCCTTCTCGGTCGAACTGAACGGCTCGTACTTCCTGCAGAAGGGCAAGATGGTCGCCTACTACGGCGACATCACCTTCAAGGGCGTCGGCGCCGGGGCGGTCGACCGGCTGCTCGGGCAGCACTTCAACTCGCCGATGCACGCGGCGGACTGGGTGGTCGCCGAGGGCCGCGGCAAGCTGGTGCTGGCCGACCGGGCGTTCGACCTCAACTCCTACGACCTGGAGGACGGCAACCTGACCGTCCGCTCCGGCAACCTGCTGGCCTTCGACCCGACGCTGCGGCTCAAGCAGTCGATCATCCCGGGCTTCCTGACGCTGATCGGCACCGGCCGCTTCGTCGCCGCCTCCAACGGCCCGGTGCACTTCGTCGAGCCGCCGATCCGGGTGGACCCGCAGGCGCTGGTCGGCTGGGCGGACTGCCCGGCGCCGTGCCACCACTACGACCACGACTACATGCACGGGCTGATCGGCGGCCTGCGCCGGCTGACCGGCATCGGCGGCGCCTCCGGCGAGGAGCACCAGTTCGAGTTCATCGGCGCCGGGCAGGTGCTGCTGCAGTCGAGCGAGAAGCTGATGGCGGAGCGGTCGGTCGGGCAGGTCGGGGCCGAGGCGGGGGTGCCGGTCGGCGGCGTCCCGACCCAGCCGGCCGCGCACGGCGGCGGGAATCCGAACCTGCCGGGCCTCGGTAACCTGGGCGACCTCGGCCGACGTTTCGGCCTGTAAACTTGTACAAGATTGAACTAAACCGGCTATGCTAGTGGGCATGGAATCGCACACGATCGACACTGCGGACACCCCTCCGTCGCAGCCCGAGGAGGAGACTCCCTGGCTGACCGCCAGGGAGCAGCGGATGTGGCGCGCCCATCTGGAGGTCGCCAAGCTCCTGGATTACCAGCTCAGCCGCGAACTCCAGCCGCACAACCTCGCGATCAACGACTACGAGATCCTGGTCGTGCTCTCCGAGGCCCCGGAGCGCCGGATGCGGATGACCGACCTGGCGACCGCCACCCTCCAGTCGAAGAGCCGCCTCTCCCACCAGATCACCCGGATGGAGAACGCCGGCCTGGTCCTGCGCCAGGACTGTCCGGGCGACCGCCGCGGCCTCTACGCCCACCTCACCGAGCACGGCTGGGAGACCATGCAGCGGGTCGCCCCCGACCACGTGCGCAGCGTCCGGGCCCACTTCATCGACCGCTTCAGCCAGGAGCAGCTCGACGACATGTACCGGGCCCTCGCCCCCATCGCCGAACACCTCCGCGGCCTGCGCGGCAAGCCGTAGCACCCGCGCTCGGACGACGACCGCCCCGCCGCGATCCCGATCGCGGCGGGGCGGAACGCCTCACCCGGCCCACCGTTCGCGCGCTCAGCTCGCGGTGAGGCCCGCGACCAGCTCGTCGGCCGCGCCGTACGGGTCCAGGGCGCCCTCGGCCACCCGGTCGGCCAGGGCCGCCAGGTGGCGGTCGCCGCGCAGGTCGCCGATCCGGGCGCGCAGTTCGGCCAGCGCGATCGCCTCGATCTCCTCGGCGGCCCGGCGGCGGCGGCGCGCGGCCAGTTCGCCGTGCTCCTCCAGCCAGGCGCGGTGCTTCTCCAGCGCCTCGACCACCTCGTCCACGCCCTCGCCGCGGGCCGCGACGGTCTTGACGATCGGCGGCCGCCAGTCCCCCGCCTCCCGGGCCTCGCCGAGGCCCAGCATGTGGTTGAGTTCCCGCGCGGTGGCGTCGGCGCCGTCCCGGTCGGCCTTGTTGACCACGAAGACGTCGCCGATCTCCAGGATCCCGGCCTTGGCGGCCTGGATGCCGTCGCCCATCCCTGGGGCCAGCAGCACCACGGTGGTGTCGGCCTGGGCGGCGACCTCGACCTCGGACTGGCCCACCCCGACGGTCTCGACCAGGATCACGTCGCAGCCGGCCGCGTCCAGCACCCGCAGTGCCTGCGGCGCCGCCCAGGAGAGCCCGCCGAGGTGGCCGCGGGTGGCCATCGAGCGGATGAACACCTCGGGGTCGGTGGCGTGGTCCTGCATCCGGACCCGGTCGCCCAGCAGCGCGCCGCCGGAGAACGGCGAGGACGGGTCGACGGCCAGCACCCCGACCCGCTTGCCGAGCCGCCGGTAGGCGGAGACCAGCGCCGAGGTGGAGGTGGACTTGCCGACCCCGGGCGAGCCGGTCAGGCCCACCGTGTACGCCCGCCCGGTGTACGGCGCGAGCGCGGCCATCGCCTCCCGCAGCTGCGGCGCGGCGTTCTCGACCAGCGTGATCAGCCGGGCGACCGCCCGCGGCCGGCCCTCCCGGGCCTGCTCGACCAGCGTGGCGACATCGATCATCAGGAGCTCCTAGCGCAATGCCGTCGAATGCCGAAAGGGGCTGCGGACCGCCACACGCGGTCCGCAGCCCTGGGGATCAGATCCCGCCGGTCAGGCCTTCGGAACGCGCACGATCAGCGCGTCGCCCTGGCCGCCGCCACCGCACAGCGCGGCCGCGCCGACCCCGCCGCCGCGGCGCTGCAGCTCCAGCGCCAGGGTCAGCACCACGCGGGCGCCGGACATCCCGATCGGGTGGCCGAGCGCGATGGCGCCGCCGTTGACGTTGACGATGTCGGAGGAGACGCCCAGGTCCTTCATCGACTGGTGGGCGACGGCCGCGAACGCCTCGTTGATCTCGATCAGGTCGAGGTCGGCGACCTCCAGGCCCTCCTTGGCCAGCGCGTGCTTGATCGCGTTGGACGGCTGCGACTGGAGCGAGTTGTCCGGGCCGGCCACGTTGCCGTGGGCGCCGATCTCGGCGATCCAGCTCAGGCCCAGCTCCTCGGCCTTGGCCTTGCTCATCACGACCACGGCGGCGGCGCCGTCGGAGATCTGCGAGGAGGTGCCGGCGGTGATCGTGCCGTCCTTGGCGAAGGCCGGGCGCAGCTTGGCCAGGCCCTCGACGGTGGTGTCCGCGCGGATGCCCTCGTCCTGGCTGAACAGGACCGGCTCGCCCTTGCGCTGCGGGATGGCGACCGGGACGATCTCGGCGTCGAAGACCCCGTCGGCCTGCGCCTTGGCGGCCCGCTGGTGGGAGGCGGCGGCGATCTCGTCCTGCACCTCGCGCGGGATGCCCAGGCGGGTGTTGTGCTTCTCGGTGGACTCGCCCATCGGGATGTTCTCGTAGGCGTCGGTGAGGCCGTCGTGGGCCATCGCGTCGAGCATCGCGATCGCGCCGTACTTGAAGCCCTCGCGGGACTTCGGCAGCAGGTGCGGGGCGTTGGTCATCGACTCCTGGCCGCCGGCCACCACGATGTCGAACTCGCCGGCCCGGATCAGCTGGTCGGCCAGCGCGATGGCGTCGAGGCCGGAGAGGCAGACCTTGTTGACGGTCAGCGCCGGGACGTTCATCGGGATGCCGGCCTTGACGGCGGCCTGGCGGGCCGGGATCTGGCCGGCGCCGGCCTGGAGCACCTGCCCCATGATCACGTACTGGACCTGCTCGCCGGTGATCCCGGCCCGTTCCAGGGCCGCCTTGATCGCGACGCCGCCGAGGTCGGCACCGGAGAAACCCTTGAGGGAACCCAGCAGGCGGCCCATCGGGGTCCGCGCACCGGCAACGATCACAGAGGTGGTGTTGGTCATGGGACGGGCCCCTTCGCACGTCGTGGCCAGGTGAGGATGCGCTCAATGTACTGACCTGTTACCCGCCCGTCACCGGAGCGACGGTGTGATCGAGCGCACTGGCACCATCCAGTCAACACCGTGCCGACCCGCCCCGGGTGAACCGCCTGCCGTGTGAGCAGGCTCGCACGGCAGGCACTGGCGCGCGTCGCGGGCCATGCGCTGCACTGGGTGCACCTTCCCGCCACCACCTTCTCCCACCACCGGAGGCCGTCGTGCTGACCCGCATCGACCACATCGGCATCGCCTGCCGAGACCTCGACAAGACGGTCGAGTTCTACCGCGCCACCTACGGCTTCGAGGTCTTCCACTCCGAGGTCAACGAGGAGCAGGGCGTCCGCGAGGCGATGCTCCGGATCAACGGCACCGACGACGGCGGCGCCTCCTACCTCCAGCTGCTGGAGCCCACCCGGCCCGACTCCACCGTGGCCAAGTGGCTGGAGAAGAACGGCGAGGGCGTGCACCACATCGCCTTCGGCACCGCCGACGTGGACGGCGACTCCGAGGCCATCCGGGACAAGGGCATCCGGGTCCTCTACGACCAGCCGCGGATCGGCTCGATGGGTTCGCGGATCACCTTCCTGCACCCCAAGGACTGCGGCGGCGTACTGACCGAGCTGGTGACCTCCGCGCAGCAGGCCCACGACGAGCACTGATGCCCTCCTGGACCGCCCCGGGGCGCACCGCGCCCCGGCGGCGGCCGACGCCTGATCGGTCATGACCCGTCAGTAACCTGGCGGAAGAGCCGGAAAACACCCCTGCGGCCATTCCCCCGCAGTGCGCTCCCACTACAATGCCCAGGTGCGCGAAGGCTCCGGGGGACGGAGGCGACGGGCACGGCCGAAGACAGGCCAGTCCGCCCGCCGGCGGGCGGCCCGTCGCAAGGGGAGTCCATTACGCGGGCACGGCTGAACAGTCGCAAGACGGATCTGTCACCATTCTCCACAAGGCAAGAGTTCGCCCAGGAGTCCACCCGGACGGGGGAACGCGGAACCCCGCGATCCCACGCCCCGGACTCCGACGACCGCGGCGGGCGGCCCCGGCATGGCGGGGGACCGTCCACCGGCTGCGGATGCAAGGAGCCAGTCGGACCGGCACCCGGGATACGGGAGCCAGGCACCGGCCGGGTCGAGGACGCGACCAGGAGATGGATGGGACCGCGGAGTGCGGGGCAACGACCGCTACGAGGTTGACGATCACCTCTCCCAGTTCGAGGCCGAGATGGGTCGGACTCGGAAGGAGCGGGACAAGGCAGTCGAGCATGCCGAGGACCTCGCCTACCAGGTTGAGGTACTGCGGGCGAAGCTGCACGAGTCCCGCCGCATGCTCGCCCAGCCGCGCGCCTTCGACGCCGTCTCCGGCCAGGCCGAGCAGATGCTCCGCACCGCCGAGATGCAGGCCCAGCAGCTGCGCGCCGACGCCGAGCGCCAGCTGCGCGACTCCCAGGCCGCCACCCAGCGGATCATGGCCGAGGCCGCCGAGCGCACCGCCCGGCTGGAGGCCGACCTCGCCGCCCGCCGCCGCCAGCTGGAGGACGAGCTCACCGAGCTGCGCCGCTCCGCCGAGCAGCACGTCAACGGCTGGGCCGAGCAGACCAGGGCCGGCTCCGAGCAGGAGGCGCAGCGGCTGCTCCAGGAGGCCCGCGCCGAGGCCGAACGGATGGTCGCCGCCGCCCGCGCGGAGGCCGTCGCCCTCTCCGACCAGGCCCGCGCCCAGACCGCCGCCGACGTGGACGCCGCCCGCGGTGAGGCCCAGGCCGCCGCCGAAACCACCCTGCAGCGGGCCCAGAACGACGCCGAGCGCCTGCTGCGCGCCGCCTCCGAGCAGGCCCAGCAGGCCGGCGCCCAGGCGGCCGCCGACGTGGACGCCGCCCGGGGCGAGGCCCAGCAGCAGCTGGCCGCCGCGCACGCCGCCGCCGAGGGCCAGCTGGCCGCCGCCCGGGCCGAGATCGGCCGGCTCAAGGCGCAGGCCACCGCCGAACAGGAGCGGGCCGAGCAGCAGCTCGCCGCGGCCAAGGCCGAGATAGACCGGCTGCGCGCCGAGGCGATCGCCGAGGCGGAGCGCACCCGCCACGAGGCCACCGCGCTGCGAGCCCAGGCCGAGCAGGCCGCCGAGCGGCTCCAGGCCGACGCCGAGGCCGCCGCCGAGCGCAGGGTCGCCGACGGCGAGGCCGCCAACGAGCAGCGCTCGCAGACCGCCCGGGCCGAGGTGGCCCGGATGGTCGCCCAGGCCACCCAGGAGGCCTCGGCGATCCGTGCCGAGGCCGAGGCCGTCCGCACCGAGGCCGCCACCAAGCAGGCCGAGGCCGACGCCGCCAAGGCCGCCGCGGCCGAGGAGAGCGAACGGCTTCGCGCCACCGCCGAGTCGGTGGCCACCCAGCTGAAGACCGAGGCCGAGGCGGCGATCGCCGAGCTGCGCGCCCAGGCCGAGCGGGACCTCGCCGAGCTGCGCGCCCAGGCCGAGGCCGACGCCCGGCGACTGCGCGGCGAGGCCGAGGAGGAGGGCCGCGCGGCCGGCGCCAAGGACGCCACCGTCCACCTCGCCAAGGCCGCCAAGACCGCCGAGGAGATCCTCGGCCGGGCCAACAAGGACGCCGAGTCGGCGCGCGGCGAGGCCGCCGCCGAGGCCGAACGGATCCGCGCCGAAGCCGCCGCCGAGGCCCAGCGGCTGCGCGAGCAGGCCCAGGCCGCCGTCGAGCAGGCCCAGAACGCCGCCCTGGACGACGCCGCCGCGATCCGCGAGCGGATCGAGCAGATGCAGGACGAGGCGGCCCGGCTGCGGGCCGAGGCCGAGGAGCTGCGTGCCCAGGCCGCCGCCGAGGCCGACCGGGTGCGCGGCGAGGCCCGCCGGCAGGCCGTCGTCCAGATCGAGGAGTCGGCGAAGAACGCCGAGGAGCTGCTCACCAAGGCCAAGGCCGACGCGGACGAGCTGCGCGCGGGTGCCGCCGGGGAGATCGAGCGGCTGCGCGAGCAGGCCCAGGAGCAGGCCGCCGAGACCCAGGGACGGGCCGAGCAGACCCTCACCCGGGCCCGCGCCGAGGCCGAGAAGATCACCGGGGCCGCCGAGCAGCAGGGCCAGGACGCGCTCGCCGCCGCCAAGGCCGCGGCCGCCGAGAACCGCGCCGCGGCCGAGCGTGAGACCGCCGAACTCCGGCGCGACGCAACCGAGTTCGACCAGCGGGTGCGCGCCGAGGCGTCCGCCGCGGCGGAGGCCCTGACCACCGAGGCGCAGGCCGAGGCGAACGCCGTCCGGGACGCCGCGGTGGCCGACGCCGAGCGGGTGCGCACCGAGGCCGACACGGAGGCCGCCCGCACCCGGGCCGAGGCCGAGGCGGCCGCGAACGCGCTGCGCGAGGAGAGCCGGCGCGAGCGCGAGGAGGCCGCCGACGGGCTGCGGCGGGAGCGCGAGGAGACCTCCGAGCACCTGGACGCCGCCGAGTCCGCCCGCGAGGAGGCCGAGCAGGCCGCGGCGCGGACCCGGGCGGAGGCCGAGCAGGCCGCCGGGGAGCTGCGGGCCCTCACCCAGCGCGAGACCACCCAGCAGCGCGAAGCCGCCGAGGCCCACGCCGACCGCGTCCGCACCGAGGCCGAACAGCACGCCACCGACCTCACCGAACGCACCGCGGCCGAGACCGCCGAGGTCCGCGAGGCGGCCAACAAGCACGCCGCCGAGGTCCGCGAGGCCGCCGACACCTACGCGAACGAGCAGCACGCCACCGCCGACACGTACGCCGCCGAGACCCGCGAGCAGGCCGACGCCTACGCGAACGAGCAGCACACCGCCGCCGACACGTACGCCGCCGAGACCCGCGAGCAGGCCGACACCTACGCGACCGAGCAGCACGCCACCGCCGACACGTACGCCGCCGAGACCCGCGAGCAGGCCGACACCTACGCGACCGAGCAGCACGCCACCGCCGACGCGTACGCGGCGCGGACCCGGGCGGAGGCCGAGCAGGCCGCCGGGGAGCTGCGGGCCCTCACCCAGCGCGAGACCACCCAACAGCGCGAAGCCGCCGAGGCCCACGCCGACCGCGTCCGCACCGAGGCCGAACAGCACGCCACCGACCTCACCAAGCGCACCGCGGCCGAGACCGCCGAGGTCCGCGAGGCGGCCAACAAGCACGCCGCCGAGGTCCGCGAGGCCGCCGACACCTACGCGAACGAGCAGCACGCCACCGCCGACGCCTACGCCGCCGAGACCCGCGAGCAGGCCGACGCCTACGCGAACGAGCAGCACACCGCCGCCGACGCGTACGCCGCCGAGACCCGCGAGGCCGCCGACACCTACGCCGCCGAGCAGCACACCGCCGCCGACGAGGTGCTGAAGCGCGCCGAGGCCACCGCCGAGCAGCGCCGCGCCGAGGCCGTCAAGGACGCCAAGGCCACCCGCGAGAAGGCCGCCGCCGAGCTGGCCCTGGCCAACGAGCAGGCCTCGACCGTCCGGGCCGAGGCCGGCCGCGAGCTGTCCGAGGCCCGCGCCACCGCCGACGGCATCCGGGCCGAGGCGACCGCCGAGCTGGAGCAGGCCAAGGCCGACCGCGCCGAGCTGATCGCCGCCGCCAAGGCCGAGGGCGCCGAGCTGGTGGCCGTCGCCGAGGAGGAGGCCGCCGAGGTCCGCCAGGCGGTGGCCGGCATGCACGAGGCCGCCGCCGAGCAGATCGCCGCGCTCAAGGCCGCCGCCGAGGAGGCGGCCGCCGAGGTCCGCGAGGCCGCCGAGCAGGACGCCACCGAGCTGCGTATGCTCGCCGAGCGCGAGACCACCGAGCAGCGCGAGGCCGCCGACGCGTACGCCGCCGAGCTGCGCGCCCTGGTCGAGCGCGAGGCCGCCGAGCAGCGCGAGCTCGTCGACCGCGAGACCGCCGACCTGCGGGCCCGTACCGAGGCCGAGACCACCGCCCTGCGCGAGCAGACCGAGCTGGAGCTGGCCGCCGAGCAGGAGGCCGTCGAGAACGAGCTCGGCCGGCAGCGCGCCGAGGCCCTGGCCTACGACGAGCAGCTGCGCGCGGACGCCGAGGCCGAGCTGCGCGCCGCCCGGGAGGCCGCCGAGCAGCTGCGCGCCGACGCCCAGGCGCAGGCCGCCCGTACGGTGGCCGAGGCCGAGGCCCAGGGCGCCCGCAGCATCGCCGACGCCGAGGAGCTGTCCGCCGGCCTGCGCGCCGAGGCCGACGAGTACGCCCTCGCCACCCGCACCCTGGCCGACGAGTACGACTCCGCCACCCACTCCCGCGCCGACGCCTACGACGCGCAGACCCGGGAGGCCGCCGAGCAGTTCGACAAGGCCACCCGCGACCAGGCCAAGTCCGTCCTGGAGAAGGCCTTCGCGGACGCCGAGGCGCTCGGCGAGGACGCCCAGACCACGGCGCTGGCGACCACCGCCGCCGCCGAGGAGCAGGCGGACGCGATGGTGGCCGCCGCCCGCAAGGAGGCCGACCGGCTGGTCGCCGCGGGCGAGGCGGCCGGTCAGGCCGAGGTCGAGAAGGGCCGTTCCGACGCGGACGCCCTGCTCGCCGAGGCCCGCCGGGACGCGACGGCGATCCGCGAGCGCGCCGAGGAGCTGCGCGAGCGCACCGACGCCGAGGTCGAGGCCCTGCACGAGCGCGCCCGCAAGGAGAACGCGGCGGCCATGAAGTCGGCCGGCGAGCGGGTGGACGCGCTGGTGACGGCCGCCCAGGAGCAGCTGACCGAGGCCGAGGAGCAGGCGGTGTCCACCGTCGCCGAGGCCGAGGACCGCGCGGCGGCCCTGGTCGCCGCGGCCGAGGACCGCGCGGCCGAGCTGACCTCGGAGGCCTCCGCGGAGGCCAGCAAGGTCCGGCTGTCCGCCGTCCGCAAGGCCGAGGGCCTGCTGAAGGAGGCGGAGACCAAGCTCGCGACCTCCACCGACCGGGCCGAGTCGCTCATCGAGAAGGCCGAGGCCAAGCTGCGGTCCTCCGAGACCGAGGCCGAGGAGCGGCTGGACCGGGCCGCCGCCGAGGCGGAGAAGCGGCTGCGGGAGGCCGACGAGGCCGCGGACGAGCAGATCGAACTGGCGAAGGCGGAGGCCGAGCGGCTGCTCGCCGAGGCGAAGGCCGAGGCGAAGCGGGTCACCGACGAGGGCCGCCGCGAGCTGGACGAACTGGTGCGCCGCCGCAAGGACATCAACACCGAGATCTCCAGGGTCCAGGACGTGCTGTCCGCCCTGGAGGCGTTCGAGGCACCGTCACCGGTCGCCCAGGCCAACGGGGGAAACACCAAGAAGGACGGGGGCGCCAAGGCCGGTGCCGGAGTTGGCTCCCCCCGGTCGGGTGGCAATCGCTCCAAGAGCTCACCACCCGATTGAGCGGACATTGGCGGTCATTGTCCGTGAGAGAACGGCATATCGCCGTCGACACTCCGGTACCGTGTCAGGATTCCCTCAACCACCTCAGCGGTTTGACGACAGGAAGCCCAGAACCCCATGAGCGACAGTCACTCCCCTCACGGCTTCGACCTGGTGCGCCGTGGGTACGAGCGCGCCCAGGTCGACGAGCGGATCACCAAGCTGGTGGCCGACCGTGACAGTGCCTTGACCCGGATCAGCGCGCTGGAGAAGCGCATCGAGGAACTCCACCTGGAGACCCAGTCCGCCCAGGCGGCGGTCGTGGAGCAGGAGCCCTCCTACGCCGGTCTCGGCGCCCGGGTCGAGAAGATCCTGCGACTCGCCGAGGAGGAGGCCAAGGACCTGCGCGACGAGGCGCACCGCGCCGCCGAGCAGCACCGCGAGCTCGCCGAGGCCGCCGCGCAGCAGGTCCGCACCGAGGCCGAGAACTACGCCAAGGACCGCAAGGCCAAGGCGGAGGACGAGGGACTGCGGATCGTCGACAAGTCCAAGAGCGACGCCGCCCAGCTGCGCGCCGAGGCCAACAAGGACGCCCAGAACAAGCGCGAGGAGGCGGACGCCCTCTTCGAGGACACCCGCACCAAGGCCGCCCAGGCCGCGCTGGAGTTCGAGACCAACCTGGCCAAGCGCCGCGAGCAGTCCGAGCGCGACCTGGCCGCCCGTCAGGCCAAGGCCGAGAAGCGCCTGGCCGAGATCGAGCACCGGGCCGAGCAGCTGCGCCTGGAGGCCGAGAAGCTGCGCACCGACGCCGAGCGCCGCGCCCGCCAGACCGTCGAGACGGCCCAGCGCCAGTCCGAGGACATCGTGGCCGACGCCAACGCCAAGGCCGACCGGATCCGCAGCGAATCGGAGCGCGAGCTGGCGGCGCTCACCAACCGCCGCGACAGCATCAACGCCCAGCTGACCAACGTCCGCGAGATGCTGGCCACGCTGACCGGCGCGGCCGTGGCCGCCGCCTCGCTGCCGACCGACGACACCATGGGCGTGCCCGCCCAGCAGTCGCGCTGACGCACACCGGCCGAACGGCACGACGGGCCCTCACCCTCCCGGTGAGGGCCCGTCGGCTTTCGCGCCGTCATCGCCCCTGGCGCTGCCGGGCCCGTCGGGCCGGGGCCGTCACCTGGGGTAGGCGCCGTCCGGCCGCTGGTACCCGCTGCTGAGCTGGTTGCCCTCGTCGTCGGAGACGGTGCCGAACCAGGAGGTGCACCAGACCGACACCGAGTCCGGCCAGTACTGCACCTCGAAGGGGTGCCCGGACCCGTAGTCGCCGTACGAGGTGACGATGAAGGTCTCCCCCGGGCGCATCCAGTAGTCCTCGCCGAGCGGTTCCAGCGTCAGTTCGAGCAGCCCCTCGCCCCGGTTGGTCACGGGCATCCGGCCGGTCACCTCCAGCGCCGAGAAGTCCCAGGCCGCCGAGTCCTGGCTCTCCTGGCTCATCCGACGGCCACCCGGGCGAGCAGGGCGCGCACGGCGGTGTCGAAGGCCCCGGGTGCCTCCAGGGCGCTCAGGTGGCCCACCCCCGGCAGGACGGTCAGCTCGGCGTCCGGCCGGGCCCGCAGCATCGCCTCGGCCTCCTCCACCGCCACCAGGGCGTCCTGGGCGCCCGCCACGATCGAGACCGGCACCCGCAGGCCGGCCAGCACGTCCAGGGCGTCCGGGCGGGCCGCCATGGCCCGCTGGGCCCAGGCGACGGCGGCCGGCGGCGCGGCGGCGACCAGCTCCTGCACCCGCTCCACCAGGTGCTGCGACTCCGGCCCGAGCTGCCCGGCCGCGACCTGCTCGTCCAGCAGCAGCCGCACGCTGTCCCGCGCGGTGACGGCGGCGGCGATCCGCTCCCGGTTGGCCCGTACGGCGTCGGTGTCGGCGGTGGCCCGGGTGTTGGCCAGCAGCAGGCCGGACAGCCGGCCGGGGTGGCGGCGGGCGAAGGCCAGCGCCACGTAGCCGCCCATGGAGAGCCCGCCGACCACCGCGCGCTCGATCCCGGCCGCGTCCAGCAGCAGGGCGAGGTCGTCCGCGACCAGGTCCAGCGAGGGCTCGTCGCTCCCCAGCGCGGTGCCGCCGAACCCCCGCTGGTCGGGGGCGAGCACGCGCACTTCGTCCCCGGTCAGCCCGGGCAGCTCGTCCAGTTGGGAGGACCACATCGAGGCGTTCAACGGAAAGGCGTGCAACAGCACGAGTGGTGTTCCGGTACCGCTCTCGCGGACCGACACTGCGGAGGGACTCTGGGTCATGCGCCCAACCTATTCCGGCACGCCCGGCGGGCCCACTCAGCGGGCCGCGATACCCCCTTTGTCCTAGCCTGGCAAGGAACTGAGGGAGCACGAATGATCGAGCTGCACGAGCTGACAAAACGTTACGGCAAGACGCTTGCGGTGGACCGCCTCAGCTTCCGGGTCCCCCAGGGCGTGGTGACCGGCTTCCTCGGCCCCAACGGCGCCGGCAAGTCCACCACGATGCGCATGATCCTCGACCTCGACCGCCCGACCGCCGGGCGGGTCACCATCGACGGCAGGCACTACGGCCAGCTCAGCGAGCCGCTCAAGTACATCGGCGCGCTGCTGGAGGCCAAGGCCGTCCACCCCGGCCGCACCGCCCGCGACCACCTGCTCTGGCTCGCCCAGAGCAACCGCATCCCCGAGCGCCGGGTGGACGAGATGCTCGCCCTGGTCGGGCTCACCCCGGTCGCCCGCAAACGGGCCCGCGGCTTCTCGCTCGGCATGGGCCAGCGCCTGGGCATCGCCTCCGCCCTGCTCGGCGACCCGGAGATCATCATGTTCGACGAGCCGGTCAACGGCCTGGACCCGGAGGGCATCCTCTGGGTCCGCAACCTGATGAAGCGCCTCGCCGCCGAGGGCCGGACGGTCTTCGTCTCCTCCCACCTGATGAGCGAGATGGCCGTCACCGCCGACCACCTGGTGGTCATCGGCCGCGGCCGCCTGCTCGCCGACCTGCCGATGCCGGAGTTCATCCGGCGCAACTCCCGCTCCGCCGTACGGCTGCGCAGCCCGGAACCCCAGCGGCTGCTCGACGTCCTGGCCGAGGCCGGCCTGCGGCACGAACCGGGCCCGGACGGCTCCTACGAGGTGGTCGACGGGGACATCGCGCACCTCGGCGGGCTGTTCGCCGGGCACGGCGTGGTGCTGCACGAGCTCAGCCCCCAGCAGGCCTCGCTGGAGGACGCCTTCATGCAGATGACGGCCGACGCGGTCGAGTACCACGCGGGCGAGGGGCCGGGCCGGGACGCGGCCGGCGCGCCCGCCGAGTGGGGCGCCGGCTGGAAGGCGGACGGCGCCCGGCAGACCACCATGGCACGGCAGGAGAAGATCTGAGATGGCGTCCTTCCCCGCGGTCCTGCGCTCCGAGTGGACGAAGATCCGCACCGTCCGCTCGACGCTCTGGACGCTCGCGCTGACCTTCGTCGTCACGGTCGGCGTCGGCGCGCTGCTGTCGCTGCTCACCAACAACAACTTCACCGAGTTCCGACGGCACGACCCCAACCCGTTCGACCCCACCAGCACCGCCTTCTCCGGCATCGTGCTCGGCGAACTGGTGATCATCGTGTTCGGCGTGCTGGCGATCGGCAACGAGTACAGCAGCGGCATGATCCGGCTCACCCTGGCCGCCGTCCCGCAGCGCGCCACCCTGCTCGCCGGCAAGCTGGCGGTGCTCGGCGCGCTCGCGCTGGCGGTCTCGGTGGCGACGGCCTTCGTCACCTTCTTCGCCGGCCAGGCGCTGCTCGGCTCGCACTCCACCACGATCACCGAGCCGAACGTGCTGCGCGCGGTGTTCGGCGCCGCGCTGTACCTGACGATGCTCTGCCTGTTCGCGGCGGGCGTCACCACGATGCTGCACAACCAGACGCTCGCGCTCGGCGTGCTGGTGCCGTTCTTCTTCCTGCTCTCACCGATCCTCTCGGCGGTGCCGAAGGTCAAGACCCTGGCCCACTACTTCCCCGACTACGCGGGCTCCCGGATGACGCTGGTGTACGAGCAGCAGGGCCAGCCGTACGGGCCGTGGGCCGGCTTCCTGATCTGCCTCGTCTGGACGGCGGCGGCCCTGGTCGGCGGCGTGCTGGTGCTCAAGAAGCGCGACGCGTAGCCGGGCCCGCGACCCGCGGCGGCCCCGCGGCGGGCCGTCAGTACCGCGGAGCGCCGCGGCCCCGCAGCAGGTTGGAGGCCCGGCGCTCCCGCGCCCCCCAGCAGGCCCGGTGCCAGTGCCGCCGGTCGTCCACCCCCGCGCCGTGCGTCGGCCAGGCCACCACGTGGCCCATCCCCGGCGGGATCTCCTGGTCGCAGCCCGGGCAGCGGTAGAACCGCCCCGCCGTCCCGGCGACCGTCTGGACCACCCACTCGTCGCCCTGATAGGTCTCGGTACGGCGCAGCGAACCGCCGAGCGGGGCGGTCGGCTCCGCACTCTCCTGGGGGGCGGCGCTCTTGATCCGGTTGCGGCGCGGCGACACGGCGGACTCCCTCTCCTCCTGGGCCTGGGTCGTTCCAGCCTACGGCCGACCGGGCTACCCCACGGCTCCTACCACGGCCCCGTCCGGTACTTCGGCGTTTTTGCCGAGATCCACCCGATCATCGGGGAAATCCAGGGTTCCGCGTGCCATTGGCACATGACATCGGATACCCACAAGGGGAGAAGGCGGGGCCCGCAGACCCTGCGCGCACCCGAGGAGGACCAACGATGAGCAAGACCAGCGCCCGCGCCGAGAGCGGTCGGCCCGCCCCCGGCCCGACGCTGACCTCCGTCCCCCCGGTGACGGCCGTCGCGGGCGAGCCGCTGCCGGCGGCCCTGCGGGCGGGCGCGGTGCCGCCGTCCACCGGTCCGGTGCGGGTCGGCCTGTTCCTGCTGTCCGCGCAGTTCCCCGGACAGGGCCACGGCGAGGCGCTGGAGCGCACCGTCAGCGCGGCCGTCGAGGCCGAACGCTCGGGCCTGGACAGCGTCTGGCTGGCCGAGCACCACTTCGTGCCGTACGGGGTGTGCCCGGACGCCGCCACGCTGGCCGCGATGCTGCTCGGCCGCACCCGCCGGATCGGCGTCGGCACCGCGGTCAGCGTGCTCTCCACCCGCCACCCGGTGGGGCTCGGCGAGCAGGCCGCGCTGCTGCACCTCACCTCCGGGGGACGGTTCACGCTCGGAGTGGGCCGCGGCGGGCCGTGGATCGACCTGGACGTGTTCGGCGGCGGCGTGGACGCCTTCGAGACCGGGTTCCCGGAGCGGCTGGACCTGCTGCTGCGCTGGCTGCGCTGCGCCCGGGTGGGCGCGGACGGCCCGCAGTTCGCCTTCCCCGAGGTCGCCGTGGTGCCCCGGGCCACCGAGCCGCTGCGGCGGGCGGGCCTGGTCAGCTGGCTCGGCCTGGGCGAGCGGTCCGGCCCGGTGCGCTTCCCGCGCCAGCGCCGGGACGACGAGGGCCTCGGCGAGGAGCTCACCGCCGACGGACGGCCGGTGGCCGGCCCGCCCGTGGTGGTCGCCTGCACCTCGCCGGGCGGGGTGCGGCTGGCCGCCGAGCGAGGCCTGCCGATGCTGCTGGGCATGCACTCCGGGGACGACGACAAGCTGCGGATGCTGGAGCTGTACCGGGCCGCCTGGCTGGCCGCCGGGCGCAGTGAGGAGCAGCTGCGCCGGGTCGGCCGTCAGCACGTCGCGGCCGGGGTGGCCCAGGTCGACGACCGCGCCGCGGCGGCCCGCTCCACCCTGCTGAACGCGATGCCCGGCTGGTTCGAGTACGGGCTCGGCGCGCACCGCACCGTGGACGGCCGCGAGCGCAAGATGCGCGACCCGCGTCAGTACACCGAGCTGCTCTGCGACCTGCACGCGGTGGGCACCCCGCGGCAGTGCGCCGACCGGCTGGCGGCCACCGCCGAGCGCACCGGCATCCGGCGCTTCGCCCTGCTCGCCGAGGGCAGCGGCGACCAGGAGGCGACCCTGCACAACATCGCCCGGCTCGGCTCCGAGGTGCTGCCGCAGCTGGGCTAGGGCCTGGCCGGGCCCGGGCCGCCGCCCCTCCCCCGCACCCGGGGACGGGGCGGCCGGCGCCGCGGCGCGGTACGGCCGGGGCTCAGCAGTCCCGCAGTTCCTCGGACTGGTTGAGCAGCTGTTCCCGGACCGAGGTGAAGCGGTCGTACCGCGCCTCGTTGGCCTCCGACGGCAGGAACACCGCCACCCGGTGGCAGTTCTGGAACGCCAGCCGGACCCCGAAGTGGCGCTGGAGGGCGCCCCGGATGGCATCGCTGGCGAGGGCGCGCAGCAGCTGGCCCCGGGCCTTCTCGCTGGGGGGCGGTACCTGGTTGTCGGCGAAGTCGGTGCCGTCGACCTTCGCCTGGGCGACCAACGAGCTGATCAGGTCCCAGGCGTACGGCAGCGAGACGCGGACGCAGTCGACGAATTCCCGCTCGTCGACCTCGCCCCGCTCGGCCTTCTCGAGCAGGGCCGGTGAGACGTCGAGCGACATGGATTCTCCTCTCGCGGTCCACCCGCGCGGCGCCCGGGTGGTCGTGCGTAGGTCAAGCTCACAGTGAGGGTGGCTGATTCGCGCGGGACGTCCGGAACACCGAGGGACAGGGGTTTCCGGCACCTTCGCGACAGCGGCGGCACCACGGGACGTGACGTCCTGGACACCGAACGCGCTCAGAACAGCGTGGCAGTCAACGGCGCGACAGGCCTGTCATTCCTGCGGATTGCTTCGGAAATATGTTGCGCTGCACGGGATTGGCCGGATCCCGTCGGATCGTTCATCTGAAGTCTCCATCCCCGTTGACAGCGATCCCGCGAGCGTGCCGTCACACACCGTAGCGACCCGAAGGGGGCGGCGCCAGACCTCGACGGGCGGGGAGCGGGACCACAGGCCCTCCATGGTGGACGGGTTCGCGCTTCCTTCACCCTGCCGTCGCGGAATCGCATCAACTGGCCCCGGTGGGCTAGCGTGGTCGACCGTGCGTCTCGTAATTGCCCGCTGCTCAGTCGACTATGCCGGTCGGCTCTCCGCCCATCTGCCCTCCGCCACCAGGCTGATCCTGGTCAAGGCCGACGGCAGCGTCAGCATCCACGCCGACGACCGCGCCTACAAGCCGCTCAACTGGATGTCCCCGCCGTGCGCCCTCAAGGAGGCCGACGGGGTCTGGACGGTGGAGAACAAGGCCGGCGAGAAGCTCATCATCACGCTGGAGGAGGTGCTGCACGACTCGTCCCACGAGCTCGGGGTCGACCCGGGCCTGATCAAGGACGGCGTGGAGGCACACCTCCAGGAGCTGCTCGCGGACCGGATGGAGGTGCTCGGTGCCGGCTGGTCGCTGATCCGCCGCGAGTACCCCACCGCGATCGGCCCGGTCGACATCCTCTGCCGCGACTCCGACGGCGCCACGGTGGCCGTCGAGATCAAGCGCCGCGGCGAGATCGACGGCGTCGAGCAGCTCACCCGCTACCTCGAACTCCTCAACCGGGACCCGCTGCTGGCCCCGGTCAAGGGCGTCTTCGCCGCGCAGGAGATCAAGCCGCAGGCCCGCGTCCTGGCCACCGACCGCGGCATCGGCTGCGTGGTGCTGGACTACGACGAGCTGCGCGGCATCGACGACGACAAGCTCAAGCTGTTCTGACCGCTCAGGACGGTCCCGGGGCGGCCGGACTCGTCGTCCCTCCCGGGGTCGTCGGCGATCCCGACGTGGCCGGCGGCGACGTCGGGGTGGACGCCGGGGAGGACGGGCTGCGGCTCGGCTCCGTCGGCTGCGACGGCCCCCCGGTCGACTGGGACTGACCCGGCTGCGGGGCCGGCGGTTGCGGCTGGCCCGGTGCGGGCGACTGCGGCTGCTGCGTGGGCTGGGACTCGCCCGCGCTCGGCGAGGAGCTCGGCTTCCTCGTCGGCGAGGCGCTCGGCGAGTGCGAGGCGCTGCCGCTCGCGGACGGCTCCGGGCTGCCGCCCTGCCCCGCCGGGCTGCCCGGCCCGGCACCTGTCGCCCCCGGCCCGGCGCTGCCGGAGGACTGCGGGAACGGCGGGTCCTCGGCGCCGCTGCCGCGGTCCGGCCGGCTGGTGTGCGGATCGTTCCCCTTGACCTCCTCCGGCCCGCTGAAACTCATCGCCACCGCCGTGCCGAGCACCCCCAGGGTCAGCACCGCCGTGGAGAGCACCGCCGCCCGGCGCCGCCGGCTGGACTTCAGGCCGGCCGGCACCCGGGCCGCGATCTTGCGGATCACCGGGGCGCGGCCGGGCGCCGCCGCCGCGGGCGCGGCGGCGGGCAGCTGCCGGCCGTCGGCGCGCAGCAGGTCGAGCATCCGGCGCGCGGCGGCCACCCCGCGCTGCTCGCCCGCCGTGTTCCGCAGGGTGAGCGCGGTCTCCAGTTCGGCGATGGCCCGGGAGGGCTGCTGGACGCAGATCGCGTGCACGCCCGCCTCGTGGTGGAACCAGGCCTGGTCGACCACCGAACCGGTGCGGCGGGCCGCCTCCAGACCGAGCTGGAGCACCCGCTCCCAGGCGCCCCAGCGCAGCGCCAGCGCCAGCGCGGGCGCCGCCGCGCGGGCGAGCCTGACCACCGCGTCGTGCCGCCCGGCGGTGCGGTCGGCGAGCAGCACCCCGATCATCACCTCCGCCTCGGCGGCGATCTGCTCCAGCGTCACCGAGCTGTGTCCGACCCACCAGGCGAAGTGCCGGGCGGCGCCGTCGACGCAGCCGCGGGGCGGCCAGTGCGGGGCGAGCAGGTCGAGCGCGCCGGCGGTCAGCCGGTGGTGCCCGCCGATGGACACCGCCAGTCCGGCGTCGGTGAGTTCGGCGAGGGCGGCCTCGCCCTGGCCGACGTCGATCAGCGCCGGCAGGTGCGGCGCGGCGGGGCACTCGCCGCCGAGCGCGACGGCCAGGCGCAGCACGGCCTGGGCGGGTTCGCTCAACCCCTCGGCGAGCCGGACCGCGGGCGAGGCGGTCTGCGCCACCGAGGGCAGCGGGACGGTGCGGCGCAGCGCGTTCTCCCGGATCGCCGGGTCCGGGTCGTGGGCGGGCTCCTCGACGGCTCCGAAGACGTCCATCCGGTCGTCCTCGGCGGCGACCAGCGCGTCCACCGCGAGGTCCCGCTGGCGCAGCAGCGCGGCGGCCTGGACGAAGCGCAGCGGCAGGCCCTCGGACTCGAACCAGAGGTCCACCGCCCAGGCCTTCTCGTCGACGTCCAGCGGCCGCCCGGCCAGCCGGGCGGTGAGGGCGAGGCAGGCGGAGCGGGAGAGCCCGGCCACCAGGTGGTCCTGGAGCCGGGAGCCGGCGGGCAGCGGCGGGCCGTCCGGGGCGGCGGAGATCAGGAAGGCGCAGCCGGGGGCGGCGGCGAGCAGCTGCTCCAGCTCGGCGCCGGAGGGCTCGGCGGCGTCGATCACCACGATCGCGCCGACCTCGGCGAGGTGGGCGGCCAGCTGCCCGGGGTCGGGGCGGTAGCCGGGCGCGTGGTGGGTGGCCGTGAAGAGGTCCTGGAGCAGGTCGGGGACGGTCCGGCGGTGGCCGCAGAGCTGCACCACACCGCCGGGGGCGAGGTCGGCGGCGGCCTCGGCGACGGCCGACAGCAGTGCGCTGCGGCCCGAGCCGGCCTGGCCGACCAGGCGTATCGACCGGCCCTCGGCGAGCAGGCCGAGCAGTTCGGTGATGTCGGCCTCGCGGTCCAGCAGCGGCAGGTCGGCGGGCCCGGCGCCGAGCGCGAGCGGGCCGACCGCGCGGCCGACGCCGCCGACCGGGCCGCGGGCGGGCTCGCTGCGTTCGATCCGGCGCGGGTGCGGCCGCCACTCCTCGGGACAGGGCCCGGCCTCGGAGCCGTCCGGAGCGCCGACGCCCACCAGCAGGCCACCGGAGACCAGTTCGCCGCCACGGGTGCGGACGGCGTCCTGCCGGAACTCCCCGGATGGCTGTGCCACGTTCTGCTCCGCATCGTGCTCGGCCGTCGGCGCCCCGCGCCGTCCGGCTGACGTCCCGGTAGCGGCCGCGGCCGGGCTGGAGGCAGCCCCGGCGGCCGTCTTCTGACGGGCAGACTCTTGCACATTCGGACCCGCCCGTGCAGGGCGGTCCGCGGCGTACGACCGGCCGGTGGCGCTGACCAGCGACGTTGCGCGGGTGGGGCCGGGGGGTGCGCGGGCGCGCGGTCCGGCGCGCGGCGCCGGAGCGGATGCGGAGCGGCTAGAGCGCGACCCCGTGCGCCTCGGCGACGCCGGTCACGCCGTCGACGGCCAGGATGCGGTGCAGCTTGGTGGCCACCAGCAGCCGCTGGAGCTGGGCCGGGACGGAGCGCAGCACCAGCCGGCGGCCGATCCGGCCGGCCCGCCGGTGGGTGCCCATGATCACGCCGAGCCCGGTGGCGTCCCAGAACTCCAGCCGGGCGAGGTCGAGCACGAGGTCGCCGAGGCCGCCGTCCACGGCCTGGTGCAGCCGGGCCCGCGCGTCGGCGGCGGTGCGCACGTCGAGGCGGCCTTCGATGGCCAGCGCCGTGTGGTCGCCGGTGATGCGCATGCTCTCCTCCTTCGCCTGGACGGCCTGGTGCGGGGCGGGTCCGCCCCGGTCGTACCGGGTGCGGGAGCGATGGGTGCATCCGGGCGGGCCGCAGCCCCACACCCGGACCCGGGCGGAATGCCGGGTTCCTTCATCTGAATCTGACGGTGAACCGGCTCCACAGGTTGCTGGTTCCGGCCAGATCTGAAGCAACTTCACCCGTCCGAGGGAATATACGCAGGTCGACCCCACACCTACGCTCGATTACCGCCCAAATCACCCGTCTGCGGCACCCCGCGTGAGGAAACTCACCCGGCCCGGCGGAGCGGGCCGTACGATGCTCCGATCGCACGGCCCGGCGGCCGTTCAGCCCGGCAGGCTCACTTGCCCTCGTACGGGTAGAAGCCACGGCCGCTCTTGCGGCCCAGGTCACCGGCGGTGACCATGCGGGCCATGATCTCCGGCGCGGCGAACTTCTCGTCCTTGGTCTCGGTGTAGATGTTGTCGGCGGCGTGCAGCAGGATGTCCACGCCCGTCAGGTCGGCGGTCTGGAGCGGGCCCATCGCGTGGCCGAAACCGAGCCGGCAGGCGGTGTCGATGTCCTCGGCGGTGGCCACGCCCGACTCGTACAGCTTCGCGGCCTCGACGACCAGCGCGGTGATCAGGCGGGTGGTCACGAAGCCGGCCACGTCGCGGTTGACCACCACGACGTCCTTGCCGACACCCTCGGCGAAGGCGCGGGCGGCGGCCAGCGTCTCGTCGCTGGTCTTGTAGCCGCGGACCAGCTCGACCAGCTTCATCATCGGCACCGGCGAGAAGAAGTGGACGCCGACGACCGACTCCGGGCGCTCGGTGGCGGCGGCGATCCGGGTGATCGGGATGGCGGAGGTGTTGGTGGCCAGCACGGCGCCGTCCTTGGCGAGCTTGTCGAGCTCGCGGAAGACGCCCTCCTTGACCTCCAGCTTCTCGAACACGGCCTCGACCACGATGTCGGCCTCGGCGACGGCGCCCAGGTCGGTGGTGGTGGTGATCCGGCCCAGCGCGGCCTCGGCGTCCTCGGCGCTGAGCTTCCCCTTGGCGACGAACTTCCCGTAGGAGGCGCGGATGCCCGCCAGGCCCCGCTGGAGCGCCTCCTCGGTGACGTCCCGCAGCACCACCGGGTGGCCGGCCTGCGCCGACACCTGGGCGATGCCGGCGCCCATCAGGCCGGCACCGATCACGGCGATCTGCTTGCTGGACGCATTGCTCATGGCTGGGTCTCCCGATGCCGTCGCCGCCCCGCGGGCGGGCCCTGAAGGCGGCTCAGGGCAGGGGTCACCGCCGGCGAGCCGCGTCGCTCGTTTCCGGGACTCTAATGCCCAAATCCCCGGTGCAGTAGCAATCGAGAGTGTGATCTGCAACCGACCTGGTCAGGCGCTCGGACGGCCGGGCGGACGGATGGCCGTACGGTCAGACGGTCATCCCGAGGTCCTGGGCCAGGATCGCCGCCTGCACCCGGCTGCGCAGCCCCAGCTTCGCCAGGATGCGGCTGACGTGCGTCTTGGTGGTCGCCTCCGCCATCACCAGCCGGGCCGCGATCTCCCCGTTGGACATCCCCGCCCCGATGCAGGCCAGCACCTCCCGCTCACGGCCGGTCAGCGCCCCCACCGCGGCCCTGGCCTCCGGCCCGACCGGCCGCTCGGGGCGGGCGAAGGCCCCGATCAGCCGCCTGGTCACCGAGGGCGCCAGCATCCCGTCCCCGCGCGCCACCGTGCGGATGCCCTCGACCAGGGTGTCCGCCTCCAGGTCCTTGAGCAGGAACCCGGACGCGCCGGCCCGCAGCGCGCCGTAGACGTACTCGTCCAGGTCGAAGGTGGTCAGCACGAGCACCTGGCCGGCCCCGGCGGCGACCACCTGGCGGGTCGCCGAGACTCCGTCCAGCCGGGGCATCTGCACGTCCATCAGCACCACGTCGGGCCGCAGCTCCAGCGCCAGCCGGACGGCCTCCTCGCCGTCGGCGGCCTGCCCGACCACCTCGAACTCCGGCTCGGCGCGCAGGATCATCACCAGCGCCGCCCGTACCGCCGCCTGGTCCTCGGCCACCAGCACCCGGATCGTCATGCCCGCCCCTCGTTCCCGTGGGCGCGCGGCAGCACCGCGCGCACGCTCCAGTACCCGTCCTTCGGCCCGGCCTCGAAGCTGCCGCCGAGCAGCCCGGCCCGCTCCGCCATGCCCACCAGCCCGGCCCGGGCGCCGGGCAGTTCGCGGCCCGGCCCGGCCCGGTAGGGACTGTCGACGGCGATCCGGAGTTCCTCGGGCGCGAACTCCAGCCGCAGACTGACCAGTCCGGGCCCGGCGTGCTTGAGCGCGTTGGTCAGCGACTCCTGGACGATCCGGTACGCGGCCAGCCCGACCGGCACCGGGAGTTCGCCCCGCTCGCCGCGCTCGTCCAGCTCGAAGTCCAGCCCGACGTCCTGGCCCGCCGCCCGGGCCTTGGCCAACAGGGTGTCCACCGCGGCCAGGTCGGGCGCCGCGTACGACTCGTCCACCTCTCCCCCGCCGCTGTCCCGGAGCAGTCCGATCATGCGACGCATTTCGGCCAATCCCTGGACGCTGTTCTCCCGGATCACCGCCAGCACCTCCACCAGTGGGTCGTCCTCGGCCAGCCGGCGCCGCCTGGCCACCGACTGCGCGCCGGTGGCGTGGATCGCGATCGCCGACAGGTGGTTGGCCACCACGTCGTGCAACTCCCGTGCCATCCGCGCCCGTTCGGCGCCGATCGCCTCGCGCCGGTCCATCTCCGAGAGCAGCGCGGTCTGTTCCGCCCGCAGCCGCTCGGTCTCCGCCTCCTGCCGGTGCTTGCGCACCACGTCACCGGTCCACACCGGCCCCAGGAAGACCAGCGCGCTGACCACCACCACCAGCAGCGCGAGGGAGGTGCCCCCGTTGATCGCCGCCAGCGTGGAGAGCGCCAGCACGGTGGCCCCACCGGTCAGGTGCAGTACCCGGGACATCCTCGGGCTGCCGTAAATCACCGCCGCGTACAGCAGATCGGTGTACATGATCAGCGTGGCCACCAGGTTGCCGGCGAACACGCTCCCCGCGAAGACCAGCCCGCCGAGCGACACCGCCAGCACCGGCCTGGTCCGCCGGACCAGCTCCAGCCCCGCCATCACCAGCAGCGGCGGCAGCACCACCCAGGGCGGCACCCGGCCCGCCTGGTCGTACGCCCTGAAGACGATCAGCACCGAACCGCCGAGCAGCCCGAACAGGGCGATCAGCTGGTCCTGGCGGCGCGGGGACAGGGCGGGGAAGGGGAGCGGCACGTTCCCATCTCACCACTCCCGCGCCCCGCCCGGCTCCGGTCCACGGAGGAGCCCGCTACATCGAAGGATGCAGGCCCGGACGGCACCACGCGACGACGACACCGGCGCGCCCGCGCCCGAGGCTGGGAGCACCACGCAACGTCCGGGAGCAGAACGTGATCGTCACCCTCATCGTCGCGGCCGAGATCTCCTTCTGGATCCTGCTCGGCCTCGGCCTCGCCATCCGCTACCTGCTCCGGTGGCGCCGCGCCAGCACCGCGCTGCTGGTCGGCCTGCCGGTGGTGGACCTCACCCTGTACGCCCTCACCGTCCTCGACCTGCGCGGCGGCGCCACCGCGAGCTGGACGCACGCCCTGGCCGCGAGCTACGCGGGCTTCTCGATCGGCTACGGCCCCTCGCTGGTGCGCTGGGCCGACCGGCACTTCCAGCACCGCTTCGCCGGCGGCCCCAAGCCGCCGCCCTCACCGAAGTACGGGCCGGAGCGGACCAGGTACGAGTGGCAGATCGCCGGCCGGACCGTCGTGTCGGCCGCGATCACGCTCAGCCTGATCACCCTGCTCGTCCCGCTCTCCGCGGGCGCTGCCCACTTCGGCACCTTCCTCCAGTGGTACCTCAAGCTGGGCATCGCGGCCGTCGTCAACGTGATCGTGGCCGGCTGCTACTCGCTCTGGCCCAAGGAGCCGCCGGCCGGCGTCCTGGTCGAGAACGGCCGGGTGGTCAAGGAGAGGACCCCGGCCGACCGGCCCTGAGAAGGCCCCTAGCGGTTCTCGCCCGGCACCCAGAGCACGTCGCCGCGCTCCTTGTTGGCCACCCGGGCCAGGATGAACAGCAGGTCGGACAGCCGGTTGAGGTACTTCGCGGTCAGCGGGTTGACGCTGTCGCCGTGCTCCGCGATCGCCGCCCAGGTCGAGCGCTCGGCCCGCCGCACCACCGTGCAGGCCAGGTGGAGGTGGGCCGCCCCGGGCGTGCCGCCGGGCAGGATGAAGCTGCGCAGCTTCTCCACCCGAGCCAGGTACTCGTCGCAGTCCGCCTCCAGCCGGTCGACGTAGGACTGCAGCACCCGCAGCGGCGGGTACTTCGGGTCCTCCACCACCGGGGTGGACAGGTCGGCGCCGACGTCGAACAGGTCGTTCTGGACCCGGACGAGCACCGCCGTGATGTCCTCCGGCAGCTCGCCGACGGCCAGCGCCACCCCGATGGCGGCGTTGGCCTCGTTGGCGTCCGCGTACGCGATCAGCCTCGGGTCGGTCTTGGTGGTCCGGCTCATGTCGCCGAGCGCCGTGGTGCCGTCGTCGCCGGTACGGGTGTAGATGCGCGTCAGATTGACCATGCGGCCAGGGTAGCCGCCGGGTTAGGCGGCGTTAACCCGCACTACGCGACATTCACCCTCCCCCGGCCTCCGGCCGGGGTGCCCCATCCCGAGAGCCCCGTCGCTACGCGACATTGACTCTCTGCCCCGGCGGGGCCGCCTCCAGCCAGGCCAGGAAGCCGGTCAGCGCGTCCTCGCTCATCGCCAGCTCCAGCGGCGCCCCGTCGTGCAGGCAGCGCAGCACCACCGATCCGGAGAGCAGGGCCAGCTCCTCCTGGCCCTCCGGGTAGCGCCGGCCGAGCACCTCGATCTCCCGGCGCGGAAGCACCTTGCGCGGGCGCGGGGCGTACGAGAAGACCCGGAACCACTCGATCGAGTCACCGCTGTAGCGGCCGATACCAAAAACCCACCCCTTGCCGTCGGTCGGGGGGACCGGGGCCGAGGTGGGTTTGCCGTTCTCGTCGAGGTCGGGCTGCGTCGAGGCGTCGGCAGGCATTTTGAGCCGGTAGCTGCAGTCGAAGGTGCCGCCGACCCGCTGGATCAGGCGGCGCCGGACGGCGAAGGCCATCAGCCCGATCACTCCCAGGGCCACGACCGCCGCACACACCACAAGCGCGAGGACCATGCTCACCTACCTCCTCGCTACCCGCGTTCCCCGTAGCGGTCGTATCAAGCGACCGCGCTGACCTACCAACTACGACGACAGTCCCGGGGTCACGCTCACGCGTCCCCGGGACCGTCGGTCGACCCCGCTAAGCCGGGGTCCGGCGCACTCAGGCGTGGGCCTTGAGGCCGCGCGCCGCGAACAGACGGACCTCGGCGCGCCGCTCGGCGTGCTCGTCCAGGTCCGACTTGGCCTTCTCCAGTGCGCGCTCGGCACGCGCGACGTCGATCTCGTCCGCCAGCTCGGCGATCTCCGCGAGCAGAGACAGCTTGTTGTCGGCGAAGGAGATGAAGCCGCCGTGCACCGCGGCGATCACGGTGCCGCCGTCCACCGTGCGGATGGTGACCGGGCCGGTCTCCAGCACGCTCAGCACCGGGGTGTGGCCCGGCATGATGCCGGTGTCACCGGAGGCCGTACGGGCGACGACGATGGTGGCCGCACCGGACCACACCTTGCGGTCGGCTGCGACCAGCTCGACGTGCAGCTCAGCCAACGTGGGCTCCTAGGCTCATGCAACGCCCGATTACTCGGGAGTTTCGGTAAGAATAACGGCCCCGCGCCTCCGGCATGAAACCGGCGGCACGGATTTGACCGGAATCACAGCCGATGCGACGTGAGGGGTGGTCCCCAGGCTCGGGGGCCACCCCTCACGGTCACGCACAGCTGCTACCGGCCGCGATTACTTCTTCGCCAGCTCGGCGGCGTTCTTCTCGAGGTCCTCGATGCCACCGCACATGAAGAAGGCCTGCTCCGGGACGGAGTCGTACTTGCCGTCCGCGATCGCGTTGAAGGCCTCGATGGTCTCCGACAGCGGCACGGTCGAACCCTCGACACCGGTGAACTGCTTCGCCACGTAGGTGTTCTGCGAGAGGAAGCGCTCGATGCGACGGGCACGGTGGACCGTGACCTTGTCCTCCTCGGACAGCTCGTCGATACCGAGGATCGCGATGATGTCCTGGAGGTCCTTGTACTTCTGCAGGATCCCCTTGATACGGATGGCCGTGTCGTAGTGGTTCTGCGCGATGTACCGCGGGTCGAGGATGCGGGACGTGGAGTCCAGCGGGTCGACGGCCGGGTAGATGCCCTTCTCCGAGATCGGGCGCGACAGAACGGTGGTCGCGTCCAGGTGGGCGAAGGTGGTGGCCGGCGCCGGGTCGGTCAGGTCGTCCGCGGGGACGTAGATCGCCTGCATCGAGGTGATCGAGTGACCGCGGGTCGAGGTGATGCGCTCCTGCAGGAGGCCCATCTCGTCGGCCAGGTTCGGCTGGTAGCCCACCGCGGAGGGCATGCGGCCGAGCAGGGTCGACACCTCGGAGCCGGCCTGGGTGAACCGGAAGATGTTGTCGATGAAGAGGAGCACGTCCTGCTTCTCGACGTCACGGAAGTACTCCGCCATGGTCAGCGCGGACAGCGCGACGCGCAGACGGGTGCCCGGCGGCTCGTCCATCTGGCCGAAGACCAGCGCGGTCTTGTCCAGAACGCCCGAGTCGACCATCTCGTCGATGAGGTCGTTGCCCTCACGGGTGCGCTCGCCGACACCGGCGAACACCGACACACCACCGAAGTTCTCGGCGACGCGGTAGATCATCTCCTGGATCAGAACGGTCTTGCCGACACCGGCACCACCGAACAGACCGATCTTGCCACCGGTGACGTACGGGGTGAGCAGGTCGATGACCTTGATGCCCGTCTCGAACATCTCGGTCTTGGACTCGAGGTCCTTGAACTCCGGGGCCTTGCGGTGGATCGGCCAGCGGACCTGGACCTGCGACTCGAACTCGTCCTTGTCGACGTTCAGCACGTCGCCGAGGGCGTTGAAGACCTTGCCCTTGGTGATCTGGCCGACCGGGACGGAGATCGCGGCACCGGTGTCGGTGACCTGCGAACCACGGACCAGGCCGTCGGTCGGCTGCATCGAGATGCCGCGGACCATGCCGTCGCCGAGGTGCTGGGCGACCTCGAGGGTCAGGGTCTTCCGGCCCGTGCCGTCGGGGTTGTCCACCTCGACGTGCAGGGCGTTGTACATGTCCGGAATCGCGTCGACGGGGAACTCCACGTCGACGACCGGGCCGATGACCCGCGCGACGCGGCCCGTCGCCGTGGTCGGCTCAACAGTGGTGGTCATACTCATTCGCTCCCGCGGCTCGCGTCAGCGAGCGCGTTGGCGCCACCGACGATCTCGCTGATTTCCTGGGTGATCTCGGCCTGACGGGCCGAGTTGGCAAGCCGCGTGAGCGACTTGATGAGCTCGCCGGCGTTGTCCGTCGCGCTCTTCATCGCACGGCGGCGGGCGGCGTGCTCGGAAGCGGCCGACTGCAGCAGCGCGTTGTAGATCCGGCTCTCGACGTACCGCGGCAGCAGCGCGTCCAGGACGCCCTCCGCCGACGGCTCGAAGTCGTACAGCGGGAAGATCTCCGCCTTGGCCGGCTTCTGGTCGCTGAGCTGGACCTCGTCCAGCTTCAGCGGCAGCAGCCGCGCCTCGACCGCGTTCTGCGTCAGCATCGACACGAACTCGGTGGAAACCAGGTGGAGCTCGTCCACGCCGCCCGTCTCGGCCGTGAAGGCCTCGATCAGGTCGGCCGCCACCGTCTTCGCGTCACCGTACGTCGGCTTGTCCGAGAATCCCGTCCACGAGCCCGCGATCGCCAGACCGCGGAACGTGTAGTACGAGACGCCCTTGCGGCCGACGATGTACGTCACCACGTCCTTGCCCTCGGCCCGCAGGCGCTCGGCGAGCACCTGCGAGGCCTTGATGGCGTTGGTCGAGTAGCCGCCGGCCAGGCCGCGGTCCGCCGTGATCAGCAGGACCGCCGCGCGCTTGGCGTTCGGGTTCTCGGTGGTGAGCGGGTGCTTGGCGTTGGACCGGGTGGCCACCGCCGTCACCGCCCGGGTGAGCTCGTCGGCGTACGGAGTGGAGGCGGCCACCGCGCGCTGCGCCTTGACGATGCGCGACGCGGAGATCATCTCCATCGCCTTGGTGATCTTCTTCGTCGCGGTGACAGAGCGGATCCGGCGCTTGTAGACCCGAAGCTGTGCTCCCATGGGTCGTTACGTCCTTTCCCTCGCTACCGGACTCAGGCCTGCTCGGAGAGCAGCTTGCCGTCAGCGGTCTGGTAACCCTGCTTGAACGCCTCGATCGCGCTGGTCAGCGCGTCGATGGTGCCGTCGGCCAGCAGGCCGGTCTCGACGATGCCGGCGAGCAGGTCCTTGTGCTGCAGGCGGACGTGGTCCAGGAACTCGCGCTCGAAGCGGCGGATCTCGGCGACCGGGACGTCGTCCAGCTTGCCGTTGGTGCCGGCCCAGATGGAGACGACCTGCTCCTCGACCGGGAACGGCTGGTACTGGCCCTGCTTCAGCAGCTCGACCATGCGCGCACCGCGCTCCAGCTGGGCCTTGGAGGCCGCGTCCAGGTCGGAACCGAAGGCGGCGAAGGCCTCCAGCTCGCGGTACTGGGCGAGGTCCAGACGCAGGCGGCCGGCGACCGAGCGCATGGCCTTGATCTGGGCGGAGCCACCGACGCGGGAGACCGAGATGCCGACGTTCACGGCCGGGCGGATGCCGGCGTTGAACAGGTCGGACTCCAGGAAGCACTGGCCGTCGGTGATGGAGATGACGTTGGTCGGGATGTACGCCGAGACGTCGTTGGCCTTGGTCTCGATGATCGGCAGACCGGTCATCGAGCCGCCGCCCAGGGCGTCGTTCAGCTTGGCGCAGCGCTCCAGCAGGCGGGAGTGCAGGTAGAAGACGTCACCCGGGTAGGCCTCGCGGCCCGGCGGGCGGCGCAGCAGCAGGGAGACGGAGCGGTAGGCCTCGGCCTGCTTCGACAGGTCGTCGAAGATGATCAGGACGTGCTTGCCGTCGTACATCCACTCCTGGCCGATGGCCGAGCCGGTGTACGGGGCGAGGTACTTGAAGCCGGCCGGGTCGGAGGCGGGAGCGGCCACGATGGTGGTGTACTCCAGCGCGCCGGCCTCCTCCAGGGCGCCGCGGACGGACGCGATGGTGGAGCCCTTCTGGCCCACGGCGACGTAGATGCAGCGGACCTGCTTCTCCGGGTCGCCCGAGCGCCAGTTGTCGCGCTGGTTGATGATCGTGTCGACGGCCACCGCGGTCTTGCCGGTCTGGCGGTCACCGATGATCAGCTGGCGCTGGCCACGGCCGATCGGGGTCATCGCGTCGATGGCCTTGATGCCAGTCTGCAGCGGCTGCTTGACCGACTTGCGGGCCATGACACCGGGGGCCTGCAGTTCCAGGGCGCGGCGACCGGTGGCGGCGATGTCGCCCAGGCCGTCGATCGGGTTGCCCAGCGGGTCCACGACGCGGCCGAGGTAGCCGTCGCCGACCGGAACCGAGAGGACCTCGCCGGTGCGGCGCACGGTCTGGCCCTCTTCGATGCCGCCGAACTCACCCAGGACGACGACACCGATCTCGCGGGTGTCGAGGTTCAGCGCGAGGCCGAGCGTGCCGTCCTCGAACTTCAGCAGCTCGTTCGCCATGACCGAGGGCAGGCCCTCGACATGCGCGATGCCGTCCGCCGCGTCAGTGACCGTGCCGACCTCTTCCACAGAAGCGGCGTCCGGCTGGTACGACTGGACAAAGTCGGCCAGCGCGTCCCGGATCTCCTCCGGACGGATCGTAAGCTCCGCCATCAGGCTTCCCTGCTCTCCTAGTTTGCGATCCTCGGCCCGCCATTGAGGGCCGCAAGTATTCGACTCTCGGCCGGGTCTTGCGAACCGGCCGTACGATTTGCCGGCTCCTTGGGGAACCGGTTTCCCGACCGAGGGTCGGATGTGCTGCTTCGGTGCTCAGCCTTCGAGCGACTGGCGAGCGCCCTCGAGGCGGCTCGACACGGTGCCGTTGATGATCTCGTCGCCGATCTGCACCCGGACGCCGCCGACGACCTCGGGGTCGACGTCGATGTTCAGGTGGACCTGGCGGCCGTACATCCGGGCCAGAGCACCGGACAGGCGCTCCTTCTGGGTGTCCGACAGCGGCACCGCGGTGGTGACCAGGGCCACCACGCGGCCGCGACGCGCGGCGGCGAGCTTCGAGTAGGACTCGAGACCCTGCTCCAGGCTACGGCCACGCGGCACGTTGACGACGGCGGTGACCAGCCGGACGGTGCCGGCGTTGGCGCGGCCGCCGAGCAGCTTCTTGATCAGCTCGGCCTTCGCGACGGCACCGGCCTTCGGCTCGGTCAGCGCGGCACGCAGCTCGTGCGAGCCGCTCACCACCCGGCCGAAACGGAAGAGCTCGTCCTCGACGTCGTCCAGGGCGCCGGCCTTGTCCGCGGCGATGATCTCCGCGTAGGCGGCGAGCTCCTCGGTCGCGTCCACCAGGTCGCGCGAGCCCGACCAGCGGGAGCGGACCAGACCGGAGACCAGGTCGACGGCCTCGCCGGAGACCTGACCGGTCAGCAGCGAGGTGACCAGCTGGGCCTTGTCCTGGCCCGACCGGGAGGGGTCGGTCAGGACGCGGCGCAGCGACACCTCACGGTCCAGCACGGCCGTGACGGCGGCGAGCTCCTCGGCGAGCTTGGCCGCGTCCACCGAGGTGGAGTCGGTCAGGCTCTCGAGGTTCTGCCGGCCGGCGGCGAGGGCCTCACGGCTGGCGCCGATCACTTGGCCGCACCCTGAGCAACGGCGGCCTTGGCCTCCAGCTCGTCCAGGAAGCGGTCGATGACGCCGCTCTGCCGGGTGTGCTCCTCGAGGGACTCACCCACGATGCGGGACGCCAGCTGGGTGGCCAGCGAGCCCACGTCCTGACGCAGGGCGGCAGTGGCCTGCTTCTTGTCCGCCTCGATCTGGGCGTGACCGGCGGCGACGATGGCCTCGCGCTGACGCTGGCCCTCCTCGCGCATCTCGGCGAGCTGGGCGGCACCCTGCTCGCGAGCCTGCTCGACGATGCGGGCAGCCTCGTGGCGCGCCTCGGCGAGCTCGGCGCGGTACTGCTCAAGCAGGGCCTGGGCCTCTGCCTGGGCGGCCTCGGCGCGCTCCATCCCGCCCTCGATCGCGTCCCGGCGCTCCGACAGCACCTTCTCGATGCTGGGGAGGAGCTTCTTGCCGAGCAGACCGAAGACGATGAAGAAGCAGAGCAGGCCGATGATGATCTCGGGCCACGCGGGGAGGAGAGGGTTCATCTTCTCCTCGGACGCGAGCTGGACGATCGCCATGCTCATATCTGGACCTTCCTCAGAAAGGGTCTACGGCGGGATTACTTGTTGCCGAAGACGAACGGCATGACGATGCCGATGAGGGCGAGCGCCTCGGTCAGCGCGAAGCCGATGAACATGTTGGAACGGATGAGACCGGCAGCCTCGGGCTGGCGGGCCATGGCCTGGACACCGTTACCGAAGATCAGACCGACGCCGATGCCGGGGCCGATGGCGGCGAGGCCGTAGCCCAGGGAGGCGACGGAACCGTAGACAGTGCCCTCAGCGAGGATGCTCATTGACGTTGTCCTTTGCAGGGTGGTGAACCGGTGGTGATTGGCCACCGGGCGATCCGGGAGGTGGTTCTCGGCGGGGCCGCGGCCCCGGGGCTCAGTGCGCCTCTTCCAGGGCACCGGCGATGTAGCTGCTGGCCAGCATCACGAAGATGTAGGCCTGCAGGAACTGGACCAGCAGCTCGAAGGCGGTCAGGCCGACGGCGACGATGAACGAGGCCGAGCCGTACAGCGCGCCCAGGGACGGGCTGAGCAGGTACCAGGAGGCGATGGAGAACATCACGATCAGCAGGTGGCCGGCGAACATGTTCGCGAAGGCTCGGACCGCGAGCGTGAAGGGGCGCACGAAGATGTTCGAGAAGAACTCGATCGGCACCAGGATGAACATGACCCAGCCGGGGATGCCCGACGGCCAGCAGAGGTTCTTCAGACCGCCGACGAAGCCGTGCTTCTTGAAGGTCAGCGTCATGTAGGTGATCCACACGACCGCCGCGAGGCCGGCCGGGAACGCGATCGCCGCCGTCACCGGGAACTGCGCGAACGGGATGATCGACATGATGTTCATCAACCAGATGAAGAAGAACATCGAGACGAGCATCGGGACGTACTTCTCGCCCTTCTTGCCGATCGTCTCCAGCACGATGGAGCGCTTGACGAAGTCGTACCCGATCTCACCGACCAGCTGCAGCTTGCCGGGGACGAGGCGCGGCTTGGCAAAGGCGGCCCAGAAGAACACGACGACCAGGAGCGCGACGATGATCGACAGCAGCATCGGCTTGTTGAACTCGATGCTGCCGATCGTGAAGATCGGCTTGAACTGGAACTCGTTCAGGCCCGGGGCCGGGAAGCCACAGCCAGCGTCCCCGAAGTGGCAACTGCCTGAGGCGAGGGACGTGAGTTCAGCACTCACCGCGGACTCCTTCGTCGTGACGCATGGTTACGGCAACCTCGGTGTGTCGGCGTGGCCTGCGACCACGGAGCGGCACTGGTACTTGATGGGTTTCTCGCCGACCCCGCGCGCCAGTGCACTGCACCACAGCGGGATCATCGAAGACTGCGCGGATCAGGGGGGCGATCCGTCCGCTCTCCGGACAGACCAGGCCTCTTCCCGTACTCCGTTGTTGCGACGGACGATAGCAGCCCGTCAGTGCGGCATAAACACCGCCCCCCTCGTTGGGGGGACAGCCGGGCCTCGTCACTGTTGACGCCCCTTGTCGGAGGGCTTGTCGCCCTTCTTTTCGGAGGCGTCGGGGTCGACGTAGAAGGTCTTGGCCTTGAGCGCGCCGCGCACCTGGAAGCCCGTCCAGATCAGGGCACAGCCGAGCAGGGTGAAGGCGAACGCCTGTCGGTTGAAGAGCTCGGTGTCCTTGAAGACCGCGAGCACGATGCCGACCAGCAGGATCTGCGTGGTGTACACCAGCAGCGCCGCAGCCATCATGATCTGCGGGTTCGACCTGGTCAGCCGGTCGAGCGCGATCTGACCGAAGGTGAAGAAGGCCATCACGAGGAGTGCGCCGAAAAGGGCGCCGAGCAGCCCCTTCCCACCGGCGACTGCGAAGGAGATCGCCATGGCGATGATCCCGGCGGCCGCAGTGGGAATCGCGGCGCCTCGGAGGATCCGGGCGTCGGTGGACGGCATGTCGGCAGCTCCGGCGGCATGTCGATGTGGCGGGGGACGGGCACAGCGGTGGCGGGTGACACCGGACCGAGGCATCGCCGTGGGCCGCCAGGGAGAAGCGGGCCCGGCGAGGGAGACCGACAGGGACGGAAGTCATCCACCTGTGAGGTCTTTCGGCGTGTTCTCGGTACTCGTGAACGGTATCACAAACTATTTGATGAGAGCTTTACCATGAATGTGTGGCACCTGTCACACCAACGGCGCAACGGCTCCGCCATTCGGGTGAACGGCTCCTGACCTGGCATCAACTCCCTTGTCAGCGACGGCCGGTGGCCTCGCCCTGGTGGCCGACCGCGGAGGAGCCCACGGCCGGGTCCCGACCGGCTTCACCGAGGAGTTGCTTGTCCTTCGCCGACAGTTCGGCCATCGGACCACTCTGGTGCCGGCGGTAGCGCGGGGGGAGGAAGGACTGCACCGCCCGCGGGGCGCGCGGCCGGAACCACGGGGTGAGCAGCACGACCAGGCCGACCAGGCAGAGGCCGGCGAGTGTCAGGACGACGGTGCGGCCGGTGTTGGTCACCGAGAAGGCCACCGAGCCGAAGGCGATCAGCGCGGCCCAGAAGTACATGATCAGTACGGCGCGGCTGTGCGAGTGGCCGACCTGGAGCAGCCGGTGGTGCAGGTGGCGCTTGTCCGCGGCGAACGGGGACTGACCGGCCCAGGTGCGGCGCACCACCGCGAGCAGCAGGTCGGCCAGCGGCAGGGCGATGACCGTCAGCGGCAGCAGCAGCGGGATGTAGATCGGCACCAGGGCGTGCACGGCGGCGGTCTGCGAACCGGCCTCGTTGCTGATCAGGTCCGGGTCGACCCGGCCGGTGATGGAGATCGCGGCGACGGCCAGCATCAGGCCCAGCATCATCGAGCCGGAGTCGCCCATGAAGATCCGCGCGGGGTGCATGTTGTGCGCCAGGAAGCCCAGGCACATGCCGATCAGCAGCACGCTGAACAGCACGGCGGGGGCCGCGTCGGAGATCGTGTAGCCGTACCAGAGGCGGTAGCTGTACAGGAAGAACGCCATCGCGGCGATGCAGACCATGCCGCCGGCCAGACCGTCCAGGCCGTCGATGAAGTTCACCGCGTTGACCATGACGACGACCAGGGTGACCGAGATGATCATGCCCTGGGTCGGGGTCACCGAGACCGGGCCGGAACCGGGCACCGGGAGGGTGATCACCGTGACGCCCTGCCAGACCATCACACCGGCGGCGATCATCTGGCCGCCGAGCTTCACCAGCGCGTCCACGCCCCACTTGTCGTCGAGCACCCCGAGCAGGAACATGATCCCGGCCCCGGACAGCAGCGCGCGGATGTCGGTGCCCTGCGAGAACACCTTGCTCAGGTTGTCGAGCTGGGAGGCGACCAGGATGCCCGCGCAGAGTCCGCCGAACATCGCGATGCCGCCGAGCCGCGGCGTGGGCTCGCGGTGCACGTCGCGGGCGCGCACCGGGGGCATGGCACCGGCGGCGATGGCGAACTTCCGGACCGGGCCGGTCAGCAGGTAGGTGACGGCGGCGGTGCAGAACAGCACCAGCAGATACTCACGCACCACTGGCCTCCTGCATCACTGTCGAACGGGGAGGTACCGAAGGTACTCCCCCGCCTGCCCGGGGTTCGAGGTGCGTCGCCACGGCACACACCTTATTGAGTCGGACGCCCGGACCGCGCATCGCGGTTCGCCCTCCCGGGTAGGAGTTTCGAATGCCCGCGCGAGCACTCCGTCAGGCCCGGTCGGCGAAGGCCAGCGCCAGCTCCCGCACCCGCGCCGCGGCCGGGGCCACGGCGCCGCCGGCGAGCACCTTCGCGATCAGCCCGGCGATCTCGGCCAGTTCCGGCTCCCCCATCCCCTGGCTGGTCACCGTGCCCGTGCCCAGCCGGATGCCGGAGGTCTCGGCGGCCGGCGCCGGGTCGTACGGCAGTGCGGCCTTGCCCAGCAGCAGCCCGGCCGCCGCGCAGCGGCGCTCGGCCTCCGCGCCGCTGACGCCGAGCGGGCTGACGTCGGCGGTCACCAGGTGGGTGTCGGTCCCGCCCGTCAGAGGGCGCATACCGGCCTCTGCGAGCCTCGCGGCGAGCAGTCGCGCCCCGGACACCGCCCGCTGCGCGTACGCCCGGTATTCGGGCCGGGAGGCCTGCGCGAGGGCCACCGCCTTGCCGGCCACCTCGTTCATCGCCGCGCCGCCCTGGCTGAACGGGAACACCGCCCGGTCGATCCGCTCGGCCAGCTCCGCCGTGCACAGCAGCAGCCCGCCGCGCGGACCGCGCAGCAGCTTGTGGGTGGCGGCGACGGTGACGTCCGCGTACGGCACCGGGGAGGGCGCCACCCCGGCCGCGATCAGCCCGGTGGTCTGCGCGACGGTGGCGACCAGGTAGGCGTCCACCTCGTCGGCGATCTCCCGGAACGCCGCCCAGTCCGGGTGCCGGGGGTGGGAGATCGAGCCCACCACGACGGCCTTGGGGCGGTGCTGCCGGGCCAGGTCGCGGACCTGGTCCAGGTCGATCAGCCCGTCGTCCTCGCGCACGCCGTAGCCGGTGAAGTCGAACCAGCGGCCGGAGAAGTTGGCGCGCGAGCCGCAGCTGAGGTGGCCGCCGTGCTCCAGCGACATCGCCAGCACCCCGTCACCGGGCCGCAGCAGCGCCGCGTACGCCGCCAGCATCGCCGAAGTCGCCGACCGGGGCTGGACGTTGGCGTGTGGGGCGGCGAACAGTTCGCGGGCCCGGTCGATCGCCAGCAGCTCGGCGGCGTCCGCCAACGCGCAGCCGGTGTGGTGCCGGCGGCCCGGGTAGCCCTCGGCGTACTTGTCGATCAGCGGGCCGGTGAGCGCCGCCAGGACGGCCGGGCTGGTCAGGTTCTCCCCCGCCAGCAGCTGGATCGTTTCGGCGCGCCGCTCGGCCTCCGCGGCCAGCAGGTCGGCCAGCTGGGGATCGGCGCGGTGCAGTGCCTCGGACGCCCAGGGGCGCCCGGTCGTCGCGGTCGGGCCGGTCGCGGCATCGGTGACGGTCATGGCGGGGCTCCCGGACGCTGCGGGGACTGTGTCACCCAGCGTAGGACCGCCGTCGCCGCCCGGCCCGCCGAGCCGCGGCCGGACGGCCCCATTCGGCGCCGGGGCCCGCGTCCCGGGCCCGTCGACGACGGGGCCCGGGGGCGTCAGCGCGGCGCGGGGACGCCGGTGAGCGCGGTGACCACCGGGTCGACCGCGTGGAATATCTCCTCGCCGCAGTTGCGGAACATGCCGATCGGCGCCCCGTACGGGTCGTCCAGCTCGTCCGACTCCGGGGTGGCGGCCAGCAGCCAGCCGCGCAGCGCGGCGGCCGCCCGGACCAGCGCGCGGGCCCGCTCGGTCACGTCGGCGCCGCGCCGGGGGTCCGGCAGGGTGCCCGGGTCTATCGTCCGCACCAGCCGGGTGAACTCCTTCAGCGTGAAGGTGCGCAGGCCCGCCTCGTGGCCCATCGAGATCACCTGGGCCCGGTGGTCCAGCGTCGCGGTGAGCACCAGGTCGGCCTCGACCACGTGCTCGTCCAGCAGCTCGCGGCCGGTGAAGCCACCGCTGTCGGCGCCGTACTCGTCCAGCACGGTCGCGGCGTGGTCCTCCATCGGCGCGCCCACGTGGCCCCAGGTGCCGGCGCTCTCGACCAGGATCCGCCCGGCCACCCGGGGGCTCAGCCGGGTGTCCAGCTCACGCCGGGTCAGCCGCTCGGCGATCGGCGAGCGGCAGATGTTCCCGGTGCAGACGAACAGGATCCGGAAGTGGTCCAGCGGCCTGGGGCCCACACTCAGGTACGGCGCCATGCCCGGCCCGGAGTGGAGCGAGGCGGTCGGCGTCAACTGCCGGCCTCCAGGTCGGGGACGACCTCCCTCAGCTGCTCGACGCTGATCGCACCGGCCCGCAGCAGGACCGGGACCTTGCCGGTGACGTCGACGATCGACGAGGTGGCGGAGTCCACGGCCGGCCCGCCGTCCAGGTAGACCGAGATCGCGTCGCCGAGCTGGGCCTGCGCCTCGTCGCAGGTCAGCGGGGAGGCCCCGCCGATCCGGTTGGCGCTGGAGACGGCCATCGGGCCGGTGGCGTTCAGCAGCTCGATGGCGACCGGGTGCAGCGGCATCCGGACCGCGACGGTGCCGCGGGTGTCGCCGAGGTCCCAGCGCAGCGAGGGCTGGTGCCGGGCGACCAGGGTGAGCCCGCCGGGCCAGAAGGCGTCGACCAGCTCCCAGGCCTGCTCCGAGAAGTCGGTGACCAGGCCGTGCAGGGTGGTCGGCGAGCCGACCAGCACCGGGGAGGGCGTGTTGCGGCCGCGACCGCGGGTGGCCATCAGCTCGCCGACGGCCTCCGGGGAGAAGGCGTCCGCACCGACCCCGTACAGGGTGTCGGTGGGCAGCACGACGAGTTCGCCGCGGCGGATGGCCGAGGCGGCCTCGCGCAGACCGGTGGCGCGGTCCCCGGCATCGGCACAGTCGTAACGGCGGCTCATCGGTGCGGTCCCCTTCCGGAGTGGCTCATGGCGTTACAGCGCGGCCTTGCGAGCAGTCGTGCAGTGCTTGACGTTCACGGCCCGACCCTTCGGGCGGTCGTACGGTGCTCGACTGTTCACGACCCGACCCTTCGGGCGGTCGTACGGTGCTCGACTGTTCACGACCCGACCCTTCGGGCGGTCGTGAAACGCGGCCGGTTGTTCAGGTCCCGGTGGTCGGCGGTGTCCGTCCAGCCGTGTTCCTCGTTGAAGATCCACGGCACCTGGCCGCCCTGCTGGTCGGCGTGCTCGATCACCACCGCGCCGCCCGGGCGCAGCAGCCGGGCCGCGACGCGCTCGATGCCGCGGATGGTGTCCAGGCCGTCCTCGCCGGAGAACAGCGACATCTGCGGGTCGTGGTCGCGGGCCTCCGGCGCGACGTACTCCCACTCGGTGAGCGGGATGTACGGCGGGTTGGAGATGACCAGGTCGAAGCGGCCGTCCCAGGAGCGGTCGTCCTCGAAGGCCTTGGTGGCGTCACCCGCGTGCAGGGTGACCCGGGCACGGTCGGGGCTGGCCTCGATGTTGCGCCGGGTGTACTCCAGCGCGCCCTCGTCCAGTTCGAAGGCGTGCACGGTCGAGCGCGGGAGTTCCTGGGCCAGGGCGAGCGCGATCGCGCCGGAGCCGGAGCACAGGTCCACCACCAGCGGCTCGGCCACGTCCATGTCGCGCACCGCGTCTATCGCCCACTCGACGACCGTCTCGGTCTCCGGCCGGGGCACGAACACCCCGGGGCCGACCTCCAGTTCGAGGTAGCGGAAGAACGCCCGCCCGGTGATGTGCTGGAGCGGTTCGCGCGCCTCGCGGCGGGAGACCGCCTCCCAGTAGCGGGCGTCGAAGTCGGCGTCCTTCACCGTGTGCAGCTGGCTGCGCTTGACGTTGTGGACGTAGGCGGCGAGCTCCTCCGCGTCGAAGCGCGGCGACGGCACGCCGGCCGCGGCCAACCGCTGGGTGGCCTGGGCCACCTCGGCGAGCAGCAGGTTCATCCGTACGACCTCTTGTCTCTCCGGCTCCGGGCGAAACGCGGGCTGGGGCGCGCCGGTCTCAGTTCTCTTGGGCCGCGGCGAGCTTGGCCGCCGCGTCCTTGTCGACGCAGGACTGGATCACCGCGTTCAGGTCGCCGTCCAGGACCTGGTCCAGGTTGTACGACTTGAATCCGGTGCGGTGGTCCGAGATGCGGTTCTCGGGGTAGTTGTACGTGCGGATCCGCTCGGAGCGGTCCACCGTACGGACCTGGCTGCGGCGCGCGTCCGAGGCCTCCCGCTCGGCCTCCTCCTGCGCGGCGGCCAGCAGCCGCGAACGCAGGATGCGCATCGCCTGCTCCTTGTTCTGGAGCTGGCTCTTCTCGTTCTGGCAGGACGCCACGATACCGGTCGGCAGGTGGGTGATCCGGACCGCGGAGTCGGTGGTGTTGACCGACTGGCCGCCGGGGCCGGAGGACCGGTAGACGTCGATCCGCAGGTCGTTGGCGACGATCTCGACCTCGACCTCCTCCGCCTCGGGGGTGACCAGCACGCCCGCCGCGGAGGTGTGGATGCGGCCCTGCGACTCGGTGGCGGGGACGCGCTGCACGCGGTGCACGCCGCCCTCGTACTTCAACCGGGCCCAGACGCCCTGGCCGGGCTCGGTGTTGCCCTTGGTCTTCACGGCCACCGAGACGTCCTTGTAGCCGCCGAGGTCGGACTCGTTGGAGTCGATGATCTCGGTCTTCCAGCCGATCCGCTCCGCGTAGCGCAGGTACATCCGGAGCAGGTCGCCGGCGAACAGCGCGGACTCCTCGCCGCCCTCGCCCGCCTTGATCTCCAGGATGACGTCCTTGTCGTCACTCGGGTCGCGCGGGACGAGCAGCAGCCGCAGTTCCTCGGTCAGCTCGTCGCGGCGCGCCTCGGAGTCCTTCACCTCGGCGAGGAACTCCGGATCCTCGGCCGCGAGTTCGCGCGCGGCCTCGATGTCCTCGCCGGCCTGCCGCCACTGCCGGTAGACCCGGGTGATCGGGGTCAGCTCGGCGTAGCGCTTGGCCAGCTTGCGGGCGTTGTTCTGGTCCGCGTGGACGGACGGGTCGGCCAGCCTCGTCTCGAGGGCGGCGTGCTCGACGAGGAGCTCTTCGACTGCCTCGAACATGGGGTGGCCTTCTTCCCGGGGACTCGGAAACGTGTGGGGGAGGGACTCGCGGCGTCGGGGATCCGCGGGGGACGCGAACGGCGCCGGCCCCCAAGCGCCCCCGACAACGAGTACGGGGGCACCGGGAACCGGCGCCGAGGGAGCGCTAGGCCTTCGCGCTGTGCTGCTTGCCGAAGCGGGCCTCGAAGCGGGCCACGCGGCCACCGGTGTCGAGGATCTTCTGCTTGCCGGTGTAGAACGGGTGGCACTGCGAGCAGACCTCGGCGCGGATCTCGCCACTGGTCTCGGTCGAGCGGGTGGTGAACTCGGCGCCACAGGTGCAGGTCACGCGCGTGACCACGTACTCGGGGTGAACGTTGGGCTTCAAGGGGTTCTCCTAGGTTTCGGGAGGGCACCGGGTCGGCGGCTGGAGCGCCGCACGTGAACCGGGACCGACGGACCAGTCTGCCAGGACCGGCCGCATCTTCCCAAACCGGGTCGCGTTCCGGGATATTCCGGGCCCCCCGCGCAACCGGCGACGGCGTCCGTCAGCGCGGGGCGGTGGCCTTCGCGCCCGGCTTCCCCGCGGTCCGCGCCGGGGCCGACGGCGTGGCCGTGGGGGCCGCCTGGGCGGGGTTCTCCGGCTGCCCGGCGACGACCGCCGGCGGGAACGGCCGGTCGGCCCTGAGGGCCGTCCAGACCTGCCCGGCCGCCGGCTGCTGCGGGACCACCCGGTTCGGGTCGCCGGGGGCGGTCTCCACCGGCAGGGTGACCATGCTCAGCTGGTCCGGGCCTATCCCCTTGAGCTCCTGGGCGAGCCCCACCAGCGAGTTCACCGAGCCGAGCGCGGAGTCGGTGGTGATGCTCCTGGTCACGGTGTCGCCGACGGACCACAGCTTGACCGGGTCGGTGAGCATCCCGCTGCCCCCGACCTGTTGCAGCAGCGACTTCACCATCTGCTTCTGGAGCTCGATCCGGCCGAGGTCGCTGCCGTCGCCGACGCCGTGCCGGGTGCGTACGAAGGCCAGCGCCTGCTGTCCGTTCAGGCGGTGCTCGCCGGGCGGCAGGTCGAGCCCGCTGTCCTTGTCGTGGATGGCCACCGTGGTGGTCACGGTGGCCCCGCCTATCGCGTCCACGACCCGGGCGAAGCCGGCGAAGTCGATCTGCAGGTAGTGGTCCATCCGCAGCCCGGTGAGCTGCTCGGTGGTCTTGACCGCGCAGACCGCGCCGCCGGCCTCGAAGGCGCTGTTGTACATCGCGCGCTTGGCGCCGGGCGTCGTCCGGCCGCTCGGGTCGGTGCAGTCGGGGCGGGTGACCAGGGTGTCGCGCGGGATCGAGACGATCTGGGCGCGGGAGTGGTCCTGGTTGATGTGCACCACCATGGCGGTGTCCGAGCGGGCGGTGTCGCCGGTGTCCCCGCCGGCCATCGAGCCGTTGTCGCCGCCGCGCGAATCGGAGCCGAGCACCAGGATGTTGAAGGAGCCGTCGGTGGCGGCCGGCGGCCGGGCGTCGCCGAGTCCGCCGTCGATGTCGACGCTCTTGATGTTGCCGTCGAGTCTGAAGTAGCCGAGGAGGGCGCCGCCGACGACGAACGCGGCGAACGCGCAGGCGGCCGTCCGCAGGAGCCTGCGGCGACGACTCGTAACCCTCTTGTGTTCGGCCATACGGTCCAGAGTAAATCGGACAACATGATCCAAATAGCCCCAAGTTGTCCCGAGTCTGGAACAAACCCGAGTCCGGAACAAAGCGGCCCGGACGCGCGGAACCCCGGACCGCTCGCGCGATCCGGGGTTCCGTGCTTCGACAGCCGTCCGGCTACGGTCAGTCGCCGGAGCCGGGGGTGGTCTTGGCGATCTGCATCAGGAACTCGGCGTTGCTCTTGGTCTGCTTCATCTTGTCCAGGAGCAGCTCGATCGCCTGCTGCGAGTCGAGCGCGTGCAGCACCCGGCGCAGCTTCCAGACGATGGCCAACTCCTCGCTGCCGAGCAGGATCTCCTCCTTGCGGGTGCTGGAGGCGTCCACGTCGACGGCCGGGAAGATGCGCTTGTCCGAGAGCTTCCGGTCGAGCTTGAGCTCCATGTTGCCGGTGCCCTTGAACTCCTCGAAGATCACCTCGTCCATGCGCGAGCCGGTCTCGACCAGCGCGGTGGCCAGGATGGTCAGCGAGCCGCCGTTCTCGATGTTGCGCGCGGCACCGAAGAACTTCTTCGGCGGGTACAGCGCGGTCGAGTCGACACCACCGGACAGGATGCGGCCGGAGGCCGGCGCCGCCAGGTTGTAGGCGCGGCCGAGGCGGGTGATCGAGTCCAGCAGGATGACCACGTCGTGGCCCAGCTCGACCAGGCGCTTGGCGCGCTCGATGGCCAGCTCGGCGACGGTGGTGTGGTCCTCGGCCGGGCGGTCGAAGGTCGAGGAGATGACCTCGCCCTTCACCGACCGCTGCATGTCGGTGACCTCTTCCGGACGCTCGTCGACCAGGACGACCATCAGGTGGCACTCGGGGTTGTTGTGGGTGATCGCGTTGGCGACCGCCTGGAGCACCATGGTCTTGCCGGTCTTCGGCGGCGCGACGATCAGACCGCGCTGGCCCTTGCCGATCGGCGACACCAGGTCGATGATCCGGGTGGTCAGCACGCCCGGGTCGGTCTCCAGGCGCAGCCGCTCCTGCGGGTACAGCGGGGTGAGCTTGTTGAACTCGGGACGGCCGCGGCCGCTCTCCGGGTCCATGCCGTTGACGGAGTCCAGGCGCACCATGGCGTTGAACTTCTCGCGGCGCTCGCCCTCGCGCGGCTGACGCACCGCACCGGTGATGGCGTCACCCTTGCGCAGGCCGTTCTTGCGGACCTGGGCGAGCGAGACGTAGACGTCGTTCTGGCCCGGCAGGTAGCCGGAGGTGCGCACGAACGCGTAGTTGTCGAGGATGTCGAGGATGCCCGCGACCGGGATCAGGACGTCGTCCTCGCCGATCTGCGGCTCGACGGGGCCGGCCTCGAAGCCGTCGCGGCCACGGCGGCCACGGCGGTCGCGGTAGCGCCCGCGCCGGCCCCGGCGGCCCTCGCCGAACTCGTCGTCCTCGTAGCCGCCCTGCTGGGCCTGCGGCTGCTGGGCCTGCTGGGCCTGACGGCCCTGCTGCTCGCCCTGGCCGGCCTGCTGCTGGCCGCCGCCCTGCTGGGACTGGCGGTCGGTGCGGTCGGTGCGGTCGGTGCGCTCGCGGCGGCTGCGGCGGTCGCGGCGGGACTCGCGGCCCTCGCCGTCGGCCTCGCCGCCCTCCTGGCGGTCGGTGCGCTCGGTGCGCTCGGTGCGCTCGCCGCCCTCGCGGCGCTCACGGCGCTCACGGCGGTCGCGACGGCTCTCGCGGCCGTCCTCGCGACCCTCGAAGCCGCGGGTCTCGGCCGGGCGGGCCTCGGCCTGCTTCGGCTCGGCGACGGCGACGGTGGCGGCCTCGGCGGCGGCCTCCGCGGCCGGGGCGACGGGCGCGCCGGCGGCCGAGGTGGCGCGGCGGCGGGTGCGCTCGGTACGGGCCGGCGCGGCGGTCTCGGCGGCGGCCTGGACCGGGATCTCGATCTGGGCCTGCGGCTCGGCGGCGGCCGGGGCCTCGGCCTTGGCGGCGGCCTTGGCGCGGCGGGCCGGCTTCTCGGCCGGGGCCTCGGCGTCCGCCTTGGCGGCGGTGCGCTTGGCGGCCGGGGCGGTGCCACCGGCGGCGAGCAGCGGGTCCCCGCCGCTCTTCTCCTTGATGGTCTCGATCAGCTGGCTCTTGCGCATGCGTCCGGTACCGGTGATGCCAAGGTCCGCGGCGAGCTTCTGGAGCTCGGCCAGGACCATGCCGTCCAGGCCCGCGGCGGCACTGCGGCGGCGCCGCGCCGGGGCAGCGGGGGCGGCGGCTGCGTCCGACGCGTCGGCGTCCGGGCGCGCGCCCATCAGATCGGTGGAGTCGCTCACTAAGGGTCCTTCCCTGGAGCGGACGTCGGCCTGTCTGGCTCGGCGACCGGTTGTGCTGTCCTGACCAACGCTCGACTGCGTCGGTCCGAGGCGGTGATCCCTCGAATGGCGGGAGCCCGTCGAGGGAGAGCTACGTACGAGGTGCGGTGCGTGAAGCACGGTGGTGCTGAGTGGCGCGTGGGCCGGTCGTGTGTCGACCTCCCCTGAGGGCGTAACCCCCACGCTCCCTGCGAATCCCGGGCCCCCGTCGCGTGACGGTGGCCCGCGCTCCGCCCGTCCTGGCCTCTAGGTGGGAGGCCGCGGGTGGGAGTCAGGTGCCGTCACGGCTTCGGGATGCGGCCGCATGTCGCGCAGGCAGGCTGCGTACGCGCTGCGGTGGGCTCCCGGAGAATCGTCGCCCCGTGCATCGCCGGGACTCCACTGCCGTGGAGCGCTGGGATCGGGACGCGGCGCACCTAGCCCCGGAGGGCACCTGGTGCAGCAATGAGGTTAACACTACCGACCCCCTCACACATTCCCCAGCCTTGCGCTTGCCAATCGTGTCCGCAGGACCCGGCTCGGCAGAGCGCCGGTGCCGGGCCCCGAGCGGCCCGTTCGGGCTGCTCAGACGTCCAGCGGGAGCACGACGGCCCCGGTGCGGTCGACGTCCAGCCGGTGCGCGGCGAACGCCGGGTCCCCGCCGTGGCCGTGGTGCCCGGCGAAGGAGAGCACCTTGTCGGCGCCCGCCTCGTCGGTGAGCGCCAGGACGGTCGGGCCGGCGCCGGAGATGACCGCGGGGACCCCCTCGGCGCGCAGCGCGCCGACCAGCGCGGCGCTGTCCGGCATGGCGGAGGCGCGGTAGTCCTGGTGCAGCCGGTCCTCGGTGGCGGCGAGGAGCAGTTCGGGGCGCCGGGTCAGCGCCTCCACCAGCAGTGCGGAGCGGCCGGCGTTGACGGCCGCGTCGGCGAGCGGGACGGTCCTCGGCAGCAGCCCGCGCGCGGTCTCGGTGAGCACCTCGCCGGCCGGCACGAACACCACCGGGACGACCTGCTCGGACGGCTCCAGCGCGATCGCCCTGGCCGACTCCTCGTCGGTCCAGGCGATGGTGAAGTTGCCGCGCAGGCAGGCCGCGACGTTGTCGGGGTGGCCCTCCAGCTCGGAGGCGAGGGCCAGCAGCGCGTCGTCGTCCAGCGCGGACGGGCCGCCGATGGTCACCGCGCGGGCGGCCACGATGCCGGCGCAGATGGCGGCCGAGGAGGAGCCGAGGCCGCGGCCGTGCGGTATCCGGTTGGCGCAGACCACCTCGAGGCCCCGCGGCTGGCCGCCGAGCCGGTCGAAGGCGGCGCGCATCGAGCGGACCAGCAGGTGGCGCTCGTCGCGCGGAAGCGTGTCGGCACCCTCACCGGCGATGTCGACGGAGAGGCCGGAGTCGGCGACCCGGACGACCACGTCGTCGTACAGACCCAGCGCGAGCCCGAAGGCGTCGAAGCCCGGGCCGAGGTTGGCGCTGGTCGCGGGAACCCTGACCCGGACGGCGGCGGCACGGAACGCGGGACCGGCCATGCGGTGGACTCTCCTGGGGAAATCGGGCGGCGCGGAGCGCGTCGTCGGTGCGAGGGTGGGGAAACGGACCGAGGCCCCTCGGGGGCGGGCGGTCACGGCGGTCGGCGAGGCCCGGATCCGCCCGGGCCCGGGGCATGTGCCACACGGCCGAGGCCAGAGTATCGAAGAGAGGTTCCCCAGCGGTACACCCCGTGGGCCTTCGATCTGGTGTGTTGCCGGTTCTGGCCGGAATGCGCACCCCTCCCCGCCGGGGGAAAGGGCGGAAAGGGATCGCGACGTGAAGCCCGATTGACACAAAAGTGTCAGCGGGGAACCCCGACGGGCCGACCCCCGAAAGGGGCGGCCCGTCGGTGTGTCAGGCCCCGTTACCGGTCGAGCAGTCCGAGGCTGCGGGCGGCCGCCTCCGGGTCGACCGGGACGACCTGCGGCTGCGGCGCGCCGGCCACCGCCCAGTCCGGGTCCTTCAGACCGTTGCCGGTCACGGTGCAGACGATCCGCTGGCCCGGGTCGACCAGGCCGGCCTCCGCCTTGGCCAGCAGACCGGCCACCGAGGCGGCCGAGGCGGGCTCCACGAAGACACCCTCCTGCGAGGCCAACAGCCGGTAGGCGGACAGGATCTGACGGTCCGTCACCTTGTCGATGAGGCCGCCGGACTCGTCCCGCGCGGCGAGCGCGAAGTCCCAGGAGGCCGGGTTGCCGATCCGGATCGCGGTGGCGATGGTCTGCGGCTTGAGCACCGGCGCGCCGTCCACGATCGGGGCGGAGCCGGAGGCCTGGAAGCCCCACATCCGCGGGGTGCGGGTGGCGAGGCCGTCCGCGGCGTACTCGCGGTAGCCCCTCCAGTACGCGGTGATGTTGCCCGCGTTGCCGACCGGCAGGACGTGGATGTCCGGGGCGTCGCCGAGCATGTCGACGATCTCGAAGGCCGCGGTCTTCTGGCCCTCGATCCGCACCGGGTTGACCGAGTTGACCAGAGCCACCGGGTACTTCTCGGACAGTTCACGCGCAAGGGTGAGGCAGTCGTCGAAGTTCCCGTCGACCTGGAGGATCCGGGCGCCGTGCACCAGCGCCTGGCCCATCTTGCCGAGGGCGATCTTGCCCTGCGGGACGAGCACCGCGCAGACCATCCCGGCCCGCACCGCGTAGGCGGCGGCGGAGGCCGAGGTGTTGCCGGTGGACGCGCAGATGACCGCCTGGGCGCCCGCCTCCTTGGCCTTGGAGATGGCCATCGTCATCCCGCGGTCCTTGAAGGAGCCGGTCGGGTTGGCGCCCTCGACCTTGAGGTAGACCTCGCAGCCCGTGCGCTCGGACAGCACCTGGGCGGGGACCAGGGGCGTGCCGCCCTCCAACAGGGTGACCACCGGGGTGGCCGCGGTGACCGGAAGACGGTCCCGGTACTCCTCGATCAGGCCGCGCCACTGGTGGGTGTGCGCGCCTCGGACGACGTTCTCGGCAACGGCGTTCATGGCTGGTTCCTTATTCCCCTTCGACCCGCATGATGCTGGCCACGTCCCGCACGCTGTCCAGCGCGCGGAGCTTGTCGACCGTCGCCGACAGCGCGGCGTCGGTGGCACGGTGGGTGACCACGACGAGCGAGGCGTCGCCGTCGCGGCCCTGCTGGCGCACGGTGTCGATGGACACGCCGTGCTCGGCGAAGACGGACGCCACCTGGGCGAGCACACCCGCGCGGTCGTCCACGTCCAGGCTGACGTGGTAGCGGGTGACCACCTCGTCCATCGGCTTGGCCGGCAGCCGGGTGTACACCGAGTCGCCGGGACCGGTGGCGCCGGCCAGCTTGTTGCGGCAGACCGCGACCAGGTCGCCGAGCACCGCGGAGGCGGTCGGCGAACCGCCCGCGCCGGGGCCGTAGAACATCAGCCGGCCGGCCGCCTCGGCCTCGACGAACACCGCGTTGTAGGCCTCGCGGACGGAGGCCAGCGGGTGCGACAGCGGGATCATCGCCGGGTGGACGCGCGCGGTGACGGACTCGCCGTCCGCGGCCCGCTCGCAGATCGCGAGCAGCTTGACCACGCAGCCCATCTCCTTCGCGGAGGCGATGTCGGCCGCGGTCACCTCGGTGATGCCCTCGCGGTAGACGTCCGCCGCGGTGACCTTGGTGTGGAAGGCGATGCCGGCCAGGATCGCGGCCTTGGCGGCGGCGTCGAAGCCCTCGACGTCGGCCGTCGGGTCGGCCTCGGCGTAGCCCAGCGCGGTGGCCTCCTCCAGCGCCTCCGAGTAACCGGCGCCGGTGGTGTCCATCTTGTCGAGGATGAAGTTGGTGGTGCCGTTGACGATGCCCAGCACCCGGTTGACCTTGTCGCCCGCGAGGGACTCGCGCAGCGGGCGCAGCAGCGGGATCGCGCCCGCCACCGCGGCCTCGTAGTACAGGTCCACCCCGGCCTCGGCGGCCGCGGCGTGCAGCTCGGTGCCGTCCTTGGCGAGCAGCGCCTTGTTGGCGCTGACCACCGAGGCGCCCTGCCGGAAGGCCGACAGGATCAGCGATTTGGACGGCTCGATGCCGCCCACCACCTCGACCACCACGTCGATGTCGCCCCGGTTGACCAGGGCCTCGGCGTCGGTGGTGACCAGGTGCTCGGGGACGCCCGGGCGGGTCCGCCCGGCGCGGCGGACCGCGATCCCGGCCAGCTCGACCGGAGCACCGATGCGAGCGGCGAGGTCGTCGGCCGTCGTCGTCATGATGCGCGCCACCTCGGAGCCCACCACACCACAACCCAGCAACGCCACCTTCAGCGGGCGCGTACGCATCATCCGACTCCGCTCTGCATTCATTCGTGCTTCGGTATTTCCGGCGGGTTTTCCTGGACCGCCGGAAACTTCGGTCCGTACCAGTCTCCGGGACTTTCCGTACGGATCTACGGTCGTTCCATGATCTGAGACAAGGATTTCGTCATCCGATATCCAGACGCAGGAGATCCTCCTCCGTCTCGCGCCGGACGATCACCCGCGCCGCACCGTCCTTGACGGCGAGCACCGGGGGCTTGAGGGCGTGGTTGTAATTGCTCGCCATCGACCGGCAGTAGGCGCCGGTGGCGGGAACCGCGATCAGGTCGCCGGGGGCCAGGTCGGCCGGCAGGAAGGCGTCCCGGACGACGATGTCACCGGACTCGCAGTGCTTTCCGACCACCCGCACCAGCATCGGCTCCGCGTCGCTGGTGCGCGACACCAGGGCCACCGAGTACTCGGCGTCGTACAGCGCGGTGCGGATGTTGTCGGACATCCCGCCGTCCACGCTGACGTAGGTGCGCAGGCCCTCCAGCGGCTTGACGGTGCCGACCTCGTACAGCGTGAACGCCGTCGGGCCGACGATCGCGCGGCCCGGCTCCACGCTCAGCCGGGGGGCGTTCAGGTTCGCGGCGGCGCACTCGCGGCGGACGATCTCGGCCAGCGCGGCCGCGATCTCGGCCGGCTCGCGCGGGTCGTCCTCGCTGGTGTAGGCGATGCCGAGGCCGCCGCCGAGGTCGATCTCGGGCAGCTCGACGCCGTGCTCGTCGCGGATCCCGGCCAGCAGGCCGACCACCCGGCGGGCGGCCACCTCGAAGCCGGCCATGTCGAAGATCTGCGAGCCGATGTGCGAGTGGATGCCGCGCAGCTCCAGGCTGTCGTGGCCGAGCACCCGGCGCACCGCCTCGGCGGCCGCGCCCCCGCCCGCCCGTCGCCCACCACCACCCTCGACCGAGCCGCTTCGCGGCGCGGCCAGGTTCAGGGAGAGCCCGAACTTCTGGTCCTCGTGCGCGGTGGCGATGAACTCGTGGGTGTGCGCCTCGACGCCGACGGTGATCCGGATCAGCACCGGCTGGCGCACGCCCTGGCGGGCGGCGATCGCGGCCAGGCGCTCGATCTCCTCGTAGGAGTCGACCACGATGTGCCCGACGCCGGTCTTCACGGCGTTCTCCAGCTCGTCCGCCGACTTGTTGTTGCCGTGCAGCGCGATCCGCTGCGGCGGCATCCCGGCGGCCAGCGCGACCGCCAGCTCGCCCGGGCTGCACACGTCGAGGTTGAGGCCCTCCTCGTGCAGCCAGCGCACGACGGCCTTGGAGAGGAACGCCTTGCCGGCGTAGTAGACGTCCGCGTCGGCGCCGAAGGCGTCCCGCCAGGCGCGGGCCCGGGACCGGAAGTCCTCCTCGTCCAGCACGTAGGCCGGGGTGCCGAACTCGGCGGCCAGCCGCTTGACGTCGATGCCGCCGACGGTGGCCACACCCTCGGCGTTGCGGGCGACGGTGCGCGACCAGACCTTGGGGTCGAGCGCGTTCAGGTCGGCGGGCGGGGCCTGGTAGTGGCCCTCGGGCAGGACGTCGCCGTGGCGGGGGCCTGCGGGGTGTGCGGAACGGCTCATGGTGCTGGGTTCCTTCGAGACCTATGGCGAGGGGCGGCGACGGTCCCCGTTGACCGTCAGCCGCCCCCGCCGTGCGCTTGGGGGTGGTGCCTACATCCGCTCGGGCGCCGTCACGCCCAGGAGCGTGAGGCCGTTGGCGAGCACGGTGCGCGTCGCCTCGACCAGCCAGAGGCGGGCGCGGTGCGTGTCGGTGAGCTCCTCGTCGCCCTTGGGCAGGAACATGCAGTTCTCGTACAGGCGGTGGTATTTGCCCGCGAGCTCCTCCAGGTAGCGCGCGACCCGGTGCGGCTCGCGCAGCTCGCCGGCGGTGGCCAGCACCCGCGGGAACTCCGCGAGGTGGCCGAGCACGTCGGACTCCCACTCGGTGGCCAGCAGCTCGGGCTTGAACTGCTCGGCCGTGCCCTTGTCCACGCCCAGCTCGGCGGCCTTGCGCGCCACGCCGCACATCCGGGTGTGGGCGTACTGGACGTAGAAGACCGGGTTCTCGGTGGTCTGGCTGGTCAGCAGGTCGATGTCCAGCGTGATCGTCGAGTCCGTGGAGGAGCGCGCCAGGGTGTAGCGGGCGGCGTCCACGCCGATCCACTCGACCACGTCGTCGATCGTGATGATGTTGCCGGCCCGCTTGGACATGCGGACCTCTTCGCCGTCGCGAAGCATCTTCACGAACTGGCCGATCTTCACCTCGATGTTGCGGTTCATGTCGTCGCCCGCGCAGGCCGAGATGGCCTTGAGGCGGTTGACGTAGCCGTGGTGGTCGGCGCCCAGCATGTAGAGCGCGACCTCGGCGCCGCGGTCCCGCTTGGACAGGTAGTACGCGGCGTCGGCGGCGAAGTAGGTCTTGTCGCCGTCGGCCTTGATCAGGACGCGGTCCTTGTCGTCGCCGAAGTCGGTGGTGCGCAGGAAGACCGCGCCCTCCTGCTCGAAGACGTGGCCCTGGTCGCGCAGCCGGTCGATGGCCTTCTCGACGGCGCCGGAGTCGTGCAGCGTCTTCTCCGAGAACCACACGTCGAAGTGGGTGCCGAACTCGTCCATCGAGCGCTTGATCTCGGCGATCATGAGCTTGAGGCCCTCGGTGCGGAAGACCTGCAGCTGCTCGGCCTCGGGCAGGTCGAGCACACCGGGGATCGCCCCGGTGAGCGCCTTGGCGATGTCGACGATGTACTCGCCGACGTACCCGCCCTCGGGCACCTCGCGGCCGTTCGCGGCGGCCTGCAGCGAGGCGGCGAACTTGGTGATCTGCACACCGGCGTCGTTGAGGTAGTACTCGGTGGTGACGTCGGCGCCGGAGGCGCGCAGCACACGGGCCAGCGAGTCGCCGACGGCGGCCCAGCGGACGCCGCCGATGTGGATCGGGCCGGTCGGGTTGGCGGAGACGAACTCCAGGTTGATCTTCAGGCCCTGGAGGGCGTCGTTGCGGCCGTAGGCCGCGCCCGCCTCGACGACGGTGCGCGCCAGCGCGCCGGCGGTGGCGGTGTCCAGGGTGATGTTCAGGAAGCCCGGACCGGCGATGTCGACCTTGGCGACGCCGGTGATCCCTCGCAGGCGCTCGACCAGCAGTTCGGCAACGGCTCGCGGCGGCTTGCCGGCCGCCTTGGCGAGCTGGAGGGCCACGTTGGTCGCGTAGTCGCCGTGGTCCCTGTTCTTGGGCCGGTCGACCGTCACGTGCTCGGGCACGGCGACGGCCAGCTCGCCCGCCTCGACGGCGGAGCTCACTGCGGCCTGGATTGCCTGGGAAAGGTCTGCGGGGGTCACGACGCCAAGCGTAGGCGAGACGGGGTGCCCGCCCGCCACTCGGTTTACCGGTTGAGACGCCGCCGCGCCGTCGTTACGGGGTCTCAGCCGCGATCGGTGCGTTCTGTTCGCTCAGGGCGAACTGCATCGGGCGGTCCGCCGGGGTGCCCCGCGAGCCGCATCAGCCGCCGGACCAGGGCCACCAGGTCGGCCGGGTCGAAGGGCTTGCCGAGGTAGCCGTCCACCCCGACCGTCTCCCCCAGGTCGAGGTCCGCCGGGGTGCAGGCGCTCACGATCGCGATCGGCAGCCGGCGGGTGTCCGGGGTGGCGCGCAGCCGGGCCGCCGTCCGCAGGCCGTCCAGTCGCGGCATCACCACGTCCAGCGTGACCACGTCGGGCTGGACCCGGCGGATGACCTCCAGGCACTCGGCGCCGTCGGCGGCGGTCACCACCTCGAAGCCCTCGAGCTCCAGGTTGACCCTGATCAGCTGGCGGATCACCTCGCTGTCGTCCACCACGAGGACCCGCCCTGACACTCCCGACACCTCACCGAGGGTATCGGCGGCCCCGCCGCCCCGTCCGGCCTTTGGGCACTTCCGCTCCCCCGCCCGGCGACGCCGCCGGCGGTGCCCGGACGATCTTCCGGGAAACCCGTGCACGGACCACGTCCGAAGCCTGGTAGTGTTCTCCACGTCGGAAGCGCGAGCGGCCGACAGGCCAACAGGCCCCCGTAGCTCAGGGGATAGAGCACCGCCCTCCGGAGGCGGGTGCGTAGGTTCGAATCCTACCGGGGGCACTCACGCAGCGATTGCGAGAGTGTAACGAGCATCGCGAGAGTGTAACCGAGGCCCAGTTCAGTGGAGTTGATCCACCGACCTGGGCCTTCGTCGTGTTTCCGGGCCCGCCCCTGACGGGCCCGTGGGCTCAGGAGGCGGCCGCCTCGGCTTGGGCGTACAGCTCGGCGATGGTGTGGTCGAAGTAGGCGCTGTACGAGACGTCGTCGGTGTCGCCGCCCTGCTGGTAGCCGCCGATCGCGCCGACCACGTCGCCGGTGGCGGTGTCGATCCAGGGGCCGCCGCTGGTGCCGGAGGGGTAGGCCGGGCAGTGCACGACCCGCTGGGAGGCGCTCTGCCGCGCGGTGGCGTTGGTGCACAGGACCGGCTCCTCGGAGTCGGCGGGGTAGCCGTAGAGGCGGACGGTCGCGTCGAAGGGCTCGTCGGCGCCCAGCCGGTTGCCGCCGACCACGTCCTCGACGTTGCGGCCGTTGCTGGGGGCGGTCTCCAGGATCGCGAAGTCCTCGGCCACGTCGCCCTTCCGGGACCAGTCGGCGGTGGTGTGGATCGCCGTCACCTGCCAGGTGCCGTACGGGGCGGAGCCGTCCCGGTAGCCGGGGGCGAAGGTGACGCCGTCGGTGCCGCTGAGGCAGTGCGCCGCGGTCAGCAGCAGGTTGCCGGTGGCGCTGTGCAGCACGCTGGCGGTGCAGAAGTGGTCGCCGGCCGCCGGGGCGCCGCTGAACAGCGCGCCGACGGTCTCGGACTCGCGGTCACCGGTCGGAGCCGAGCGGGTGGTGCCGAGGGCGACGTCCGGGGTGGGGGTGGCCGTCGCGGGAACGGGGTCGGCCGTCGCGGGAGCGGCGGCCGCGGTGGCGTCCGAGGAGGGCGCGGGGGCCGCGACCGGGGCGGGCGGGGCGGAGGCCGCCGGGTCGGTGGCCGGGAGCGGCGCGGCGGCGGCCCGGGTGCTGCGGGCCGCCTTCCCGGCGGCCGTCGTGTCGGACAGGTCCAGCCCGGGCGCCCCGGTCAGCGCGACGGCGATCACCACCGCGGACAGCGCGGTGAACAGGGACGGGACCAGCAGTCCGCGGCGGCGGCGCGACGTCTGGCGGCGGTGCTTGCCCATGCCTGTTTCTCCTGCCGGGGCGATCGGGGGGCGGCCTTCGACCAACGACTATGGCGCCTCAGCCTGGTAGCGGTGTGACGGGCTCCTGGGAGCTCCATGAGAAACCCGTCGACCGCCCGCGCCCCCCGGTGTCAGGATCCGGCGAGCACCGCGTCCAGTTCGTCGGCTCCGACGAAGGCGGTGTGCGTCCCGGCGGCGGTGCAGGCGAAGGCCCCGGCCACCGTACCGGCCCGGGCGCAGTCCAGCGGCGACCGCCCCCGGAACCACGCGTACAGGAATCCCGACACGAAGGCGTCGCCGGCGCCGTTGCTGTCCACCACCGGGCGGCCCGGGTCGACGGCCGGCAGATGGCGCGGCGCGGGGTCGTCCCGGGTGAGCAGGTGGCAGCCCTCGGCGCCGGCGGTGGCGACGACCACCTGTGCGCGCCCCTCGGCGAGGATCCCGCGCATCACCTCCTCGTGGCGGCCGCGGCAGCCGGCCACCGAGAGGAAGACCAGGTCGGAGCCGAGCGCGTAGTCGCGGTGGTGCGGGTCGGTGCCGTCCCAGTCGTGCAGGTCGGTGGAGGTGGTGCGGCCGAGGCGGTGCAGGTCGCCGTACATGTCCCGGTTGACGCCGGTGATGGACAGGTGGACGTGCCGGCTGCGCTCGGCGTACGGCTGGTAGAAGTCGCGCGGCAGCCGCAGGTCGGCGGGGTGGCGGCCGTCGAAGAAGGAGAACCGGCGGCCGTCCGCGTCCACCAGGTTGACCCCGCGCGGGGTGCCGTGCGGGCTCACCAGGTGGGCGAAGTGCAGGCCGTGGCGCGCGTAGTGGGCGCGGATCAGGTCGCCCTGGGCGTCGTCGCCGAGGAAGTCGATGAACGCGGTCCGCAGGCCCAGGTGGTGGGCGCCGAGGGCGACCCCGTTGCCGGTGTGGCCGACGTAGTCCCGCACCGGTCCGACGAACAGCGAGTCGCCGGGCGGGATCTCCAGCCGCTCGACCCGGACGATGGTGTCCACGCCGGTACCACCGACGACGAGCAGGTCGAACTCGGGCAGCACGGCGCCTCCTTGATCCCTGAACGGTGCCAGGAGTCAAGCAGGCGCCGGAGGTTGACTGCAAGACCTTGCTGCAAATTTCAGTCGGCCGGTGGCCGCTCCCCTCCCGCTTCGCCGCGGACCTCGGCCCCGGTCCGGACGTTCGCCCTGACATCGGCCCGGGCCACGGCCCGCGGGCTCGGGCGACCGTCCACCGCCCGCGCCCCGGACGCCGCCCGCGCGGCCTCCGTCGCCTCCGCCCGCGCGCCGACCGGGACGACGGTGGCCTCGCCGGGCGCCGGCCGGTGGTCGATCATCAGCACCGCGACCAGCGCGGCCACCAGCAGGACGCCCATCGCCACCCACGTCGCGGCCACGTAGCCGTGCACCGCGCCCTGGGCCCGCACCGCCGGGTCGGACGCGACCCGGGTGGCCAGGAAGCTCGCGGTGGCGCTCGCCGCGACCGTGTTCAGCAGCGCGGTGCCGACCGAACCGCCCACCTGCTGCGCCGAGTTGAGGGTGGCCGCGGCCGCACCGGCCTCGTTCGGGGCGACCCCGAGGGTGGCCAGGCTCATCGCCGGCATGAACACCAGGCCCATACCGAGACCGATCAGCAGTTCGGCGGGCAGCACCAACCCGGCCCACGGGCTGTCCACCCGCATCCGGGCCAGCCAGGCCAGGCCACTCGCGACCAGCAGCAGGCCGGGGCCGACCAGGAACCGGGTCGGCACCCTGATCATCATCCGGGCCGCGAAGCCCGTCGAACTCAGCACGATGGCGACCGTCATGGGCAGGAAGGACAGGCCGGTCACGACCGGCGAGAAGTGCTTGATGACCTGGAGGTAGTAGGTCAGGAACAGGAACGTGCCGAACATGCCGACCATCGCCAGGCCCACCGAGAGCGCGCCGCCGCCGCGGTTGCGGTCGGCGACGATGTGGACCGGCAGCAGCGGGTGCGCGGTGCGCCGCTCGACCAGGACGAAGGCCGTGAGCAGCAGCACGCCCAGGACCAGCGGACCGATCACCAGGGCGTCGCTCCAGCCCCTGGTCACGGCCTCGGAGGTGCCGTAGACGATCGCCAGCAGGCCGCCGCAGCCGAGCAGCGCCCCGGGCAGGTCCAGCGGCGTCCGGCGGCCCTTCTCCACGTGGTCGCGCTTCAGCACCTCGAACGCCGCGAAGGCGGTGACGGCGGCGATCGGCACGTTGACGAACAGGCACCAGCGCCAGTCCAGGTACTCGGTCAGCAGACCGCCGGCGATGAGGCCGATCGCGGAACCGCCGGCGGCGATCGCGCCGAAGATGCCGAAGGCCGTACCGCGTTCGCGCGGATCGGAGAAGGTGGTGGAGAGCAGCCCCAGCGCGGAGGGCGCGAGCAGGGCGGCGAACGCGCCCTGGAGGGCACGGGCGCCGAAGAGCATGGCGGGGCCGACCGCCGCGCCGCCGAGGGCGGAGGCGAGGGCGAAGCCCAGCAGGCCGACGGTGAGGACGCGCTTGCGGCCGAAGAGGTCGCCCAGCCGGCCGCCGAGCAGCAGCAGACCGCCGAAGGCGAGCGTGTAGGCGGTGATCACCCACTGCCGGTCGGCGTCCGAGATGCCCAGCTCCCGCTGGGCGGACGGCAGTGCGATGTTCACGATGGTGACATCGAGGACGATCATGAGCTGGGCGGTGGCGATGACAGCCAGCGCCCACCAGCGGCGACGGTCCGCATCCTCATGACCGGTGACGGTTTGCGCAGTCACGGCCGAGCCTTCCGGTGTGGGGCGGAGAGGTCACGCAGTCGCCTTCCAGCGAAACTCCGACCGGGACGGATCGCAAGGAAAAACCTCACCAAACCGGACCTTTGGGACAAAAGAACCAGGCCCCGGGACTCCGGACCGAGTCCCGGGGGCCTGGTTCCCCCGATCGCGGCTACCGCGGGTGCCCCGGCCCGCTCAGCGCATCGTCACCGGGGCGCGGCCGTCACAGCGCCGAGAGCTCCTCGACCAGGTCGTCCAGCCCCAGCGAACCCTGCGAGAGCGCCGCCATGTGCCAGGCCTTGAGGTCGAACTCCTCGCCGCGCGCCTCGTGCGCCGCCTTCGCCGCCGCCCGCCCCCGCAGCCAGGCGCGCTCGCCGAGCTTGTAGCCGATCGCCTGGCCGGGCAGGCCCAGGTAGCGGACCAGCTCGCTGTCCAGGAACTCGGCGGACAGGCCGCAGTACAGGCCGAAGAACTCCCGGGCGTGCTCGGGGCCGACCGGCTCGCCCGGCCGGTACGGGGAGTCCGCCGGGAAGTCCATGCCCACGTGCATGCCGATGTCGACGATGACCCGCAGCGCGCGCATCATCTGCGCGTTGAGGTAGCCCAGGCGGTGGCCCGGGTCGGTGAGGTAGCCGAGCTCGTCCATCAGGCGCTCGGCGTACAGCGCCCAGCCCTCCAGGTTGGCGCTGACCCCGCCGAGGCTCACCTGGTAGGTGGAGAGCCGGTCGGCGACGTAGTTCCACTGCGCGAGCTGGAGGTGGTGGCCCGGCACGCCCTCGTGGTACCAGGTGGAGACCAGGTCCCAGACCGGGAAGCGGTCCCGGCCGACCAGCGGCAGCCAGGTCCGCCCCGGGCGGCTGAAGTCCAGCGAGGGCGCGGTGTAGTACGGCGCGGCGGCGCTGCCGGCCGGCGCGATCCTCGACTCGACCCGGGTGACCGGCTCGGCCAGGTCGAAGTGGGTGCCCTGGAGGTCCCCGATGGCCTGGTCCATCAGGCCCTGGAGGTACTCCCGGGTGGCCTCGGCGCCCTCGATCGCCGGGCCGTCGGACTCCAGCCACTGCATCGCCGCCAGCGGGCCCGCGCCCGGCAGGACCTTCTCGGCCTCGACCTCCATCTGCGCCAGCAGGTCGTGGAACTCGCTCCACGCCCAGGCGTAGGCCTCGTCCAGGTCCAGGTCGGCACCGGTCCAGTAGCGCACCCAGCGGGCGTAGCGCTCCCGGCCCGCGGTGTCCGGGGCGTCGGCCACGGCCGGGCCGTACACGTCGCGCAGCCAGTCGCGCAGCTCGGCCAGCGCGTCGGCGGCGGCCACCGCGTGCTTCGACAGCTCGGGCCGCAGCGATTCCGGCGCACCCTGGACGAACTGGCCGAACCACGCACCGGGAACCCGCTCCTCGGCGGGCTCGTCCTCCCCCAGCCACTCGGCGAACTGCACCAGCACCGTGGCCACCTGGCGCGGGCCGGACAGCAGCCCGCGCTCGACGCCCTCGGCCAGCGTCCGCCGGTACTGCTCGAACGCCACCGGGATCCTCGCCATGCGGCGGCCGATCACCTGCCACTCGGCCTCGGTGTCGGTGCCCATCAGGGTGAAGGACTCCCGCAGGTCGTGCACCGGGGACCCGAGGTTGCGCAGCGAGCGGAAGCTCTCCCCCGCGTCGTGGACGGCGAGTTCGGCGGACAGCCGCTCGCGCAGCAGCCGGGCGCAGCGGCGCTCCGCCTCGTCCTCGGCGGCACCGGCGCGCTCGGCCTCGTCGAGCTTCGCCAGGGTGCGGCGGGCGAGGTCGGCAACGGCCTCGGGACCGGCCGGGGAGAGGTCGGGCAGCCGGTCGTCGTCGAGGTTGAGGCCGAGGTAGACCGCGGTCAGCGGGTCGAGGTCGGCCAGTTCGCGGACGTGGTCGTCGGCGATGCGGCGGGGGGTGGCGCCGTCGGCGGTGATCAGTTCTTCAGGCATTCCGCCATCATTGCGTGGCACCGCCGCTTTGCAACCCCTTTGCGAGTGGGGTTCGTCTGCGAAAATCCGTTCGGCCCGACAGGATCGGATCGGCCCGACGCCGATTACGCTTGGCCGCCATGGAAGCCAGCCCCACTTCGGCAGGTCAGGCGCCCGTTCCGGCCTCGTCCGAGCCGCGTCCGCGCCGCACCGGCTACCGGCGGTTGCCGGTCCAGCAGCGGCGCGAGCAGCTGATCGCGGTCGCCCTGGAGCTGTTCGCCTCCCGGCCGCCCGAGGAGGTCGGCCTGGACGACGTCGCCGAGGCCGCCGGAGCCTCCCGCCCGCTGGTGTACCGCTACTTCGCGGGCGGCAAGCAGCAGTTGTACGAGGCCGCGCTGCGCACCGCGGCCGACGAGCTGACCAGCCGCTTCGCGGTACGGGTGAGCGGGACGCCGTCCGAACAGCTGTCGACGGTGCTGGACGGCTACTTCGCCTTCGTGGCCGAGCACGACGCGGGCTACTCCGCGCTGCTGCGCGGCGGTTCGGTGGTGGAGACGGCCCGCACCTCGGCGATCGTGGACGACGTCCGGCGGGCGGCGCTGCGCCGGACGCTGCGCCACCTGGGCGTGCGGGAGGCCGGGCCGCGGCTGACGCTGCTGGTGCGCTCCTGGATCGCGGTGGTCGAGGGGGCGTCACTGAGCTGGCTGGACGAGGGGCGCGCGCTGCCGGTGGCGGAGCTGCGCGACTGGCTGGTGGACCAGTTCACCGCGATGGCGGCGGCGACGGCGCTGCACGACCCGCAGACGGCCGAGGTGCTGGCGGGGGTGCTGGCGCTGGAGGGGCCGCGGCCGGAGCGGGCGGAGCGGCTGCGGGCGGTGCTGGGCGGCTGAGTGAGGCCCCCGGCCCCGTGCCAGGGTCGGGGCGGGTGACCGGGGTCGGCAGCCGCCGAGCCCGGTCACCCGCCGAGCAGCGCCCCCAGGCTCACCGCCTCGCCGGCCCGCGGCCTGCCCGGGCCTGACCGCGCGACCTCCCGCTGCCAGTGCGCGAGGTCGCGCCGCGCGTCCGCCCGGGCCTCCGGGGTGGCGCCGGGCGCCCGGGTCAGCTCGTCCAGCAGGTCGACGGCGGCGCCGGGGCTGCCGTCCGCGGCCAGCCAGAGGGCCAGGTCGTGGCAGGTGCGCAGGGTGCGCGGGTCCTCCGGGCCACAGATCCGGGCGAAGGCGGGGACGAGCGCGGTGAGGATCTCCACCGCCTCCGCCGTCTCGCCGGCCTCGCCGTGCCGCCAGGCCCGGTCGGCCCGCCGGCGCAGCTGCTCCGGGCTGGGGTCCTCCGGGCGCAGCATCCCGGGCCGGATGCCGCGCAGCCGCTCCAGCACCTCGGCGGCGCCGGCCGGCCGCTGTTCGGGCCGCTTGGCGAGCAGCTCGGCGATCAGCCCGGCCAGTGCCGGGTCCTTGCCGCGCACCCGGGGCGGGACCTCCTCCAGGTGCTTGTACATGTACTCGGCGGCCGAGGCGGCGCGGAACGGGCGCGCGCCGGTGCAGGCCTCGTACAGCATGATGCCGAGGGCGTAGAGGTCGGCCCGGCCGTCCACCGTGCCGCCGGACCAGCACTCGGGGGCCAGGTACGGGACGGTGCCGACCACGTTGCCGGTGGAGGTGAGCCGGACGGTCTGGGTGACCAGCCGGGCGATGCCGAAGTCCAGGACCTTGGCCCGCTCCCCCTCCTGCGCGATCATCACGTTCTCGGGCTTGATGTCCCGGTGGACGATCCCCGAGCGGTGCGCGGCGTCCAGCGCCTTGCACACGTGCCGCATCCAGCGCAGCGCCTGCTTGTGGTCCGGCCGGCCGGCCTTGAGCACCTCGGACAGCGCCCGGCCGCGGACCAGCTCCATGACCAGGTACGGGATCTTCCCGGAGCCGGTCTCGGTCCACCCGTAGTCGTACACCGTCACGATGTGCGGATTGTTGAGGCCGCCGGCCGTCCGGGCCTCGCGGACGAAGCGGCTGACCGCCTCCCGGTCGGTGGCGTGCTCGGCGAGCAGCACCTTGACCGCGACCTCCCGGTCGATGGTGGTGTCGGTCGCCCGCCAGACCACGCCGAACCCGCCCCTGCCCAGCTGCTGCTCCAGCCGGAAGCGACCGCCGAGCACCTCGCCCTTCTCCATGCCCTCCCCCAACTCGACCGCGCCCGCCCGGCGTTCGCCGTCGGAGGGGTCACCATAGCGGCGGGTGGGGACGAACGGGTGAACGACCGCGGGCCGGTGTGCCCGGATCCCGCTACGGCTTGGGCTTGGGAAGGCCGGGCGGGTTGATCTCGGACTTCTGCACCGCCTCGCCGTCCAGGCCCCAGCGCTTGAGCACCTGCCCGTACGTGCCGTTCCTGATCACCTCGTCGATCGCCCCGTTCAGCGCCCTGACCAGCCCGTTGTCCTTCCGGGTGGTCGCCGCGATCTTGCCGAGGACGTCCGCGCCGCCGCCCGAGTAGGTGCCGACGACCTCGGTCTCGCCGGTCTGCACGGCGTGGAAGGCCAGGCTGGGGTTGGGGCCGCTGTAGGCCTCGATCCGGCCGGAGGCGAGCGCCAGGTAGTACTCGGTGCCCTGGAAGTACTTGATGTCGATCGGCTTGAGGCCGTTCCTGACGTTCTCCTCGCTCCAGGAGACCAGCAGCTTCTCCTGGTTGGTGCCGGTGGCGACACCGACCGACCGGCCGGCGAGGTCCTTGGGGCCGGCGACCTTGAGGCCGCTGCCCTTCTTCGCCTCGAAGCCCAGGACGTCCAGCCGGTAGGTGGCGAAGTCGTACTTCTCCTTGCGCTCCTCGGTGACGGTGATGTTGGAGACGCCCGCGTCGTACTTGCCGCTGTCCAGGCCGACGAAGATGTTCTCCCAGGAGACCGTGTCGTACGCGACCTTGAGGCCCAGTACGTCGCCGATCAGCGAGGCGAGGTCCGGCTCGACGCCGATGATCGTCTTGTCGTCGTCGGCGTAGAAGCCCAGCGGCGGGATGCTGCCGACCGAGCCGACGACGGCCAGCGTCCCCTTCTTCCTGATCTCCTCCGGGACGAGCGCGGCGATCGCGTCGACCTTGGGCGTGGTGACCCGGTTCTGGTTCGGCGACAGGTTCACCACCGTGCCGTTCGGCGCGGTGCTGCCCTTGGCCGGGGCGGGGCCCGCCGCGCCGGTGGCACTGCCGCCGCAGCCGGTCAGGGCGAGGGCGGCGGTGAACGCGCCGGCGGCGGCCACCAGGGTGCGACGGGGTAGGGACATGGCGGAACTCCTGTTCGATGAAAGGGAATCGGTGCGTGTGTGAGAGAAAGGGGGACGGGTCAGAGGACCTTGGCCAGGAAGGCCCGGGTGCGCTCGTGCCGCGGCCGGTCCAGGACCTCGGCGGGCGGGCCCTGCTCGACCACCACACCGCCGTCCATGAAGACCACGGTGTCGGCGACCTCGCGGGCGAAGCCGATCTCGTGGGTGACCACGATCATCGTGGTGCCGCTGCGGGCCAGGTCCTTGATGACGTCCAGCACCTCGCCGACCAGCTCCGGGTCGAGCGCCGAGGTCGGCTCGTCGAACAGCAGCACCTTCGGCTCCAGCGCCAGCGCCCGGGCGATCGCCACCCGCTGCTGCTGCCCGCCGGACAGCTGCCGGGGGTAGGCGGCTGCCTTGTCGGCCAGCCCGACCCGCTCCAGCAGCGCCAGCGCCGTCGCCCTGGCCTCGGCCCTGGGGCGGCGCAGCGCGGCGACCGGCGCCTCGACCAGGTTCTCCAGCACGGTGAGGTGCGGGAACAGGTTGAAGTTCTGGAACACGAAGCCGATGCCGGTGCGCTGGCGCAGCACCTCGCGCTCCCTGAGCTCGTACAGCCGGTCGCCGGAGCGCCGGTAGCCGATCAGCTCGCCGTCGATGGCGACGTGGCCGCGGTCCAGCTTCTCCAGGTGGTTGATCGCCCGCAGCAGGGTGGACTTGCCGGAGCCGGACGGGCCGAGCACCACGGTCACCGAGCCGGCCGGGACGTCCAGGTCGACCCCGCGCAGCACCTCCAGCCGGCCGAAGCTCTTGTGCAGGCCGCGGACCTGCACCATCGGGGCGGCCGGGGCCGGGGCGGGCTTCGTCAGGGCGGTCACGACTGTCCTCCGGGGGTACGGGCGGCGGCGGGCCGGGTGCGGTCGGGCAGGCTCCGGGCGAAGGCCCGGACACGCTGCCACGGAGTGGGCGGCGGGGTGCGTTCGGCGCCGCGGGCGAAGTGGCGCTCGACGTAGTACTGGCCGATCGAGAGCACGGTGGTCAGCAGCACGTACCAGACGGTGGCGACCATCAGCAGCGGCACCACCCGGCCGGTGCGGCCGTAGATGACCTGCGCCTGGTAGAAGAGCTCGCCGATGGCCATCACGTAGACCACCGAGGTGCCCTTGAGCAGGGAGATCACCTCGTTGGCGGCGGCCGGCAGGATGCCCCGCATGGCCTGCGGCAGCACGATCCGCCACCCCTGGCGCCAGCGCGGGATGCCGAGCGCGGCGGCGGCCTCCCGCTGGCCGGGGTCCACCGCGATGATGCCGCCACGGATGATCTCGGCGGCGAACGCGGCCTGGTGCAGCCCGAGGCCGAGCACCGCCGCGCCGAGCGCGCCGAGCACCCCGACCGTCTCCACGTCGCCGAAGGTCGGGCCGAACGGGATGCCGATCCCGAACCGCTTGTACAGGTAGGAGAGGTTGAACCAGAACACCAGCTGGACGATCAGCGGGATCGAGCGGAACACCCACACGTAGGCCCAGGCGACGGACCGCAGGATCGCGCTGCGGGACAGCCGCATCGCGGCCACCACGGTGCCCAGCAGGAAGCCCAGCACCGTGCCGTAGGCGGTGAGTTCGAGGGTCCGCCCGATCGCCCGGAGGATGGTGTCGGCGGTGAAGTAGAGCCGGAAGGTGGCCCAGTCCCAGCCGGGGTTGGTGGCCAGGCCGTGGGCGAACTGGGCGAGCACGACCAGCGCGGCGACCCCGAGGGCCCAGCGCCAGGGGTGCCGGGCCGGGACGGTGCGCAGGCCGGCCAGTTCGTCGAGGTCGGGGGCGGCCGCCGGCCTCGACGGGGCCGGCGGTGCTTCGGTGCTGACGGTCATCGGAGGTCTCCTCGGACGGGAACGGCGCTCAGGCGTGCTCGGGCGGGCTGATCCGCGATTCCGTGATCGCCGACTCGGTGACCCCCCACTTGCGCAGGATCCGCTCGTACGTCCCGTCCTTGATCAGCTGGTTGACCGCCGCCTGCAGCGCCGGGGCGAGCTTCGAGCCCTTCTTCAGGGCGAAGCCGACGTCGAGGCGGTGGAACTCACCGAGGAAGCGGGTGCCGGAGGCCTCCTGGGCGGCCTGGTGGCGCAGGCCGTTGATGGTGGACATCTCGACGTCCACCCGGCCCTGCTGGAGGCTGGTCAGCAGGGCGCCGCTCTCGCTGAACGCCTTGACCTCGTACGGCTTCTTCCCGGCGTCTGCGCAGGCCCCGCGCCGGCTGTTGAGGGTGGTCTCGAAGGTGGTGCCGGCGCCGGTGCCGACGGTCAGTCCGCACAGCTGGAGCAGGTCGGTGACCGGCTGGATCGCGGTGTTGTCCTTGCGCACCGCGAAACCCTGGCCGTCGTCGATGTAGGTGACGAAGTCGATGGTCTTCAGCCGGGCCGTGGTGACCCCGAAGTTGCCGGTGCCGACGTCGTACTTCCCGCTGTCCAGGGCGGGCAGGATGGTCTCGAAGGCCGCCTCCTCGCGCTGCACGGTCAGGCCGAGCACCCGGGCGGCGGCGTCGGTGAGCTCCACGTCGATCCCGGCGGGCTTCTTGGTGACCTGGTCGACGTAGAAGGCGCTGGGCGGCGTGCCGAAGGACGAGCCGAACTTCAGCGTGCCGGCCTTGCGGACCTCCTCGGGCAGCAGCGCGGCGGCGGCGTCCGACCTGGTGAGGCCGGAGACGAGGTCCTCGGTGGCGGCGGACGGGCCGCCCGCCACCGCCGCGCCCGCGATCTTCGGGTCCGAGCCGCAGGCGGTCAGGGTCAGGGCCAGGACCGGCAGCAGGGCGGTGGTCGCGAGCAGGCGGCGGCGGGCGGTGCTGGTTCTCACGGGGGGCCTTTCAGGAGGTCGGGGCCAGGACGGGCGGCTGCGCCGCGCCGGCGGGCAGCCGCTTCTCGAAGGGGAGCGGGCCGATGGTCAGGGGATCGGCCGAGACGTCGAACAGCGGGGCGTAGCCGGCCGCCAGATAGAGGTTCCTGGCCTCGGGCTGGCGCGGCCCGGTGGTCAGGTGGACCCGGGTGTAGCCCGCCGCGGCGGCCGTCCGCTCCAGCTCGGCCAGCACCCGGCGGGCCAGGCCCCGGCGGCGGTGCGCGGAATGCGTCCACATCCGCTTCACCTCGGCGGTGTGCTCGTCGAAGCGCTTGTACGCGCCGCCGGCCACCGGTTCGCCGTCCTCCAGCAGGAGCAGCAGCACGCCGTGCGGCTCGGCGAAGGCGTCGGCCGGGTAGCGGGTCATCTCCTCGCGGGCCTCGGGGCCGTACCGGGTGACGTACTCGTGGGTGAGCTCGCGCAGCAGCGGCTCGACCAGCGGGTCGTCGATGGCGACCCGGCGGAACCCGGAGCGGGCGGCCGCGCTCACGCCTGCGCCGCGATCAGCTGGTGGCGGTCGCGCTCGGCGCGCTCGGCCGCGGCCGCGTCCCGCTTGGCGACCTCCTCACGGACGATCGGGATGACGTACCGGCCGAAGTCGATCGCGTCGTCCAGCAGGTCGTAGCCGCGCGCGGAGAGGATGTCCACGCCGAGGTCGTGGTAGTCGAGCAGCGCCTGGGCGACCGTCTCCGGGGTGCCGACCAGGGCGTTGGAGTTGCCCGCCCCGCCGGTGGCCGCGGCCGTCGGGGTCCACAGCGCGCGGTCGTAGCGCTCGCCGGCCTCGGCGATCTCCAGCAGCCGCTGGGAGCCGGCGTTTTCGGGTGTCACGGCCTCGGGCGCCGCGGTCCCCGGAGCCCCGGGCCGGCCGGAGCCCCGGCGGGCCCTGATCGCGGCCACCGTCCGGTGCGCCTTCTCCCAGGCCAGCTCCTCGGTCGGCGCGATGATCGGCCGGAACGCCACCTGGATCCGCGGCACGTCGGTGCGCCCGGCCGCCCGCGCCGCCTCCTTCACCCGCTCGATCTGCTCGGCGGTGCGGGCCAGCGGCTCGCCCCAGAGGCAGTAGATGTCCGCCTCGGCGCCGCCGGCCGCGTAGGCCGCGTCCGAGGAGCCGCCGAAGGAGACGGCCGGGCGCGGCTGCTGGACGGGGAAGACGTCCGAGACGAAGTCGTTGAAGCGGTAGTGCGGGCCCTCGTGGTCGAAGGGCTCCCGGCTGGTCCAGGCCTTCTTGACGATGCCGATGTACTCGCGGGTGCGCTCGTAGCGCTGGTCCTTGGTCAGGAAGTCGCCCTCGCGCTGCTGCTCGTGGTCGTTGCCGCCGGTGATGAAGTGCACGGTCAGCCGGCCGTCGCTGATCTGGTCGAGGGTCGCGAAGGTCTTGGCCGCGAAGGTCGGGTAGGAGACGTTCGGCCGGTGCGCCAGCAGGATCTGCAGGCGCTCCAGGTGCGAGGCGAGGTAGGCCGCCGCGGCCGCCGGCTCCGGGGCGCCGGCCCCGTACGCGAAGAGCACCCGGTCCCAGCCGTGGTCCTCGTGCGCCCGGGCCAGCCGCAGGGTGTAGTCGCGGTCGAAGGCGGCGGTGGTGCGGGCGGCGGTCTCCGAACCGTCGCCGGTGGCGGCGATGCCGAGGAATTCGACGGGCATGGCGGAACCTTTCGGGTGGGCGGAAGTCCGTCGGGCCGCGGGCAGGTCGCGGCGGGCCGCGAGCGGGCTGAGGGTGGACGGACCGGAGGCGGCCGCGGCGGGGCGGCCGCCGGACGGGTGGCGGCGAGGGCGTACGGGAGGGACTGCCGGAGTGCGGGAGAGCCGGAGTACGGGAGAGCCGGAGCGCAGTGCGAAGTCATCGGTGACAGCGAGGGCCTGACGCGTCGTCGGTCACCGACGACGGATCCGGGCCACGACGGGGCGAGCCGAGGGAGGGCACCCCACCGGGAGTTCAGGCCGGACGGACGGCCCGCTGCCTGGTCAACCGCGACACGCCGCGGACCACACCCGACCGAAGTCGATGTGGTCGCGGCTGACCAGGGGCTGCGAGGCGTACATGGCCTCAAGTTGAGCAGTCGGCCGATCGGTCCGTCAACCATCCATCATTGCCGCACTGTTGCGATCTCCTGTCACTTTTCCGACAGGCCCCGGACCGGCCCTCCCGCGCCCCGATCACCCTTGACAGCCGTCGATCGCGCATGCGTACGATCGGCGCGGAGTGCAGTGCCACGCGCCGGCCGTGTTGAGGGACACGGGCCGCGCCCGCGTACGTGACCACCGCCGTACCTCTCCCGCCCGCACTCCGCCCAGGAGCCGCCGCCATGGCCACCCCGCAGGACGTCCTGCCCGCCCCCTCCCCGCTCGACCACCCCGCCGCGCCACCCGCCCCCGAGGCCCGGATCGTCGCCCGCCGCAGGCCCGGCCAGTGGGCCGCCGCCGGCGTCGCCCTGCTGCTGGCCGCGATGGCGGTCAACTCGGTGATCCGCAACGAGGCCTTCCAGTGGGGCCTGGTCGCCGACTGGTTCACCGCCCGGTCGGTGCTCAACGGGCTCGCCCTCACCCTCTGGCTGACCGCCGCCACCCTCGCCCTCGGCTTCCTGCTCGGCACCCTCCTCGCCACCATGCGGCTCTCCGCCAACCCGGTGCTGCGCACGCTGAGCTGGGGCTACGTCTGGCTGTTCCGCTCCACCCCGCCGCTGGTGCAGCTGCTGTTCTTCTTCAACATCGGCGCGCTCTACCCGACCCTCGGCCTGGGACTCCCGTTCGGCCCCGAGTTCGTCACGGTCAAGACCGTCAACCTGATGGGCCCCACCCTGACCGCCGTCATCGGCCTCACCCTGCTGGAGACCGCGTACGCCGCCGAGGTGATCCGCGGCGGCATCCTCTCCGTGGACCGCGGCCAGCTGGAGGCGGCGGCCGCGCTCGGACTCGGCCGGTGGCGGGTGCTGCGCCGGATCGTGGTGCCGCAGGCGATGCGGGCGATCGTGCCGAGCGCCGGGAACATGCTGATCGGCGCGCTCAAGGGCACCAGCATCGTCAGCGTGCTGGCCGTCTCCGACCTGCTCTACTCGGTACAGCTGGTCTACCTCCAGTCGTACCAGGTCATCCCGATGCTGATGGTCGCCACCCTCTGGTACCTGGTGGTCACCACGCTGCTGTCCGTCGGCCAGTACTACGTGGAGCGGCGCTTCGCCCGCGGCGCCACCCGCGACGGCCTGCCACCCACCCCGCTGCAACGGACCCGCGCGGCCCTCGCCAGGGCGGTGCGGGCATGACGTCGTCGCTCGTCATCGTCGGCGCCGGCCCGCGCGGCACCGGACTGCTGGAGCGGATCGCCGCCAACGCCGCCGAACTGCTGCCCGCCGACCGGCCGTTGGCGATCCACCTGGTCGACCCGTACCCGCCCGGCGCGGGCCGGATCTGGCGCCACGACCAGTCCCCGCTGCTGCGGATGAACTCGATGGCCGAGGACGTCACCATGTTCACCGACGAGCGCTCCACCCTCGAAGGACCGGTCCGCCCCGGCCCCTCGCTCGCCGAATGGGCCCGGCGGCAGCGGGAGTTCACGCCCTACCGGGAGGTCGCCGACCCGGCCGTCCGGGCCGAGCTGCGCACCCTCGCGCCCACCGACTTCCCCACCCGACGGGCCCAGAGCGCCTATCTGGACTGGGTGTTCCGCCGCGCCGTCGCCGACCTGCCGGCGCACATCACGGTCACCGTCCACCGCGACACCGTCCGGCGGATCGAGGGCCCGGCCGACGGCCCGCAGACCGTCCACCTCGGCGACCGGACCCTCACCGCCGACCACGTGGTGCTCACCCTCGGCCACCTCGACTCCGCCCCCCACCCGCGCTACGCGGCCGACGCCGAGTTCGCCGCCCGGCACGGCCGCTTCCACCTCCCGCCCGCCTACTCCGCCGACGTGACCGCCGAGTTGGCCGCCCTCGCCCCCGGCGAGCAGGTGGTGCTGCGCGGACTCGGCCTCGCCTCGGTGGACCTGGTCGCCCTGCTCACCGAGGGCCGCGGCGGCCGCTTCGAACCCACCGGGGACGGGTCCGCGCTGCGCTACCTGCCGTCCGGCCGGGAGCCGGTGCTGCACCTCGGCTCCCGGCGCGGCGTCCCGTACCACTCCAAGACCGGCTACCGCCTCCAGGGGCCGCCCGCCCCGCTCCCCCGGTACTTCGACGCGGCCGCCGTGGACACCGTGCTCGCCACCGGAGGGCAACTCGAACTGCGGCGCGACTTCTGGCCGTTGATGGCCAAGGAGATCGCCTTCGGGCACTACCACGAGCTGTTCCACGCCCACCCCGAGCGCACCGCCCTGCCCTGGCCGGAGTTCCTCGCCCGCTACGACCGGCACGGCTGGTACACCCCCGAACGCGCCGCCCTGGTCGCCGAGGCCGTCCCCGACCCCGCCGACCGGATCGACTTCGAACGGCTCGACCACCCGCTGGCCGGACTCGAACTCGGCAGCGACGAGGAACTCCAGGAGCACCTGCGCGGGTACGTCGGCGCGGACGCCGACCGCCGCGCCGATCCCGCCCACAGCGCCGACCTCGGCGCCTTCCTCGCCCTGCTGTCCCTGTTCGGCCAGCTCCCCCGGGTGACGGCGAGCGGCCGGCTCACCGCCCGCTCGATCGCCGAGGAGGTGGACGAGTGGTTCTTCGGCTACTTCGGCTTCCTCGCCTCCGGCCCGCCCGGCTTCCGGCTGCGCCAGCTGATCGCCCTCTCCGAGGCCGGGGTGGTGCGCTTCCTCGGCGCGGACGTCCGGATCGAACGGGACGAGGAGAGCGGCACCTGGCGGGCCTCCGGCGCCACCGTGCCCGGCCACCACGTCACCGCGACGGCGCTGGTCGAGGCGTACCTGCCCAAGCACGCGCTGGCCCGCACCCTGGACCCGCTGCTGGGCGAGCTGCACCGCACCGGACGCGTCGTCGAGGAGGTGGTCACCGACCCGGACCACACCCACCGCTCGGGCCTGGTCACCATCGCCCCCGCCGACAGCCGGCTGCTCGACCCGGCCCTCGGCGGCGCCCCGCACCCACGCCGCACCGCCCTCGGCCCGCACACCAGCCTGCGCGCGGCCGCCGCCTTCGCCCGCCCCCGCACCGACGCCCCGGGCTTCCGCCAGAACGACGCCGCCGCCCGCGCCCTGCTCCGCGCCCTGGCCGCCCTCCCGGCGGCCCGGGTCCTGGCGGCGTGAGCGCCGTGAGCGCCATGAGCGCCGTGAGCGCCGTGAGTTCCATGGCATCGGCGCCCGGGCACCGGGGAGCACTCAGGCGCCGAAGATCTCCTCCACCAGGTCCTCGTCCGAGACGTGGTCCGGGGCCTCGAACACCACGTCCGCGACGCCCTTCAGGCCGATCCCCCGGTCCAGGGCGTCCATGCAGGCCCGGGCCTGCGCGTCGGTGGCGAAGTCCCACACCCGCAGCCGCCGCACCAGCACCAGCGCCTCCATCGGGCTCATCCGCGGGGTCCGGCGGCGCGGCCCCGGCCCCTTGCGGCCGACCTGGGCCAGCTGCTGCTGGTAGCCGGCCAGGTCCTGCCAGGCCTGCGCGGTGCTCGGGTGGTGCTCGCCCAGTACCCGGGCGAGGTCCGGCAGCAGCCCGTGCAGCTGGATCACCGCGCCCTGGAGGTCGCCCCGGTTGGCGTGGTGCAGCGCGAGGTCGTGCCGGGCCTTCAGGACCCGCGAGTCGTACGGGCCCCAGGCGGCGTGCAGGTCGGGCAGCAGCTCGTTCATCAGCCGGACCGTGGTGACGGGCGCACCGCTCTCGCCGACGCACCAGACCAGGTGGTAGCGGGCGCCGAGGGTGTCCGGGTCGATCGGGCCGAGGGCCGCGCGCATGTCGGCCACCAGGGCGGTCAGCAGCCGGATCGCGCCGTCCAGGTCACCGGTCCGGCTGAGGTACCAGGCGAAGTCCCGCCAGGTGCACAGGGTGTCCCGGTCGCTCGCGCCGAGCGCGGTCACGCACTCCTGGGCGACGGCCTGCAGCAGTACCGCCGACTCGCCGGCGGTCGCCGCCCGGTACGCGGCCGAGCGGCGCTCGCCCAGCGCGGCCCGTACCGACCCGGCCGGCGGCGTGGCCGTCACCGGCGGCGTGGTCAGCGGCGGCAGCACCGAGGAGACGGGCGGCGCCGACGGGACGACGGGCGGCACGACCGGCGCGGGCACGACCGGCGGCACGACCGGCGGGGGCACGACCGGCGGGGCGCTCGGCGGTGGGGCGCTCGGCGGTGGCGGCACGGGCGGCGCTGGGCGTTCCACCACCGTCGGCACGGGCACCGGCGCCACCGCCTGGCCGCCCTGCCACCCCGCCAGCTCGGCGAGCCGCCGCTCGACCGTACGGGCGTCGGCCGGCCGGGACGCCGGGTCCTTCGCCAGCAGCTCCGCGACCAGCCCGGCCACCTGCGGCGGCAGCCCGAACTGCGCCGGGTCCAGCGGCGGCGGCACCTCGTTGAGGTGCCGGTACATCAGCACCGGCGTCGAGTCCCCGCCGAACGGCTGTGCCCCGGTGAAGAGTTCGACCAGGACGCAGCCGAGCGCGTAGAGGTCCGCCCGCCCGTCCACCCGGCCGCCGGTCCAGCGCTCGGGCGCCATGTACGCCGGACTGCCGACGATCGTCCCGGTGGTGGTCAGCCCGCCCGCGCCGGTGTCCAGCTGGGCGATGCCGAAGTCCAGCACCTTCAGGTGCCCGGCGTCGGTGATCATCACGTTGTCCGGCTTGATGTCCCGGTGCACCATGCCCGCGTCGTGCGCCGCCGCCAGCGCGCCGCTGATCTGCCGCCCCCAGCGCAGGCTGAGCGCCGGCCCGGGCACCCCCGCCCGCAGCACCTCGGTGAGGGTGCGGCCGGTGAGCAGCTCCATCACCAGGTAGGTGACCTCCTCGCCGTCGAGCTCGCACTGCCCGAGGTCGTGCACCGTGACGATGTGCGGGTGCGAGAGGTTGCCGGCCGCGCCGGCCTCCCGGACGAACCGCAGCGCGGCCTTCGCCCGGTCACCGCCGTGGTGCCCGATGACCTTGACCGCCACCGGCCGCCCCATCCGGGTGTCCTGGGCCCGCCACACCACCCCGAACCCGCCCTGCCCGAGCTTCTCCACCAGCTCGTACCGGCCGTCCAGGACGTCCCCGACTCGCACGCGCCCTCTCCCCTCCCACCATGACGCCCAGACTCTACCGACGGCGCGCCCCCCGCGACGGAGACGGCCCTCCCCCTCTCAAGCGGCAGGTGGAAGGATGGACGGTGAGCCCCGCGACGGTGCGGCGGCCCGAACCAGCAGCCCGAGGAGAGCGGCCATGGCCAAGCAGGCCCCGCAGAGCGACCCGGCCCAGGACGCCCCCGAGGTGTCCGCGCCCCAGCACGCGGCCGCCGGGCTGCCCGCCGTCGGCCACAGCCTGCGGATGGCCACCGAGCAGATGGGCGCCCGCCGCACCCTGGCCACCCTGCTCAAGGTCAACCAGCCGAACGGTTTCGACTGCCCCGGCTGCGCCTGGCCGGAGCCGGACAAGACCCACACCGCCGAGTTCTGCGAGAACGGCGCCAAGGCCGTCGCCGAGGAGGCCACCGAGCGGCGCGTCCGCGCCGAGTTCTTCGCCGCCCACCCGGTCGCCGACCTGGCCGAGCGCTCCGGCTACTGGCTCGGCCAGCAGGGCCGGCTCACCCAGCCGATGCTGCTGGACGAGGGCGCCACCCACTACCGGCCGGTCTCCTGGGACGAGGCCTTCGCGCTGGTGGCCGAGGAACTGAAGGCCCTGGACACCCCGGACGGCGCCGCCTTCTACACCTCCGGCCGGACCAGCAACGAGGCCGCGTTCGCGTACCAGCTGTTCGCCCGCCGGCTCGGCACCAACAACCTGCCGGACTGCTCCAACATGTGCCACGAGTCCTCCGGTTCGGCGCTCACCGAGACGCTCGGCGTCGGCAAGGGCAGCGTCAGCCTGAAGGACCTCTACCAGGCCGACCTGATCATCGTGGCGGGCCAGAACCCGGGCACCAACCACCCCCGGATGCTCTCCGCGCTGGAGCGCGCCAAGCGGGCCGGCGCCACCATCGTCAGCGTCAACCCGCTGCCGGAGGCGGGCCTGGAGCGGTTCAAGAACCCGCAGCAGGCGCGCGGCCTGGTCGGCCACGGCACCAAGCTGACCGACCTCTTCCTGCAGATCCGGCTCGGCGGCGACCTCGCGCTGTTCCGCGCGCTGAACCGGATCGTCCTGGAGCGGGACGGCGTCGACCGCGATTTCGTCGCCGAACACTGCCACGGCTTCGAGGAGTTCGAGGCCCAGGCCCGGACGACCGACCGCGCCGAGGTGCTCGCCGCGACCGGCCTGCCCTGGGAGCAGATCGAGGAGCTCGGCCGGCTGGTACTGAAGTCCGAGAAGATCATCGTCTGCTGGGCGATGGGCCTCACCCAGCACAAGCACGCCGTGCCGACCATCCGCGAGGTGGTCAACTTCCTGCTGCTGCGCGGAAACGTCGGCCGCCCCGGCGCCGGGGTCTGCCCGGTGCGCGGGCACAGCAACGTCCAGGGCGACCGGACGATGGGCATCTTCGAGCGCCCCACCACCGCCTTCCTGGACGCGCTGGGCGGGGAGTTCGGCTTCGAGCCGCCGCGCGAGCACGGCCTCGACTCGGTGGACACCATCCGCGCGATGCGCGACGGCAGGGTCAAGGTCTTCTTCGCGATGGGCGGCAACTTCGTCGCGGCCACCCCGGACACCGAGGTCACCGAGGCCGCGATGCGCCGCTGCCGGCTGACCGTCCACGTGTCCACCAAGCTCAACCGCTCGCACGTGGTCACCGGCGCCCGCGCCCTGATCCTGCCCACCCTGGGCCGCACCGACAAGGACGTCACCTCGCGCGGCGCCCAGTTCGTCAGCGTCGAGGACTCGATGGGCCAGGTGCACGCCTCGCGCGGCGGCCTGCGCCCGCCCGCACCCGGCCTGCTCTCCGAGACCACGATCGTCTGCCGGCTCGCCCGCGGCGTGCTCGGGCCGCAGGACACCGTGCCGTGGGAGGACTTCGCCGAGGACTACGACACCCTGCGGGAGCGGATCGCCCGCGTCGTCCCCGGCTTCGAGGACTACAACGAGAAGGTCCGCCGCCCCGGCGGCTTCACCCTGCCGCACGGCCCCCGCGACTCCCGCACCTTCCCGACCGCGACCGGGAAGGCCAACTTCTCCGTCAACCCGCTGACCGCCCCCGAGGTACCGCCGGGCCGGCTGCTGCTCCAGACCCTGCGCTCGCACGACCAGTACAACACCACGATCTACGGCCTCGACGACCGCTACCGCGGCATCAAGGGCGGCCGCCGGGTGGTCCTGGTCAACCCCGCGGACGCCGCCGAACTCGGGCTCGCCGACGGCCTGTACGTCGACCTGGTCAGCGAGTGGAGCGACGGCGTGGAGCGCCGCGCCCCGCACTTCCGGGTCGTCCACTACCCCGTCGCCCGCGGCGGCGCGGCGGCCTACTACCCCGAGACCAACGTCCTGGTGCCGCTCGACTCCACGGCCGACGTCAGCAACACCCCCACCTCCAAGGCCGTCGTGATCCGCTTCGCCCCCGACAGCGGCGCCTGACTCCGAACGAACGCGAAGGCCGCCCCACGTCATCGGACGTGGGGCGGCCTTCGTACCGGCCCGGTGGGCCGGTCAGTGCGTCGGGGTGCCCAGCGGCAGCGTGGCGGTCGCGCTGCCCGGGGCCGAGGCGGTCGCCGAGCCGGTGCCGCTCGGGCCCTCCGTCGGGGTGCCCGTCCCGGTCGGGGTGGGCGTGCCGGTCCCGCTCGGGGTGCCCGGTGTCCCGGTCGGGGTCGGCGTCGGGGTGCCCGGCCCGGTCGGCGTGCCGGTCGAGGGCGCGGTCGGCGTGGCCGGGTCGGTCGGCGTACCCGCCCCGCCCGGAGTGGCCGGGTCGGTCGGCGTGCCCGGCACGACCGGCGGCGTCACCGCTCCGCCCGGGGCCGGCGGGGCCGGCACCTGGTTGGCCGGGCTCGGCGCGATCGGCGTGACGGAGTCCCAGCCCGCCGGGAGGTCCGGCACCTTCCACGCGCCGCCGGCGTCGTCCGCCGTGCCGGACGGGTCGGGCCGGACGGCCCCGAGGATCGGCATGGAACCGACCGGCGAGATCTTGATGAACGCCCCGGGCCGCGGCGCCTGCACGATCAGCCCGCCGCCGATGTACATCCCGACGTGCGAGGCGTCCTGGAAGTAGATCACCAGGTCACCGGGCCGCAGCTGGTTGAGCGCCACGTGCGGCAGCTGCGCCCACTGCTCCTGGCTGGTGCGCGGGATCGGCTTGCCGGCGTGCAGCCAGGCCTGCGAGGTGAGGCCGGAGCAGTCGTAGGCGCCCGGGCCGGTGCCGCCCCACAGGTACGGCTTGCCCAGCTGCGCCAGCGCGAAGGCCACGGCCCCGCGCCCCTGCAGCGAGGGCGTGCGCTCCCCCTTGCCGAGCGCCCCGGAGGCGAGGAACGCGAGCTGCGCCTCGTCCGCCTTGGCCTTCTCCAGCTGCTCCAGCTCGGCCCGCTGGGCGCCGGTCAGCGAGGAGACCACCTGCTCGACCGAGGCGAGGTCGGCGGCGGCCTTGGCCTTGGCCGCGTCCTGCTGGGCGACCAGCGTCTGCGAGGTCTTCAGCGCCTCCTCGTTCTGCTTCCTCAGCCCGTCCAGCTCGTCCCGGTCGCTCTTCAGCTTGTCCAGGAACTCCGACTGGGAGCGGCTGGCCGAGGCCAGCAGCTCGGCGATGACGACCGCCTCGTACGGGTCCTTGGAGAGCAGCAGCTCGGCGTAGGCCGAGGCGGCCCCGTTGCGGTACTGCGCGGCGGCGAGCTGGGAGGCGATGTCGGTGCCGGCGTCGACCTGCTTCTGCTGGCGGTCCAGCCGGCCCTGGAGGTCGGTGAGCGAGGTCTGCTGCTCCGCGACCTTGGCGACGGCGCCGTTGTACTGCTCGGTCGCGGCCTCGGCGCCCTGGTAGAGCGCGTGCAGCTGGTCGAGCAGCGGGCCGAGGGTGGCCTTGGCGGCGGCGAGCGGGTCCGCGTCGGCGGCGACCTGGCCGGTGCCCGGGTCGGGTGCGGCCCAGGCGGCCTGGGCGCCCACCGGCAGTGCGAGCGCCGCGGCCGCGAGGACGGCTCCGCAGCGCAGCGCCGCCCGTACCCAGGGCCGTACGCGTGCCGTCTCCGCTCTCTGTCCCGCCCCGCCCATGACCTGGCCCTCCCCGCCGCGCACTGCCCCTGTCCCGGGTACCCGGATCCCGCAGATCCTCCCACGGGTTACTCGCCGGAAACAGGGCGCGGGCGGACTGGGAGGTTAATTCTCGATTGATCTGTGAGACAGCTCTCAGCAAACCGGGTCGAACCGGTGCGTTCTTCGCTGAAGTCCAGCTCAGCGCGGCCGATGTCACTCCGACGAAAGGCAATGGTCACCGCGAGTCAACCATCAGAACCACGATTCCCGGTCCAGTTCACCTTCCGTTTACCAAGCAGACTTACGGTCGCGACGTCATCAACGTCCGTGCGACAACTACGACGATTGTTTGGGTATGGAACACATCTCGTTCCTGGTGGCCGTTGTGATCATCACGGCGCTCGCCTTCGACTTCACCAACGGGTTCCACGACACCGCCAACGCGGCCGCCACCGCGATCGCGACCGGAGCCCTTCGTCCGAAGGTCGCGGTCACCATCGCGGCCCTGCTCAACTTCGCGGGCGCGTTCCTGTCCGTGAAGGTCGCCACCACCATCTCCGGCGGCATCGTCAACGAGAAGGCCGGAGTCCACCCCGAGATCATCTTCGCCGCACTGGCCGGAGCGATCCTCTGGAACCTGCTGACCTGGCTGCGCGGCCTGCCGTCCAGCTCCTCGCACGCCCTGTACGGCGGCCTGATCGGCGCCACGGTCGTCGGGGTCGGCATGAACGGCGTCAACTTCGACACCGTGGTCACCAAGATCCTCATCCCGGCCGTCGCCTCGCCGTTCGTCGCCGGCCTGGCCTCCTGGGGCGCCACCAAGATGGCGTACCTGATCACCCGCAAGGGCGACACCGCGGCCACCGAGAAGGGCTTCAAGACCGGCCAGGTCTTCTCCTCCTCGCTGATCTCGCTCGCGCACGGCACCAACGACGCCCAGAAGACGATGGGCATCATCACCCTGACCCTGGTCTCGGTCGGCGCCCTGCCGCACGGCGCGCTGCCCCCCACCTGGGTGATCGTCTCCGCGGGCGCCGCGATCGCGCTCGGCACCTACATGGGCGGCTGGCGCATCATCCGCTCGATGGGCAAGGGCCTGGCGGACATCCGCCCGCCGCAGGGCTTCGCCTCCGAGTCGGCCGCCGCGACCGTCATCCTGACCTCCTCGCACATGGGCTTCGGCCTCTCCACCACCCAGGTCTGCTCCGGTGGCATCATGGGCGCCGGCCTCGGCGGCCCGAAGGGCGAGCTGCGCTGGAGCCTGGTCCGCCGCATGGTCTACACCTGGGGCCTGACCCTGCCGGCCGCCGCCGTGGTCTCCGGCGGCGCTGCCCTGCTGGCCGAGCAGGGCAGCTGGGGCGTCGCCCTGGTCGGCGCCGTGCTGGTGGCCGGCGCCGGCGCGATGTGGCTGATCTCCCGCCGCCAGCCGGTCGGCGCGGACAACGTCAACGACGTCGACGTCACCCCGGTCGAGGTCGCACCGGCCGGTACCGCGAACGCCCCCACCCCCGCCTCGACCACCGTCGCGGCCTGAGCGGACCGAGGACACTCACCATGCACATCAAGTGGAACGCCCTGGCCCAGACCGCCGGGGTCAGCTTCGGCATCACCGTCGCCGTGGTCACCGTCTTCGCGCTCGGCATCCTGGCGCTGTCCCGGCGCGAGACCGCGCTGAGCGCCGCCCGTGAGAACGGGGGCACCGCGGGGGCCGCGGGCGGCGGCAGGCTCGCCCTGGCCGGCGCGTGCGTCTGCTTCGCGCTCTGCGGCGGGGTCGTCCTCTACGGGCTGTCGCTGATCGCCGGTCACTGACCGCACGGCCGGACGCGGCTGACCGGCCGGACGCGACAGAACGGGCCGGGGAGTGTCTCCACACTCCCCGGCCCGTTCGCGTATCCCGACGGCCGGTCGGTCCCGCCGGCCGGTCAGCCCTCCTGGGTGGTGGTCTTCAGCGCGGTCTCCCGGATGAACAGCACGGTGACGAAGGCCAGCGCCGCGAACGGGGCGGCCCACAGGAAGACGGTGCCGACGCCGTGACCGAAGGCGTCCGTCACCAGCGGCACGATCGGGGCCGGCAGCTTGGCCAGGTCCGGGATGCCGCCGCCGGAGGCCGCGGGCGACGCCGGGACGTGCGCGGCGGCCAGGTTCTCGGCCAGGTAGTGGCCGACCTTGTTGGTCATCAGCGCGCCGAGCGCGGAGACGCCCATCGCGCCGCCCATGGTGCGGAAGAAGGTGACCACCGAGCTGGCCGCGCCGAGCTCGTGCCGGGGCACCGTGTTCTGCACCGCGAGCACCAGGTTCTGGCTGGTCAGACCGAGGCCGACGCCGGTGATCGCCATGTAGACGGAGAGCAGCACGTAGTCGGTGTCGGCCCGGGCGGTGCCGAGCAGGCCGAAGCCGAGGGCGAGCAGCGCGGTGCCGGAGACCAGGTAGGCCTTCCACTTGCCGTACTTGGTGATCAGCCGGCCGGCGACCGCCGAGGAGACCGCCAGGCCGAGGATCATCGGCAGGGTCATCAGGCCGGCCATCGTCGGGGACTTGGCGCGGGCCAGCTGGAAGTACTGGCTGAGGAAGGTGGTCGCGCCGTACATCCCGACGCCGACCAGCACGCTGGCGATCGCGGCCAGGGTGACGGTGCGGTGGCGGAAGAGGCTCGGCGGGATGATCGGCTCGGCGGCGCGGCGCTCGATCACGATGGCCAGGGCGCCCAGCAGGACGCCGCCGCCGACCATGGCCGCGGTCTGCCAGGACAGCCAGGCGTAGTTCTTGCCGGCCAGGGTGATCCAGATCATCAGCAGGCTGACCGAGGCGGTGATGACCAGCGCGCCCAGGTAGTCGATCTTCGCCTGGCGCTTGACCACCGGCAGCTTGAGGGTGCGCTGCACCACCAGGATCGCGACCAGCGCGAACGGGATGCCGACGTAGAAGCACCAGCGCCAGCCCAGCCAGGAGGTGTCCACGATGACGCCGCCGATCAGCGGCCCGCCGATGGTGGCGAGCGCGAAGACCGCGCCGAAGTAGCCGCTGTAGCGGCCGCGCTCGCGCGCCGGGACCATCGCGGCCAGGCAGATCTGGCCGAGCGCCACGACACCGCCGGCGCCGATGCCCTGGAGCGCGCGGCAGGCGATCAGCTCGCCGGTGTTCTGCGAGAGGCCGGCCAGCGCTGAGGTGCCGATGTAGATCAGCAGCGCGATCTGGAGCAGCAGCTTCTTGCTGACGAGGTCGGAGAGCTTGCCCCAGATCGGGGTGGAGGCGGTGAGGCTGAGCAGGGCCGCGGTGATCACCCAGGTGTAGGCGGACTGGCCGCCGTGCAGGTCGGCCAGGATGTGCGGCAGGGCGTTGGAGACGACGGTCGAGGAGAGCACGGCCACGAAGAGGCCGAGCAGCAGGCCGGAGAGCGCCTCCATCACCTGCCGGTGCGTCATCTGTTGACTGTCGGCCGCGGCGGCGGTTCCGCTCGCGGCCTCGGTGGTCACGGTCATCTGGATCCTTCGGCGAGGCGCGGGATACGCGGATCATGAAATTTCGTTGCCGTAAGCAACCATAAGACGAGATGGTTGAATTAGGCAACTTTCTTCAAGGGCAAGTAAAGCCCGCGGGTGCGGGCCCCGCTCACGCCGCCGACGACCGCCTCGGAACGGCTTCCTCCGCCACGGTCACTCGGCCGGCGGGTCCTCCAGCACGTCGTTGAAGCGGTGCAGCAGCTCCGCGAAGCGGCTCACGTCCTCCGGTGACCAGCCGCCCATCACCTCGCGCACCCGCCGCATCCGGACGTCCTGCGCGGCCAGGTAGCGCCGCCGCCCGTCCCCGGTGAGCGAGACCAGCGCGGACCGGCGGTCCAGCGGATCCGTCTCCCGGGCCACCAGGCCCAGTTCCTCCAGCGTCCGGATCTGCCGGCTCACCGTCGCCTTGCCGATCGAGAAGTGCACGCCGACGTCGGTCACCCGCACCGGCCCGGCCTGCTCGATGTAGCCGAGCAGGCTGTACGCCATCCCCTCCAGTCCGGGGTGCACCCGCCGTGAGAGTTCCGCCACTCTGGCCCGGCCCCGCCGGAACATCAGCGCGACCTCGCGCTCCACCGCCACCAGGGCTTCCTCGTCGCTCACCGCGCCAGTATCGCGCAGTGGCACCGGCCACGATCCGGCGCGGCCGGTGCGACAAGCCAACTACTTCATGGTATGAAGTATCGGTTCTGGAAGGACCGTTTTTCCCCGTTACGCAAGGAGATGTGGATGGCAGCCCCGGGGCAGGGTTTCGTCGCCGAACTGAAGAGTGCGGTCACCCCGCGCGCGGCACTGCTCGTGATCGGCGTGCTGCTGCTCCAGCTCGGCTTCATCACCTCCTACATCGGGGCGCTGCACAAGCCGACCCCGCAGAACCTCTCCATCGCGGTGGTCGCCCCGCCGCAGGTCACCCCGAAGCTGGTCGGCGCCCTGGAGTCGGTGCCGAACGACGCCGTCCGGGCCGTCACCGCGCCGGACGCCGAGACGGCGATCCAGCAGATCAAGGACCAGAAGCTCTACGCCGCGCTGGTCGTGGACCCGACCTCCACCCAGGACACCCTGCTGGTGGGCAACGCCCGCGGCACCGCCGCCGCCAAGGCCGCCGAGAGCATCACCACCGCGATCGACCAGAGCCAGGGCCGTACGGTCAAGGTCCAGGACGTGGTGCCGCTCGCCAAGGGCGACAACAACGGCCTCTCCGCCTTCTACCTGGTGATCGGCTGGTGCGTCGGCGGCTACCTGGTCGCCTCGATCCTCGGCATCAGCGCGGGCTCCAAGCCGGCCAACGTCCACCGCCTGCTGATCCGTCTCGGCGTCCTCGCGGTGTACTCGATCGGGGCCGGCGCCCTCGGCACGATGATCGCCGGGCCGGTGCTCGACGCCCTGCCGGGCTCGGTGCTCGCCCTGAGCGCCATCGGCGCCCTGGTGGTGTTCACGGTCGGCGCGTTCACCATGGCCCTGCAGTGCATGTTCGACATCCTCGGCATCGGCGTCGCGGTGCTGATCTTCGTGGTGCTCGGCAACCCCAGCGCGGGCGGGGTGTACCCGGCTCCGATGACGCCGCCGTTCTGGCGGGCGATCGGCTCCTGGCTCCCGAACGGCGCCGGCACCACCGCCACCAAGTCGATCGCCTACTTCGGCTCCACCAACCTGGGGATGCCGATCCTGGTCATGGTGGTCTGGGCGCTGATCGGCATCGGCGTCGCCCTGCTGGCCGTGCTGCGCGGCCCGCGCTCCGGCGGCCGCGAGCTGGTCTCCGAGGAGGCCGAGAACGGGACCGAGGCCGTGGCCAAGGCCTGAGCCGCCCGCCACTGATCGTCACCGAGCCCCCGGCCGCCACGGCCGGGGGCTCGGACGCTTTCCGGGCCCCGCGTGCCGAGGCCCCGCGTTCCCTGCCTCCGCGTTCCAGGCCCCGCGTTTCAGGCCCCCGTGCCCGCCCCGAGCGTTCCCGGGTCGGCCAGGACGGCCCGGACGACCCGCGCCGCCGCGCCCAGCAACGGGCCCCGCCGGCCCAGCCGGGAGACCGTCAGCCGGTCCCCGGACCAGGGCCGCACCGCCACCCGGGCGGTCAGTTCAGCCCGCATCGCGGGCAGCAGCCAGGGCGCCAGCCGGGCGTAGCCGCCGCCCAGCACCACCTCGGCCGGGTCCAGCAGGTTGACCGCGCCGGCGGCCGCGGTGCCGAGCGCCGCACCGGCCCCGGCCAGCGCCGCGAGGGCGGCCGTGTCCCCGGTCCCGGCGCGGTCGGCGAGCAGCGTCACCCAGTCGCCCCGGGCTCCGGTCAGGCCGGCCGCCCGCAGCACCGCCGCCTCGCCCGCGTACTGCTCCAGGCAGCCGTGCGCCCCGCAGGCGCAGGGGGGTCCGTCCGGGTGGACCGGCACGTGGCCGAACTCGCCGGCGTAGCCGCCGGCCCCGCGCAGCAGCCGGCCGCCGACCACGATCGCCGCACCGACCCCGGCCTCCGCGGAGACGTACAGGAAGTCCTCCGGGCCCTCGCCCAGCCAGCGCTCGGCCAGTCCGCCGAGGTTGGCCTCGTTGTCCGCCTCGATCGGCAGCTCGGCCAGGCCGTCCCCGACCGGGCCCGCCCCGGCCGCCCGCAGCGCCGGGCGCAGCGCGGCGGCCAGCGGGACGTCCTGCCAGCCGAGGTTGGCGGCCCGCCGGAGCACCCCGCCGGAGCCGCCGACCAGCCCGGGCACGGCCAGGGTGAGTCCGGCCGGGCGCAGCCCCGACGCGGCGACGGCCTCGTGCAGCAGGTGGGCGAGCTCGGCCATCACGACGGCGGGCTCGCGGCCGTGGTTGGAGACCTCCCGGCGCCGCCAGGCGCGGACCTCCCCGCGCAGGTCGACCACGCAGGCGCCCAGGTGCCGCACCCCGATCTCGGCCCCGAGTCCGCCGGGCCCGGCCGGGTTGAGGCCGAGCGCGGTGCCGGGGCGGCCGACCTTGCCGCTGGGCGCGGCGGGACCCTCCTCGACCACCAGGCCGGCGGCGATCAGCTGTTCGGCGAGGGAGGAGACGGCGGCTCTGGTCAGCCCCGTCCCGGCGGCCACCTCGGCGCGCGAGCGCGGTCCGCTCGCGATCGTCCCGAGCACCAGCGCCAGGTTGGCCCGGCGCATCCCCTGCTGGCTGGCGGGCGCGGTCCGAACGGGGTCCGGCTCCTGCACAAGGCTCACCTCGCCCCTCTACGGCACGTCCCGTGGCATCTCGGGTGCAGCGTAACCGGGTTCCGGGGGCACCGTCGCCGGCGCCGGGACGGGCTGGACGGCGGCTGTCCGGGCGGACGGGGCGAAGACCCACCGCCGCATCGCCCAGTAGCGGAACACCATCGCCACGACGGTGCCGACGACCATGCCGCTGAGGAAGTCCGCGACCTCCTGCCCGACCGGGTCGACGTACGGCTCGCGCAGGTCCAGGAGGTACCGGGAGACCGCCAGCGGTACGTCGTTGACGACGATCGCCACCGCGCTGACCAGGACGAACATCAGCGCCTCGCGCTGTCTGCCGGCGGCCCGGAAGGCCCAGCGGCGGTTCAGCACGTACGAGACGACGGTGCCGATCACGGTCGCGACGGTCAGCGCGACCACCGGCTTGTGCTGCAGCACGGTGAGCTTGAGCTCGAAGTCGACCACCGTGGTGAGCACGAAGCAGCCGCTTCCGACCAGCAGGAACTTCACCAGCCGGCGGTGCCGCACCAGGACGGGGCGCAGCCGGTCGGGCACCCGGGCCAGAACGCGCTGCGTGGGTGACGGCATCTCCGCAGTCTCGCACGCGGGGATGCCGTCGGCCCGTCAGACCGCCGCGGTCCGCCCGGGCCGGCGCCGGGTGCCCGGGCCGCCGCCGCGGCGGCGGCCCGGGCTCCCGGTCAGGCGGCCACCAGCACCGCGGCCCCGGCCGGCTCCAGCGCCAGCTCCAGCACCTCCCGCACGTCCGCCACCGGGTGGACGGCGAGCCGCTCCAGCACCTCGGCCGGGACGTCGTCCAGGTCGGCCTCGTTGCGCCTGGGGATGATCACCGTGGTGATCCCGGCCCGGTCGGCGGCCAGCAGCTTCTGCTTCAGCCCGCCGATCGGCAGCACCCGCCCGGTCAGCGACACCTCGCCGGTCATCGCCACGTCGGTGCGCACCTTGCGGCCGGAGAGCAGCGAGGCCAGCGCCGTGGTCATGGTGATGCCGGCGCTCGGCCCGTCCTTGGGGATGGCCCCGGCCGGGATGTGCAGGTGCACGCCGCGGTCACGCAGCGAGGTGACCGGCAGCTCCAGTTCGGCGCCGCGCGAGCGCAGGTAGGAGAGCGCGATGTGCGCGGACTCCTTCATCACGTCGCCCAGCTGCCCGGTGAGGGTCAGCCCGGTGCCGCCGGTCTCGGCGTCGGCCAGCGAGGCCTCGATGTAGAGGACGTCGCCGCCGGCGCCCGTCACCGCGAGGCCGGTGGCCACGCCGGGGACGGCGGTGCGGCGCTCGGCCGACTCCTGGGCGGACTCCGGCACGTGGTGCGGCCGGCCGATCAGGGCGCGCAGGTCCTGCGCGCCGACGGAGGCGGGCAGCTCGCGCTCGCCCAGCTCGGCCTGCGCGGCGATCTTGCGCAGCACCCGGGCGATCGAGCGCTCCAGGTTCCGGACGCCCGCCTCCCGGGTGTACTCCCCGGCGAGCCCGCGCAGCGCCGACTCGTCCACGGTGACCTGCTCGCCGCCCAGGCCGGCCCGCTCCAGCTGGCGCGGGAGCAGGTGGTCCCGGGCGATGACGACCTTCTCGTCCTCGGTGTAGCCGTCCAGCCGGACCAGCTCCATCCGGTCGAGCAGCGGCTCGGGGATGGCCTCCAGCACGTTGGCGGTGGCGAGGAAGACGACGTCGGAGAGGTCGAGCTCGACCTCCAGGTAGTGGTCCCTGAAGGTGTGGTTCTGCGCCGGGTCCAGCACCTCCAGCAGGGCGGCCGCCGGGTCTCCCCGGTAGTCGGAGCCGACCTTGTCGATCTCGTCCAGCAGGACGACCGGGTTCATCGAGCCGGCCTCCTTGATCGCCCGCACCAGCCGGCCGGCCTGGGCGCCGACGTAGGTGCGCCGGTGGCCGCGGATCTCCGCCTCGTCCCGGACGCCGCCGAGCGCGACCCGGACGAAGGAGCGGCCCATGGCGCGGGCCACCGACTCGCCGAGCGAGGTCTTGCCGACGCCGGGCGGGCCGACCAGGGCCAGCACCGCGCCTCCCCGGCGGCCGCCGACCAGCCCGAGCCCCTGGTCGGCCCGGCGCTTGCGGACGGCCAGGTACTCGACGATCCGGTCCTTCACGTCGGCCAGGCCGGCGTGGTCGGCGTCCAGCACCGCGCGGGCGCCGGCGATGTCGTACGCGTCCTCGGTGCGCTCGTTCCAGGGCAGCTCCAGGACGGTGTCCAGCCAGGTGCGGATCCAGGAGCCCTCGGGCGACTGGTCGGAGGCGCGCTCCAGCTTGTCGACCTCCTTGAGCGCGGCCTCGCGGACCTTCTCCGGGAGGCCGGCGGCCTCGACCCGGGAGCGGTAGTCGCCGTCCTCGTCGGCGGCCTCGCCGTTCAGCTCGGCCAGCTCCTTGCGGACGGCCTCCAGCTGGCGGCGGAGCAGGAACTCCTTCTGCTGCTTGGCCACGCCCTCCTCGACGTCCTTGCGGATGGTGTCGTTGACCTCCTCCTCGGCGAGGTGGTCGCGCAGCAGGGTGAGCGCGTACTCCAGACGGGCGAGCTGGTCGGCCTCCAGCAGCACCTTGAGCTTCTGCTCGGCGGTGGCGAAGGGCGCGTAGCCGATGTTGTCGGCGAGCTCGCCGACGCCCTCGATCCGGTCGACCCGGTCGACGATCTGCCAGGCGCCGCGCTTGCGCAGCCACTGGGTGGACAGCGCCTTGTACTCCCTGACCAGCTCGGCGGCCCGGCCGGTCACCGGGGTGCCCACCGAGGACTCCCGGAACGGCGTGGTCTCCACCCAGAGGGCGGCGCCGGGGCCGGTGGTGCCGACCCCGATCCGGAGCCGGCGCACGGCGCGCACCAGCGCGGCCGACTGCAACAGGGTGTTGGGGCCGTCGGCCAGCCGGCCGACCTGCTCCACGGTGGCCAGCGTGCCGACCGCCGCGTACGAGCCGTCCACCCGCGGGACCAGCAGGACCTGCGGCTTGCCGGCGCCGGTGGCGGCGGCCCTGGCGGCCTCGACCGCGGCGCGCACCTCGGTGTCCTTCAGGTCCAGCGGGACCACCATGCCCGGCAGGACGACCTCGTCGTCGAGCGGCAGCACGGGCAGGGTGAGCGGTGTGGACGTCGATGCCATGATCTCTCCCCAGTCAGCGAACTTGAGTCGACCTGACTAAGGCCTGACGGCCGCCGGATGTTCCCGGCACTCTGTTCGCCATGAGCGAACGGGGATCGGTGCGGAAAGCCCTTCCCACGACCGCGTCAAAAGGACCCCAAGGACTCCTGGGGAAGTCCTGACAGACGAGCGTCCGAGCCTGGGCGAACCCCGACCGGGCGACGGTGTCAACGCACCGCCCGCACCCGCGCCGGCGCACCGCCGGAGGCCGTCGCGGCGACCGGCCGCGGCCTGGGCGGGCGCCGCTCGACCCGGCGCAGCCAGCGCCACAGCGCGACCCCGGTCAGCACCGCGGCCGGGTGCCCCACCCCGGTGATCACGTCCCGGTCGGAGGCGATCTGCTCGGCGATCATCAGCCCGGCACCGCCCAGCGCCAGCAGCCGCCCGCGCCAGGAGAGCAGCCCGGCGACCGCGCCCAGACAGGCGAGCACGCCGTAGCTGACCCCGATGTCCAGGTAGTCCATCACCTCGGGAGCCATCCGCCCGGCCTCCACCGCGGTGATCACCACACCCTGGGAGAGCAGCGTCGCGGCGACATGCCCGGCCGCGAACACCGCCGCCGCCCTGGCCGGGCCGACCCTGCGCTCCAGCGGCGCGAGGGTGAGGGCGAATCCCCACAGGTACGGCATCCACACCTCGCCGGCCACCCAGAATCCGCTCAGCACAAGAGCGCGCAAAGGGTGCTGGAGCAGGTTGTGCCCGTCCGAACTGGAGGCTTCCTGCAGACGCTGGACGAGTTCCGGATCGGCGAGCCTCGCGAAGGTCGTGGTGACTCCCACGACGGCGAGGTATCCGATGGTGAAGGGCGTTCCCCGGGGCGTCGGCACCCGTTCCAGCAGCCATTCCACGACGCCGGCGCGCAGCCCGAGGCGGAGCATTCCGTACGGCGCCCCCGCGGCCCCGAACCCCTCGGCGCCCCGCCCGAGTCCCGCCATGCCGCCTCCGCTCCACGCCGCAGCCACCGACTCCTCGTCAGGTGCCCAACGTACCGGCGCGCGCCGCGGATTCCGCCCGGTCGGGTCTTGTCGCGGCCACGGTACGTCGAGGTTCTGGGAGGCACCTGGGAAAAGCCCGTGAAGACCGTCGTCGCGGCGGACCGCCGGATTCCCGGCATTGGTCCAGACCTTCTCCCCCACAACGCGGCAACAGGGCCTCTGACCGGCGCCTTGGCGTCAACTGGACTGCATACGTACCGTTACGCAGAGAAAATTCGCCGGGTAAGGTATCGGCCCGTGCCCACTCGTGCAGTGGGTCCGAGGGCGGCCCGAGAGCCGGCCCACGGGCCGGAAACGTCCGGTCCACCTGCCGGGAAGCATCCGCTGTCCGTACGCTGCGAAGTGCGCGGGAGAAGTGGGCGGCCGACCATCCGTCCCCGTCTCCCGATCGCGCGGCGGGACGGCGGACCCGGCACAGTCCACGACGGAACAAGACTACGAGCGGAGCCCCGCCATCCCCACAGGTGGCCGGCCCGCAGCCCTGGGGGCGGTGGCGTGACCGTGACAGAAATCCAGCAGGACAACCAGCACACCGGTGGCACTGTGAGCAGCCAGCGCAGAGTGCTGGTGGTGGAGGACGAGCCCACGATCGCCGAGTCGATCGCCGCCCGGCTGGGCGCCGAGGGCTTCAAGGTCGCCGTGGCCCACGACGGCCCCGGCGCGGTCGACGGCTTCCACACCTGGCAGCCGGACCTGGTCGTCCTCGACATCATGCTGCCCGGCTTCGACGGCCTGGAGGTGTGCCGCCGGATCCAGGCCCAGCGCCCGGTGCCGGTGCTGATGCTGACCGCCCGCGACGACGAGACGGACCTGCTGGTCGGTCTCGGCGTGGGCGCCGACGACTACATGACCAAGCCGTTCTCGATGCGCGAGCTGGCCGCCCGCGTCAACGTCCTGCTGCGCCGCGTGGAGCGCGCCCAGCAGGCCGCCCGCACGCCCGCGCTGGGCAGCCTGCGGTTCGGCGAGCTGGAGATCGACCACGTGCAGCGCCGGGTCCGGCTGGCCTCGGGCGACGTCCACCTGACGCCGACCGAGTTCGACCTGCTCGCCTGCCTGGCCGCCCAGCCGCGCGCCGTGCTCACCCGCGAGCAGCTGCTGGCCGAGGTCTGGGACTGGACCGACGCATCCGGCACCCGCACCGTCGACAGTCACGTCAAGGCGCTGCGCCGGAAGATCGGCGCCAGCTGGATCCGCACCGTCCACGGCGTCGGCTACGCGCTGGAGGCCCCGCTCTCCTAGCGTTCGCCTCACGGGCGACGGGCCACCGGGGGGCCCGTGTCCGGACGACGCCGTGCCACCACGCGGGGGACAACGCGGGACCACAGGGGACAATGACCTTTCCACAGCAACGCAACGGGGATTCCGACGGCACGCGGCAGCAGAACCTGGCCGCCCGCGCCGCCCGCCGGGTCTGGGCCGACATCCGGCCGCTCGACCCGGTCCGCTCGATCAAGGGCAAACTCGCCCTGCTCGTGATCGTCTCCGTGTTCCTGGCCACCGGGATGGTGGTCGTGGCGATCCGGTCCGAGACCCAGATCCGGATCATCGTGGTCTTCTCCATGATCGCCTCGCTGCTCTTCATGCAGTTCCTCGCGCACGGGCTGACCGCCCCCCTGCGCGAGATGACGGCCGCCGCCCGCGCGATGGCCTCCGGCGACTACAGCCGCCGGGTCGAGGCGGGCTCGCGCGACGAGATCGGCGAGCTGGCGGCCGCCTTCAACGCCATGGCCTCCGACCTCCAAGCCGCCGACCGGCACCGCCGCGAGCTGGTCGCCAACGTCTCGCACGAGCTGCGCACGCCGATCGCCGCGCTGCGCGCCGTCCTGGAGAACGTGGTGGACGGCGTCGTCCAGCCCAATCCGGCCACCCTGGAGGCTGCGCTGGAGCAGACCGAGCGGCTCGGCCGGCTGGTCACCCACCTGCTCGACCTCTCCAAGATCGACGACGGCGTGGTCGACCTGGACGCCCGCCCCTTCGAGGTGCGCGAGTTCCTGGACGGCGTGCTGCGCGGGGTCACCGTGGACGGCGCGACGGCCGGCGGCGCCTTCTCCCGGCGCGGGGACGTCCGGCTGGCCCTGGAGGTCAGCCCGACCGGCCTGACCGGCGTGGCGGACCCCGAACGGCTGCACCAGGTGGTCGCCAACCTGGTCGACAACGCCTGCAAGCACTCCCCGCCCGGCGGCACCGTGACGGTGCGGGCGAGACCGGAGGGCGAGCCGGGCGGCCTGCTGCTGGAGGTCGAGGACGAGGGCCCCGGCATCCCGCCGGCCGACCGCACCCGGGTCTTCGAGCGGTTCGGCCGCAGCGGCACCGCCACCGCCGCCGGACCGGGCGCGGACGGCGGCACCGGGCTGGGTCTGGCCATCGCCCGCTGGGCGGTGGACCTGCACGGCGGGCGGATCGCGGTGGCCGAGTCCCCGCGCGGCTGCCGGATCGAGGTCCGGCTGCCCGGGCAGCGCCAAGGTGACGGTCGGGACATTTGTCACAGATCCGACACAGACGCATACGAAGATCGTTAACGGATTCGACCGAGTTTTTGTCCGGTTTGGTCCGGGTATAGGCCCTGTTCGGCGCCGATCGCTTCCCCTCAGATGCGGCTTCCTAACGCACTTTTTCAGCCAAAGTGCAGGTCAACACTGTGATCTGGGCGACGCCTGGGCCCCGGGGACTGCGCGATCACTGGTCAGGGGCGTAGCCTTAATCCCCGCTGTCCAAACATCCCAAAAGGAAGCGGAAGAGGGCGGTTGCCGCCGTGTCGCCACAGTCCCCTGAAACCCCCAACAGCTCGGCAAGTTCCACTGGCTTCGGCCCCAATGAGTGGCTCGTCGACGAGATCTACCAGCAGTACCTCCAGGACCCGAACTCGGTCGACCGAGCCTGGTGGGACTTTTTCGCCGACTACAAGCCCGGTACCGAGGTGACCCCAGTGACCCAGGCCGCGACCCAGGCCGGCCCCGCGCCGACCCCTGCCGCTGCCCCCGCGCCCGCCGCTGCTGCTCCGGCTGCGCCCGCCGCTGCTGCTGCTCCGGCCGCGCCCGCCGCCCCGGCTGCTCCGGCCGCCCCGGCTCCGCTCGCCGCCGCGCCCGCCGCGCCCCCGGCCCCCAAGGCCGCCGCCCCGGCGCCGGCCGCGCCCGCCGCCGCCACCACCGGGCCCGAGCTGATCCAGCTGCGCGGCCCGGCGAAGGCCGTCGCCACCAACATGGACGCCTCGCTGGAGGTGCCGACCGCGACCTCGGTCCGCGCCGTCCCGGCGAAGCTGTTGATCGACAACCGCATCGTCATCAACAACCACCTGCAGCGCGCCCGCGGCGGCAAGGTCTCCTTCACCCACCTGATCGGCTACGCCCTGGTCCAGGCCATCAAGGCCGCCCCGGGCATGAACCACAGCTACAAGGTGGAGGACGGCAAGGCCTTCCTGGTCAAGCCGGAGCACGTCAACCTCGGCCTGGCCATCGACCTGGTCAAGCCGAACGGCGACCGCCAGCTGGTCGTCGCGGCCATCAAGAAGGCCGAGACGCTCGACTTCTTCGGCTTCTGGCAGGCCTACGAGGACATCGTCCGCCGGGCCCGCGCCAACAAGCTGACCATGGACGACTTCACCGGCGTCACGGTCTCGCTGACCAACCCCGGCGGCATCGGCACCGTGCACTCCGTGCCGCGCCTGATGCAGAACCAGGGCACCATCGTCGGCGTCGGCGCCATGGAGTACCCGGCCGAGTTCCAGGGCTCCGCCCCGGAGACCCTGGCCCGCCTGGGCGTCTCCAAGATCATGACGCTGACCTCGACCTACGACCACCGCGTCATCCAGGGCGCGGCGTCCGGCGAGTTCCTGCGCGAGATCCACCGCCTGCTGCTCGGCGAGAACGGCTTCTACGACGAGATCTTCGAGTCGCTGCGGATCCCGTACGAGCCGGTCCGCTGGGCCACCGACGTCGCCACCACCCACGACGACGAGGTCAACAAGACCGCCCGCGTCATGGAGCTGATCCACTCCTACCGGGTCCGCGGCCACCTGATGGCCGACACCGACCCGCTGGAGTACAAGCAGCGCAAGCACCCCGACCTGGACGTCACCACCCACGGCCTCACCCTGTGGGACCTGGAGCGCGAGTTCGCGGTCGGCGGCTTCGGCGGCCAGAAGATGATGAAGCTCCGCGACATCCTCGGCCTGCTGCGCAACACGTACTGCCGCACCGTCGGCGTCGAGTACATGCACATCCAGGACCCGAAGCAGCGCCAGTGGCTGCAGGAGCGCCTGGAGAAGCCGTACACCAAGCCGGAGCGCGAGGAGCAGCTGCGGATCCTCCGCCGCCTGAACTCGGCCGAGGCCTTCGAGACCTTCCTGCAGACCAAGTACGTCGGGCAGAAGCGCTTCTCGCTGGAGGGCGGCGAGTCGCTCATCCCGCTGCTGGACGCCACCATCGACGCCGCCGCCGAGCACCGCCTCGACGAGGCCGTCATCGGCATGGCCCACCGCGGCCGCCTGAACGTGCTGGCCAACATCGTCGGCAAGCCGTACGGCAAGATCTTCGGCGAGTTCGAGGGCAACCTCGACCCGAAGTCGATGCACGGCTCCGGCGACGTCAAGTACCACCTCGGCTCCGAGGGCACCTTCACCGGCCTGGACGGCGAGACCATCAAGGTCTCGCTCGCCGCGAACCCCTCCCACCTGGAGGCCGTGGACCCGGTCGTCGAGGGCATCGCCCGCGCCAAGCAGGACATCCTGGACCAGGGCGGCACCACCTTCCCGGTGCTGCCGATCCAGATCCACGGTGACGCGGCCTTCGCCGGCCAGGGCGTCGTCGCGGAGACCCTGAACATGTCGCAGCTGCGCGGCTACCGCACCGGCGGCACCGTGCACATGGTGGTCAACAACCAGGTCGGCTTCACCGCCGCCCCGGCCAGCAGCCGCTCCTCGATGTACTCCACCGACGTGGCGCGCATGATCGAGGCGCCGATCTTCCACGTGAACGGCGACGACCCGGAGGCCGTGGTCCGCGTCGCGCGACTCGCCTTCGAGTTCCGTCAGGCGTTCCACAAGGACGTCGTGATCGACCTCATCTGCTACCGCCGCCGCGGTCACAACGAGGCCGACAACCCGTCGTTCACCCAGCCGCTGATGTACGACCTGATCGACAAGAAGCGCTCGGTGCGCAAGCTGTACACCGAGGGCCTGATCGGTCGCGGCGACATCACCATGGAAGAGGCGGAGCAGGCGCTCCAGGACTTCCAGGGCCAGCTGGAGAAGGTCTTCGCCGAGGTCCGCGACGCGGCCCAGGCGCCGGCCGCCACCACCGCCGGCAAGCCGGTCGCCGACTTCCCGGTCTCCATCCAGACCGGCATCTCCCAGGAGATGGTCAAGCGGATCGCCGCCTCGCAGGTCAACCTGCCGGACTGGCTGACCGTCCACCCGCGCCTGATGCCGCAGCTGCAGCGCCGCGCCGCCTCGGTCGAGGACAACACCATCGACTGGGCGATGGGCGAGACCCTCGCCATCGGCTCGCTGCTGATGGAGGGCCACCCGGTCCGCCTGGCCGGCCAGGACAGCCGCCGCGGCACCTTCGGCCAGCGGCACGCCGTCCTGATCGACCGCAAGACCGGCGAGGACTACACCCCGCTGCAGTACCTCACCGAGGACCAGGCCCGCTACACCGTCTACGACAGCCTGCTGTCGGAGTACGCGGCCATGGGCTTCGAGTACGGCTACTCGCTGACCCGCCCGAACGCGCTGGTCATGTGGGAGGCGCAGTTCGGCGACTTCGTCAACGGCGCGCAGACCGTGGTGGACGAGTACATCGCCTCCGCCGAGCAGAAGTGGGGCCAGCACTCCGGCGTCACCCTGCTGCTGCCGCACGGCTACGAGGGCCAGGGCCCGGACCACTCGTCCGCCCGCCCGGAGCGCTTCCTCCAGCTGTGCGCGCAGAACAACATGACGGTCGCCATGCCGACCCTGCCGTCGAACTACTTCCACCTGCTGCGCTGGCAGGCGCACAACCCGCACCACAAGCCGCTGGTCGTCTTCACCCCGAAGTCGATGCTGCGTCTGAAGGCCGCGGCGAGTGCGACCGAGGAGTTCCTGTCCGGCTCGTTCCGCCCGGTCATCGGCGACACCAAGGTCGACCCGGCGCAGGTCCGCAAGGTGGTCATCACCGCCGGCAAGTTCTACTACGACCTGGACGCGGCCCGCACCGAGCGCGGCGTCACCGACACCGCGATCGTCCGGGTCGAGCGGCTCTACCCGCTGCCGGTGGCCGAGCTCCAGGAGGAGCTGGCCCGCTACGGCGACGACGTCCAGTTCGTCTGGGCGCAGGAGGAGCCGGCCAACCAGGGCGCCTGGCCGTTCATCGCGATGAACCTGGTCGACCACCTGCAGGTCGTCATCGGCCGCAGCGGCGGCGACGCCCGTCTGCGCCGCGTCGCCCGCACCGCGGCCTCGTCCCCGGCGGTCGGCTCGGCCAAGCGGCACGCCGCCGAGCAGCAGGCCCTGGTCGAGGAGGTCTTCGCGCTCTGACGCGCTGAAGCCCGCACTCTCCACGCCCGCGGCCCCGTCCTCCCACCGGAGGGCGGGGCCGCGGGCGTTCCCGCGTACCCGTCAGGGGTCCGTGCGCGCCGACCTTTTGGTCCCAGCTCTGCAACCAAAGCGGAACCGCGGTGCGCGCGCTCCTGACGGGTCGGTAGGTTATGCCTCGCCGTCCGGCGGCCCGGTGCCCGTCCGCGCGCCCGACCGCCACGGCCGTACCGCCTCACCGCTCTCCCAGGGGGACCACCACATGACCGCCGACACGCCTCGGGACGCCGGAAAGCTCCCACCGGTCTTCCAGCCGCTCCTCCCGGACGACCCGCGGGAGGTCGGCGGCTACCGGCTGTTCGCCCGGCTGGGCGCCGGCGGCATGGGCCGGGTCTACCTGTCGTACACCCCGGGCGGGCGCCCGGTCGCGCTCAAGGTGGTGCGCCCGGAGTTCGCCGAGGACGGCGAGTTCCGCCGCCGCTTCGCCCAGGAGGTCAGCAACGCCCAGCGCATCCACGGGCTCTACACCGCGCAGGTGATCGACTCCGGCGGCCTGGACGGCGACGCCCCCTGGCTGGTCACCGCGTACGTCCCCGGTCCGTCCCTCCAGCAGGTGGTGCGCGAGAACGGCGCGCTCCCGGTGCGCACCGTGCTGCTGCTGATGGGCGGCATCGCCGAGGCCCTCCAGGCGATCCACAGCGTCGAGGTGGTCCACCGCGACCTCAAGCCCGCCAACGTGCTGGTCGCCGGGGACGGCCCCCGGGTGATCGACTTCGGCATCGCCCGGGCCGCCGACGCCACCGCGCTGACCGGCACCGGCTACCGGATCGGCTCCCCCGCCTTCATGTCCCCCGAGCAGGCCCAGGGCCGCCCGGTCACCCCGGCCACCGACGTCTTCGCGCTCGGCGCCCTGGCCGCGTACGTGGCCGGCGGCACCGCGCCGTTCGGCGACGGCCCGGACACCGCGGTGCTCTACCGGGTGGTGCACGAGGACGCGGACCTCACCGCCGTCCCGGCGGACCTGCGCGAGCTGATCCAGCGCTGCCTGGCGAAGTCCCCGGAGGACCGCCCCGCGCCCGCCGAGATCATCCAGGTCGCCCGCAACCACCCGGAGGTCGGCGGCCAGCTGCGGTTCGGCGACGACTGGCTGCCGCGCGAGGTCAACACCGAGATCACCCGCCGCTCGGACCTCCCGCAGCAACAGTTCCTTCTGGCACCCCCGACCCCGCCGCCGGCCGCGCCCGCCACCCCGCCGACCGCGCCGCCCGCGATGCCGGCCACTCCCCCGCCGCCGCCCGGCGCGCCGACCCACCCGGCCACCGCGGTGCACCCGCCGCAGCAGCCGCCGACGCCCCCGCACGGCTTCACGCCGCCGCCGGTCGGCTCGTACGGCGCCCCGCAGCCGCCCACCGAGTCGCCGACCGCGCCGGTGCTGCCCACCCCGCCGACCGTCCGGCTCCAGTCGGAGCCGCCGTCCTACGACACCCCGCCGCCCGGGCCGGCGCTCACCGCCGACCCGGCGCCCGCCGCGGCCCCGGAGCCCGGGCCCGGGCGCAAGGGCGGGGTGTCCTGGAAGGTGCTGCTCACCGTCGCCCTGGTGATGGCGGTCGGCGGCACCGCGGGCGGCGTGGTGCTGATGAAGAAGCTGGACGACGGCAAGGCGTCGGACGCCAGGCCGGCCCCGGCGGTCACCGTCACCCAGGGCCCGGATCCGACCAAGCCGGCCTCCTCCCCCAGCGCCTCCGCCTCCACCGACCCGGTGACGGCCTCGACCCCGAAGCCCGGCCAGAGCACCGTCTCGGCCCCGGCCCGGCCCACCGGCTACTCCCCGATGCTGGACAAGAAGTCGCTGGCGATCCCCAGCGCCGACTACTCCTCCGACGCCTACCGGATCGACCTGGACTCGGGCACCGTGGTGCCCCGCTCCACCGACCTCAAGTGGGGCTTCGGCGTCACCAACAACAGCAGCGGCAGCAAGGCCAACGCCTTCGCCAGCTACGGCGACAACAAGTCGGACTTCGCGGTGATCACCGAGCCGTCCGTCACCGCCGAGCAGTGCGCCGCCGCGATCGACTCCCGGCCGGACACCGACCTCTCGTACAACCGGGTCGCGCCCGGCCGGCTGCTCTGCGTCCGGGACCGGGTCACCCGCAACATCGCCATCGTGGCGATCGAGCAGGCGGACCCGACCTCCGGGGCCGCCAAGGTCACCGTCAGCACCTGGCGGGCGAGCTGACCCGACCAGGTCGCACGCCCTATCCTGACCAGGTCAATCCCCACCGGACCGGAGCGAACCGTGTACTTCACCGACCGAGGCATCGAGGAGCTGGAGAACCGGCGCGGCGAGGAGGAGGTCACCCTCGGGTGGCTGGCCGAGCAGCTGCGCACGTTCGTCGACCTCAACCCGGACTTCGAGGTCCCGGTCGAGCGGCTGGCCACCTGGCTGGCGCGGCTCGACGACGAGGACGACGAGTGACCCGGTGACGGCCGTCGTGAGGCCCGGGAGGCAGCCGCCTCCCGGGCCTCACGCGTGTTCGGGCACGGAGCTCCGCCGTCCCCGTAGGGGAAGCCTCGGGGACGGATCGGGGACGGATCGGGGTCGGGACGGGGGCCGGAGCGCTTGACTCTGCCAGCACGCGATATATCGTCTTTAAAAGAGAACGCGATACATCGCGATCGCCAACGGGAGGCGGCAGAGATGAGCCAGTGGACGGTCGAGGGCACCGAGAGGATCACCTTCGACGAGTCGGTGCGCGCGCTGCACGTGCGGACCATCGAGGGCACGGTGAACGTGGTGGCGGCCGACGGCCCGGCCCGTCTCGAGGTCACCGAGCTGGTCGGCGACCCGCTGCACGTGACCCTGGTGGACGGCGTCCTGACCGTCACGTACAAGGACATCAACAGCTGGGGCGAGTTCGGCGACTGGGTCAAGTCCGTCGGCTCGGTGCGGAACTTCTTCGGTTCCTTCAAGCGCAAGCGGATCGCCGGCGTCACCGTGACCGTCCCCGCCGGGGTCGAGGTCAAGGTCGGCACCGTGTCCGCCCACGCCACCGTCAGCGGCATCGACGGGCGGGTCTCGGTGCAGAGCGCCAACGGCGACACCACCCTCGCCGGGGTGACCGGCCGGATCGACGCGAGCACCGTCACCGGCGACGTCGACGCCCAGGCGGTCGGCGGCCAGCTCAAGGTCAACACCGTCTCCGGGCAGCTCACCGTGATCGCCGGCACCGCCGACCGGATCCAGGCCAACACCGTCACCGGCGCCGTCACCCTGGACCTCGACGTGGCCGGTGAGACCGACGTCAAGGTCAACACCGTCAGCGGCGAGGTCGTGGTCCGGATCCCCTCCGCGGCCGACGCCACCGTCGAGGCCGGCTCCACCAGCGGCGACGTCTCCAGCACCTTCGAACAGCTCCAGATGAGCAGCACCTGGGGCGCCAAGAAGATCTCCGGCCGACTCGGCGAGGGCCGCGGCAACCTCAACGTCACCACCGTCTCCGGCGCGGTCACCGTGCTGCGCCGCCCCGACTCCGAGGAGGAGGGCCCGGTGGTGGTCAAGGAACTCCCGGCCGGCCCCGGCACTCCGAACCTCACCAAGGAGGCCTGAGATGACCCCTGTGTTCGGCCACGGCCGGCTCCGCCTGTACCTGCTGAAGCTGCTGGACGAGGCCCCGCGACACGGCTACGAGGTGATCCGGCTGCTGGAGGAGCGCTTCCAGGGCCTGTACGCCCCCTCGGCCGGGACGGTCTACCCGCGGCTGGCCAAGCTGGAGCAGGAGGGCCTGGTCACCCACAGCACCGAGGGCGGCCGCAAGGTCTACCGGCTGACCGACGCCGGACGTACCGAACTCGAAGCCCGGCAGGGCGAGTTGGACGAGCTGGAGCTGGAGATCCACGACTCCGTGGCGCAGCTCGCCGGGGCGATCCGCGAGGACGTCCGGGACAGCGCCAAGGACCTGCGCGAGGAGCTGTGGAACGCCGCCAGGCAGGCGCCCCGGCCGGAGCGCGCCGCGAGCGGCGACCCGTGGGCCGGGCCCTGGGGCGACAACGAGTCCTGGCAGCGCGCCAAGGAGGAGTTCGCCCAGTTCAAGCAGCAGGCCAAGGAGCAGGCCAAGCGCGCCCGGGAGCAGGAGCAGGCCGCCAAGGCCAAGGCGAAGGCCGCCGAGGCGGAGGCCCGCCGGCTGCGCGAGCAGGCCAAGGCCTCGCGCACCGCCGCCCAGCAGGAGGCGCTGCGGATCAAGCGCCGGGTCGAGCAGCAGGTGCGCGAGCACGCCGCGAAGGGCGACTGGCCGACCGGGCTGGCCGAGGGCCTGTCCGAGCTGACCAAGGGCCTGGCCGGGCTGGCCGACGCGGCCCGCTGGGGCCACGGCCCGGAGGAGCCGGCCGCGGAGCCCGGCGAGAAGGTCACCGTGACCAGGATCGACCTGGACAAGGACGAGAACGAGCCCCCGGCCGACCTTCCGTCGTGGGCCCGCACCGACCCGGCCGGGGACCCGGCCCGCGAGCTGGAGCGGCTGCTCGACCGCTTCCGCGACCAGGTGCGGGACGCGGCCAGGGACGGCGGGGTGGGCGCGGACAAGCTTGCCGAGGCCCGTACGGTGCTGGGCACCGCGGGCGAGCGGCTGAAGCGACTGCTCGGCTGACGCCGACGGTCCGGAACGGCGGCCCGGTGCCCCCTTCGGGAGGTGCCGGGCCGCCACATGTGCCGGGGCGCTCAGGGCGCCGTCGGACGCGCCCCGGGTCAGGGGTTGAGGACGACCTTCCCGAAGACGTCGCCCTTGGCGAGCCGGGCGAAGCCGTCCCTGGCCTCGGCCAGCGGCAGCACCGAGTCGATCACCGGCCGGACACCGGTGTTGGCGCAGAAGGCGAGCAGCCCGGCCAGCTCCTCCTTGGTGCCCATGGTCGAGCCGACCACCTTGAGCTCCAGGAAGAAGATCCGGTTCAGCTCGGCGGAGCTCGGGCTGGGGCCGGAGGTGGCCCCGGAGATGACGATGGTGCCGCCCGGGCGCAGCGACTTCACCGAGTGCGACCAGGTCGCGGCGCCGACCGTCTCCATGACCGCGTCCACCCGCTCGGGCAGCCGGGCGCCGCTCTCGAAGGCCGCGTCGGCGCCGAGCTCCACCGCCCGGGCGCGCTTGGCCTCGTCCCGTCCGGTGACCCAGACCCGCAGGCCGGCCGCCTTGCCGAGGACGACCAGCGCGGTCGCCACCCCGCCGCCCGCGCCCTGCACCAGGACGGTGTCCCCGGGCTTGACCCCGGCGTTGGTGAACAGCATCCGGTACGCCGTCAGCCAGGCGGTGGGCAGGCAGGCGGCCTGCTCGAAGCTCAGCTCGGCGGGCTTGGGCAGCAGGTTCCAGGTGGGTACGGCCACCCGCTGGGCGAAGGTGCCCTGGTAGCGCTCCGTCAGGATGGACCGCGGCTCGTCCGGGCCGACCCCGTGGCCGCTCTGGCCGATCACCGAGTGCACGACCACCTCGTTGCCGTGCTCGTCGACGCCGGCGGCGTCACAGCCGAGGATCATCGGCAGCTTCTCGGCGGGCAGGCCGACCCCGCGCAGCGACCAGAGGTCGTGGTGGTTGAGGCTGGCGGCCCGGACCGTGACCACGCTCCACCCGGGACGGGCCTGCGGCTCGGGGAGGTCGCCCAGCTCCAGCCCGCTCAGCGGGTCGGCGGCGTCGATACGTGCGGCGTAGGCAGCGAACATGCCCCGGACGATAGCCCCGACGGCCGGGGCCGGGAACCACGCGAACGTGTGACGCGTGTCCCGGCTCTGACTCCCCCGCTCGCCTCCGGGCGCTCTGACCCACTGTCGACGCTCGGGGGGTGCGGGGGGAGCGGCCGCGGTGGCCGGCGCGCTCCCCCCGGCGCATCGTCAGATCCGCGCCACGCCCTCCGCCCGGGCGGCCTCGGCGACGGCCTTGGTGACCGCCGGCGCGACCCGCTCGTCGAACGGGGAGGGGATGACCTTCTGCGGCGTCAGCTCGTCGGCCACGACGCCGGCCAGCGCCTTGGCGGCGGCCAGCTTCATGCCCTCGGTGATCCGGGAGGCGCGGACCTGGAGGGCGCCCGCGAAGATGCCCGGGAAGGCCAGCACGTTGTTGATCTGGTTCGGGAAGTCGCTGCGGCCGGTGGCGACCACCGCGGCGTACTTGTGCGCGACCTCGGGGTGGATCTCCGGGGTGGGGTTGGCCATCGCGAAGACGAACGCGCCCTCGGCCATGGTCGCGACGACCTCCTCCGGCACGGTGCCGCCGGAGACGCCGATGAACACGTCGGCGCCGGCCATCGCGTCGGCCAGCGAGCCCTTGAGGCCGGTGCGGTTGGTCTGCGCGGCGATCTCGGCCTTGACGTCGGTGAGGTCGCCGCGGCCCTCGTACACCACGCCCTTGCGGTCGCAGACGGCCACGTCGCCGATGCCGGCCGCGACCAGCATCTTGGCGATGGCGATGCCGGCCGCGCCGGCGCCGGAGATGACGGCCCGCAGCGAGCCGATCTCACGGCCGGTCACCTTGGCGGCGTTCCACAGGGCGGCGGTGGAGACGATCGCGGTGCCGTGCTGGTCGTCGTGGAAGACCGGGATGTCCAGGGCCTCCTGGAGCCGGCGCTCGATCTCGAAGCAGCGGGGCGCGGAGATGTCCTCCAGGTTGACGCCGCCGAAGGAGGGCGCCAGCCGGACCACGGTCTCGACGATCTCGTCGACCTCGGTGCACGCGAGCGCGATCGGCACCGCGTCCACGCCGCCGAACTGCTTGAACAGGATGGCCTTGCCCTCCATCACGGGCAGCGAGGCCTGCGGGCCGATGTCGCCGAGGCCCAGCACCGCGGTGCCGTCGGTGACCACCGCGACGGTGTTGGACTTCCAGGTGTAGTCGTTGACCAGTTCCGGCTGCTCGGCGATGGCCGTGCAGACCCGGGCGACACCGGGGGTGTAGGCGAGGGACAGGTCGTCCGCGTCGCGCACCGGGACGGTCGCCCGGATCTCCATCTTGCCGCCGCGGTGGAGCGCGAAAACCGCGTCGACCGGATCGTCGGTGTCCTGGGTGCTGCTGATGATCTCCGCTGCCACGATGACCTCTTCGTCATTGATCTGGCGAGGACGCGCGGCCGACGGGAGGACGACCCGGCCGGAAACCGGAAACCGGGTACGCCGAAGCGGACCCGGGGCCAGGGTCGGGGCGCTGCCGTCGGGCGGCGCCCTCGGATGAGGGTTTTATGGGTCTTCTGTTGTCCGCGTTGTGCTTACGGGCCGAGCGTAGGTCGGACGACGGCATCGCACCTATGCCTTTTCGTCCTCGTCACGTACGGTTCATCGCCGAGCCGTCGCGTCACGGGAACCCGGCGTCGCAGCGCAGGGCACCGGCGGCGGCAGCGGCATGAGCGCACCCGCAGGAGTGAACGCAGGTCCGAAGGGAGTCGGCGCCCCGGATACGGAGCCGCGTGAGGACTTCCGTTCCCGAGCACCGCGAGCCTGTCGGGACTCGTCGGTCTCTGGTTCGAGCGTTCGGGGGTCACCCGGTACCGAATTCTGACACACCCGCTGCCGGGCCCGGCAGGCCGGGATGGCAGGATCGCTTGTCCGCCATTTCGCGTACACCCGCGCGACACCGTGGCGGCGCACGTCCCTCCCACAGGAGCCGCCCTCATGCGTCACGCCCGCCTCGCCCGCCGTCCGATCCCGGCCACCGCCGCCCTGGCGACCGCCGGAGCCCTGCTGCTGACCGGCTGCGGCGGCGGGCAGGCCGCCGCGGAGGACCCGGTCAAGGACCTGCGCGGCAAGCTGCCGAAGGCCCTGCGGTCGGCCGGGGTGCTGCGGGTGGGCATGGACCTCAACTACGCCCCGGTGGAGTTCCGCGGCCCGGACGGCACCCCGACCGGCCTCGACCCGGAACTCGCCGCCGCTCTGGGCCGGATCCTCGACGTGCGGGTCGAGTTCGTCGACACCCCCTTCGACAAGCTGGTGCCGAACCTCCAGGCCAAGCAGTACGACATGGCGATGTCGGCGCTCAGCGACACCCGCAAGCGCCGTGACGCCCTGGACGAGAACGGCAAGCAGGCCGGCCCCGGCGTGGACTTCGTGGACTACTTCATCGCCGGCACCTCGATCGTCGTCCCGAAGGGCAACCCCAAGGCGATCAAGAGCCTGGACGACCTGTGCGGCAAGACCGTCGCGCTCCAGCAGGGCACCACCCAGGACGAGGTCGTCACCCGCCAGGTGTCCGTCTGCGCCCGGGCCGGCCGTCCCGCGCTGGTCCCCCACAAGCTGGACACCGACACCAAGGCGCTGGCCGAGGTCGCCTCCGGCGCGGCCGCGGCCGGCCTGAACGACTACCCGGTGGCCGCCTACGCGGCGAAGACCACCGACGGCGGCGCCCGCTTCGAGGTGACCGGCGGGCAGTCCACCTCCAACCCGTACGGGATCGCGCTGCGCAAGGACGACGGGCAGCTGCGCGACGTGCTGGCCAAGACGATCGACCAGCTGATCCGCAGCGGCGAGTACGACAAGATCCTGGCCAAGTGGAACGTGAGCGCCGGCGCGGCGCAGAACGCGGTGGTCAACGGGGGCATCTGACCGGCGGGCGGCGGGCCTCCGGGTACGGCACGAACCGGTCTGCATACTTATGCGCAGAGTGACAGGGGCACGGGATAAGTCCGAATAGCGGACAGTGCGACCCCTCGTTATCCGATTTTGATCTGGATAAGGGCCACCTGACTGTCATCAGATGGCAGGATTCCCCCCATCTCGGATCGAGCCGGCCACTGGTCGAGGCCGTCCGGTCAACGTCCACCTCGGCGGAGGGTGGCGGAAGCAGTACCTCGTACACCCCCGGGCGGCACCCCCGCCCCGGGCAACTGCACGACCCGGCCTGCACGTACGACGACGTACGGCGACACGCACCCGTACCGAGCCGCGCGGCTCGCCGCTCCGGTGCGCCGCTCCCGCGGCGCGCTCCGCCCGACCTCTCTCCCCCAGGATGGAGATCCCCCTCATGACCACCCGTACCCAGCGCAGCCGGCTCCTCGCAGCCGGTGTGGTCGCCGCGTCGGTCTCCCTCGTGCTGACCGGCTGCAGCAGCAGCAAGAGCGACGGCGGTGGCGCCCCCAACGCCTCCGCGACCGTCAACGAGGTCAAGGCCGATCCCAAGCTGGCCTCGCTCGTCCCGGATGACGTCAAGGCGGCCGGCAAGCTCGTGGTGGGCGCGGACGCCTCCTACGCGCCGGACGAGTTCAAGGACGACAGCGGCAAGATCATCGGCATGGACGTCGACCTGGCCAACGCCATCGCCGCCAAGCTCGGCCTGAAGGCCGAGGTCCAGGACTCCGGCTTCACCGCGATCATCCCCGGCATCCAGTCGAACAAGTTCCAGCTCGGCATGTCGTCCTTCACGGACAACAAGGAGCGCGAGCAGATCGTCGACATGGTCACCTACTTCAACTCCGGCAGCGCCGTCGCGGTGAAGAAGGGCAACCCGGAGAAGATCGACCCGAAGGACCTCTGCGGCAAGAAGGTCGCCGTCCAGACCGGCACCACCCAGGCCGACGAGATCAAGGACACCCGCGACCCCGACTGCGCCAAGGCCGGCAAGCCGGGCATCCAGAACGGGGGCGACAAGTTCGACCTCCAGACGGACGTCACCAACGCCGTGGTCTCCGGCCGCGACCAGGCGCTGATGGCCGACTCCCAGGTCGTCGACTACGCGGTCAAGCAGTCCGGCGGCCAGCTGGAGAAGGTCGGCGAGACCTACGGCGTGGCCCCCTACGGCGTGGCCCTGGCCAAGGGCTCCAAGCTCACCCCGGCCGTCCAGGGCGCCGTCCAGTCGCTGATCGACGACGGCACCTACAAGCAGATCCTCAGCAAGTGGGGTGTCGAGGCCGGCGCCATCGACAAGTCGGTCGTCAACGGCGCCTCCTGACCCTCGTACGCTTCACTTCTCCCCCGAGGCCACACCGTGAACTCTTTGGACAAGGGGACGGCGGAGAAGGGGCGGCCCGAGATCATCAGGGCCGTCCCCGTCCGTCACCCCGGACGCTGGGCCGGCGCCGTCGTCATCGCCGTACTCGCGGCGATGCTCGTGAGCGCCCTCTTCACCAACCCCGCTTTCAAGTGGGACATCGTCGGTCAGTACCTGTTCCACGACAGCATCATGCACGGCCTGCTGGTGACGCTGGAACTGACCGTTCTCGCCATGCTCATGGGCGTGGTCGGCGGCATCGTCCTCGCGGTGATGCGGCTTTCCCCGAACCCGCTGCTGGCCGGCGTCGCCTGGGTCTACATCTGGATCTTCCGCGGCACCCCGGTCCTGGTGCAGCTGGTGTTCTGGAACTTCCTCGGCCTGATCTGGGCCAAGCTGTCGATCGGCGTGCCGTGGGGGCCGGAGTTCTGGTCCGAGCAGACCAACGTGCTGATCCCGACCTTCGTCGCCGCGCTGCTGGGCCTCGGCCTCAACGAGGCCGCCTACATGGCGGAGATCGTCCGCGGCGGCATCCAGTCGGTCGACGAGGGCCAGACCGAGGCCGCGCACGCGCTCGGCATGAGCCGGTTCCAGACCATGCGCCGGATCGTCCTGCCGCAGGCCATGCGGGTGATCATCCCGCCGACCGGCAACGAGACCATCTCGATGCTCAAGACCACCTCGCTGGTCTCCGTGATCTCCCTCGAGGAGATCTTCCGGGCCGGCCAGGTCATCTACTCCCGCAACTACCAGAACATCCCGCTGCTGATCGTGGTCAGCCTCTGGTACCTGTTCTTCACCTCGGTGCTGACCATCGGCCAGTACTACATCGAGCGCCACTACGCCCGGGGCTCCAACCGCACCCTGCCGCCCACCCCGCTGCAGCGGCTGCGGGGCCTGTTCTCCGGGAAGCCCGCCCCCAAGACGAACGCCGACGTCGTCCCGGGGCTCGAGGGAGGTGGTCACGTATGACCGACCTGAGCAAGACACCCGCCGACGCCGCGGCGTCCACCGAGCCCATGGTCCGCGCCGAGAACGTGCACAAGTCCTACGGCCCGGTCGAGGTGCTCAAGGGCATCGACCTGGAGGTCAGGCAGGGCGAGGTGTTCTGCCTGATCGGCCCCTCCGGCTCCGGCAAGTCGACCTTCCTGCGGTGCATCAACCACCTGGAGAAGATCAACGGCGGCCGCCTCTGGGTGGACGGCGAGCTGGTCGGCTACCGGCAGAAGGGCGACCGGCTGCACGAGCTCAAGGACCGCGAGGTCGCCCTCAAGCGGCGCGACATCGGCATGGTCTTCCAGCGCTTCAACCTGTTCCCGCACATGACCGCCGTCGAGAACGTCATGGAGGCGCCGGTCCAGGTCAAGGGCGAGAGCAGGGCCGACGCCCGCGAGCGCGGCATGGCCCTGCTGGAGCGGGTCGGCCTGGCCGACAAGGCCGGGAACTACCCCTCGCAGCTCTCCGGCGGCCAGCAGCAGCGCGTGGCGATCGCCCGCGCGCTGGCCATGAAGCCCAAGCTGATGCTCTTCGACGAGCCCACCTCCGCGCTCGACCCGGAGCTGGTCGGCGACGTCCTGGACGTCATGCGCGGCCTCGCCGAGGAGGGCATGACCATGGTGGTCGTCACCCACGAGATGGGCTTCGCCCGCGAGGTCGGCGACGCCCTGGTGTTCATGGACGGCGGTGTGGTGGTCGAGTCCGGCAACCCCCGCGAGGTGCTCACCAACCCGCAGCACGAGCGCACCAGGGCCTTCCTGTCCAAGGTGCTCTAGGCCGTACCGTCGGCGCCCGGCAGACCCGTCCTGCCGGGCGCCGGCCTTTCCCCGCCGGGAAAGGAGGCCGGAACGCCGTACGAGTAATAGGCTGGAGGCAGTCAGCCCGTTACCGAATCTGGAAGGACCCCTGTGGAGCTCGCCGCCTACGCCGATCTCGCCGTTCGGCTGGTGAACACCGAGGAGCCCGAGCGCGGCACCGACACGCTGACCTCCGTGGAGGCGGTGCGCGGCCTGTTCTCCGACTCCTCGCGGGCCGCCGCCCTCGCCGACGAGTCCGACCTGCCCCGGCTGCGGGCGGTGCGGACCAGGCTGCGCGGGGTCTTCGAGGCCGCCGCCGAGGGCGACGAGGTCCGCGGCGTCGACCTGCTGAACAGCCTGCTGATGGAGTACCCGGTCAGCCCGCTGGTCTCCGGGCACGACTACCTGGACGACGCCGGGCGGCCGCGCTGGCACCTGCACCTGGCCGACAACTCCCCCACCGCCACCGCGCACTTCACCGCGGTCGCCTGCATGGGCCTGGCCGTCCACCTGACCGAGCTGGGCGCCGACCGGCTCGGCATCTGCCAGGCCGCGCCCTGCCGCAACGCCTACCTGGACACCTCGACCAACCGCTCCCGCCGCTACTGCTCGGACCGCTGCGCGACCCGCGCCAACGTGGCCGCCTACCGGGCCCGCAAGCGCCAGGAGGCGGAGGCCGCCGCCCGGGCCTAGGCCCTCGGCAACCCGGGGCCTCGGGAGGTCGGGGCCCCAGGGCCTCAGACCTCCTCCACCCAGGCGCCGAACCGGCGGGCCAGGCCCGGCACCCGGGCCAGCCGCGGGGTGAGCAGCAGCCGCTCCAGCCGGCGCCCCGGCGCCAGCCAGACCGGGCTCGGGCTCAGCCGCAGCAGCACCCGGCCGAGCACCAGCTCGTCCGGGACGGCGCCGTAGCTGCGGCTGTCGCTGTCCACCGGGCGGTTGTCGGACAGCAGCCACCAGCCCTTGGGCCGGCGCTCGGCGGCCCGCTTCACCACCAGCAGGTCCTGCTGGAAGGGGTGCCGGAAGACCACCACCGCGCCCGGCCGGATCGGCGCGCCGTAGCGGACCAGCAGCCGGTCGCCCTCGCGCAGGGTCGGGACCATCGACGGCCCCGCCACGTCGACCAGCCCGAACGGCAGCACTCCGCCCCGGTCCCCGGCTCCGACGTCCTCCGGTCGCGTACTCCGCGCCACGACTCCTCCTCCCGCTCCGCCCGTCCCCCAGTCTGCCGTACGGGCCGTCAGCGCTCCGATGTCCGGAATACCCCGGTTCCGGGTCCGTCTTTCGCCCTAGGCCCGCCGCCCGATCGCGAAACCGGGAGGGCGGAAGGGTAATCTCGGGCGCGGGAAGACGATCTAAGGAAGGACTCCCATGTTCTCTCGTCTGTTTGCACCGCGCGCCACCGCCCACGCCCACTGCGACCTGCCCTGCGGCGTGTACGACCCCGCGCAGGCCAAGCTCGAGGCCGAGTCCGTCAAGGCCACCCAGGAGAAGTACCAGGCCAACGAGGACCCGCACTTCCGCGCCCGCGCCATCATCATCAAGGAGCAGCGCGCCGAGGCCGTCAAGCACCACATCTCGGTGCTGTGGAGCGACTACTTCAAGGCCCCGCACTTCGAGAAGTACCCGCAGCTGCACCAGCTGATCAACGACACCCTGAAGGCCGCCTCGGCCGCCAAGGCGTCCACCGACCCGGCCACCGGCCAGGCCCTGCTGGACCTGATCGCCGAGGTCGACAAGATCTTCTGGGAGACCAAGCAGGCCTGAGCCTGACGCGTCGCCACCCGACCGCCCCCGTCCGGACCGCCGGACGGGGGCGGTCGTGCGTTCACGCCCGATCCCCGACCGGTAAGGGTTGCCTGCCCTGAGTGGCTGTTATGCTGCCAGGGCGTCCGAGGGAGAAGTCCGGTGTGAATCCGGCGCTGACCCGCAACGGTGAGCACGGCCCGTACCAGCCCGTACGGCCGCGCCAGCCCGATCGCCCTCGGCCGCCGAACTCCCGACAACTCGCCGTGGACTGCGAGGGGAACGGCGCTCCGGCACGCCCCGGCCCGCGCCCGCCCCGGCGCACCCCCGGCCCGAGGCAAGGCGCACCCGTGAACCGCGCACCCGCAGACCGTGCAGTCGGCCCGCCCACTCGTCGCATACCCGTCGTCCCGCTCGCCGCGGGCCTCGGCGCCGCCCTCCTGCTCTCGCTGGTCTGCGGGGTCGCCCTCGGCTCCTCCGGGCTCGGCCTGCCCCGGGTGCTGCGGCTGCTGGGCGCCGGGCTGACGGGCGGTCGGCTGGACGCGGACGAGGCGGCCGCGTACGCGATCGTCTGGGAGATCCGGCTGCCGCGCACCGTGCTGGCCGCCGTGGTCGGCGCCGGACTGGCCGCCTGCGGCGTCGCCGTCCAGGCCCTGGTGCGCAACGCGCTGGCCGACCCCTTCGTCCTCGGCATCTCCTCCGGCGCGGCCGTCGGCGCCAACGCCGTCCTGCTGTTCGGCGCCTTCGCCTCGCTCGGCGTGTGGGCGATCTCCGCCTCCGCCTTCGGTTCCGCGCTGACCGCCATGACGCTGGTCTACCTCGCCGCCCGCACGGCGCACGGGCTCACCCCGCTGCGCCTGGTGCTCACCGGCACCGCCCTGTCCTACGGGTTCTCCGCCGCCACCACCCTGATGGTCTTCGCCGCCGACCGCGGCGAGGCCGCCCGGGACGCCATGATGTGGCTGCTCGGCAGCCTCGGCGGCGCCACCTGGGGCTCGGTGCCGATCGCCGCCGTCACCGTCCTGGCCGGCCTCGCCTGTCTGGCCTGCGCCGCCGGGCGGCTGGACGCGCTCGCGATGGGCGACGAGACCTCCGCCTCGCTCGGCGTGGACCCGGACCGGCTGCGCCGCGAACTGTTCGTGGTGACCGCCGCCGTCACCGGCACCGTGGTCGCGGTCAGCGGGGCGATCGGCTTCGTCGGGCTGCTGATGCCGCACCTGGCCCGGATGCTGGTCGGCGCCGGGCACCGCCGGGTGCTGCTGATCGCCCCGCTCGCCGGAGCCCTGCTGCTGGTCTGGGTGGACATCGCCTCGCGCACCCTGCTGGCGCCCGCCGAACTGCCCGTCGGGGTGTTCACCGCGGTGCTCGGCGTGCCCGCCTTCCTGCTGATGATGCGCCGCCGCGGCCAGTCCTTCGGAGGCACCCGGTGACCGACGTGACCGCGGTGGACACCGCGACCGGGCCGGCCCAGGACCTCGCCGTCGACGCCGTCTCGGTGGAGCTGGCCGGCACCCGGCTGGTCCACGAGGTGAGCCTGGCGGCCGCCGCCGGACAGGTGGTCGGGCTCATCGGCCCGAACGGCAGCGGCAAGTCGACGCTGCTGCGCTGCGTCTACCGGGTGCTGAAGCCGGCCGGCGGCGCGGTCCGGCTGGCCGGCGACGACCTGCACGCCCTCACCGCCCGCGAGACGGCCCGCCGGGTGGCCGCGCTGACCCAGGAGCACTCCGCCGAGTTCGACTTCACCGTCGCCGAGGTGGTCGCGATGGGCCGGCTGCCGCACCGCCGCGGCTTCGGCGCCCCCACCGACGGGGACGCGCGGCGCTGCGCCGAGGCGCTGCGCAAGGTCCGGGCCTGGCACCTCGCCGAACGCGGCTTCCTGAGCCTGTCCGGGGGCGAGAAGCAGCGGGTGCTGTTCGCCCGCGCCCTGGTCCAGGAGCCGCGCCTGCTGGTGCTGGACGAACCCACCAACCACCTCGACATCGCCCACCAGTTGGAGGTGCTGGCCCTCGCCCGCGAGGCCGGCCCGACGGTGCTCACCGCGCTGCACGACCTCAACCTGGCGGCGGGTCACTGCGACCTGCTGTACGTGCTGCGGGCCGGCCGGATCGTCGCCTCCGGCACGCCCGAGGAGGTGCTCCGACCCGCCCTGCTGGCCGAGGTGTTCGGCGTCCGGGCCACCCCGGTGCGGCACCCGGAGAGCGGCGCCCTCCAGCTGCTGTTCGACCGTCTCGACCGCTCCGCCTGACCCCCCTCCGGAGGAACCACCGTGCGCACCAAGGCCGTTGCCGCCACCGCCCTGCTCGCCCTCGGACTCACCGCCTGTGGGGCCGAGATCGCCCCCAGGGAGACCGCCGCCGCCTCCGCCCACTACCCGGTGACGGTGGACAACTGCGGCGAGAAGCTCACCTTCGAACGGAAGCCCGCCCGGGTGGTGACCAACGACGTCGGCATCACCGAACTGATGCTCTCCCTCGGCCTCGCCGACCGGATGGCCGGCTACGTGATGCCCGACGACAAGGGGAAGATCGACCAGGTCGCCTGGAAGGACGGCTACCGGCAGACGAAGTGGCTCTCCAAGCAGATCATCACCAAGGAGATCGCCCTGGACGCCAAGGCCGACCTGGTCTTCGCCGGCTGGCACTACGGCTTCGACGAGGGCCGCGGCGTCACCCCGCAGACCCTCAAGGCGCTCGGCATCGACTCGTACGTGCTCAGCGAGTCCTGCCGCAGCGGCAAGGGCACCGAGCGCGGCGTGATGGACCCGCTGGAGGCGCTCTACACCGACCTGGCCAACCTCGGCGAGGTCTTCGACGTCAGGGACCGCGCCGACGGGCTGATCGCCGACTTCAAGGCGCGGATCGCCGCCGTCCCGCAGCCCGAGCGCCGCCCGTCCGTCTTCCTGTACGACAGCGGGCAGGACAAGCCGTACACCGCGGGGAAGTTCGCCGCCGCCAACGAGATCATCGCCAAGGCCGGCGGGACCAACGTCATGGGCGACCTCACCGACACCTGGCTCACGGCCGGCTGGGAGAGCGTGGTGCAGCGCGACCCCGAGGTGATCGTGATCAACGACTACGGCAGCACCGGCGCCGAGGAGAAGCGGAAATTCCTCAAGTCCTTCCCTCCGCTGGCCGGCGTCGACGCGATCCGCAACGACCGGATCTTCGTCATGGACTACGTCGACCTGGTGGAGAGCCCGCGCAACCCGGCCGCGATCGGCGCACTGGCCGAGTACCTGCGCACCGTCCCGGCCCGCTGACCGACCCCGGTCACGCTCCTCCGGGCCGGTGGCCGCGGGCGTACGCTCAAGGTACGAGCCGACGGACCCCGACCGGAGGAGCGAGATCATGACCACCACGGCGGCCCCCGCCGCCTTCGACACCCGCGCACTGCGCCAGGGCATCGAGCGCCGCGACGCCGAGACCCTCCTCGCGCTCTACGCGGAGGACGCCGAACTGCGCATGGTCGATCGCAAGACCCAGCCCAGCCACCCCCTGGTGATGCACGGGCGGGAGGAGATCGGCGCCATGCTGGACGACATCTACAGCCGCGAGATGACCCACAAGCTGGAACAGGTGGTGGTCCAGGGCGACCACGTCGCCTTCCTGGAGTCCTGCCGGTACCCGGACGGCGTCCGGGTGCTGATGTCCTCGATGGCCGGGCTGCGGGACGGCCGGATCGTCGACCAGACCTCCGTCCAGGCCTGGGACGAGACCGGTCCCGGGCAGTAGGCTCACTGGCATGATCCGCACCGCCGTCGCCACCGACGTCCCCGTCATCCACGCCATGATCCGCGAACTCGCGGAGTACGAGCAGGCACTGCACGAGGCGAAGGCCACCGAGGAGCAGCTGCACCAGGCCCTGTTCGGCGAGAACCCGGCCCTGTTCGGGCTGATCGCCGAGGACGACACCACCGGCGAGCCGGTCGGCTTCGCCGTCTGGTTCCGCAACTTCTCGACCTGGCGCGGCACCCACGGGATCTACCTGGAGGACCTGTACGTCCGCCCGCAGTCCCGCGGCGGCGGCCACGGCAAGGCGCTGCTGCTGGAACTGGCCCGGATCGCCGTCGAGCGCGGCTACTCCCGGGTCGAGTGGTCGGTCCTGGACTGGAACCAGCCCTCGATCGACTTCTACAAGTCCATCGGCGCGGTGCCGATGGACGAGTGGACGGTGTACCGGCTCACCGACGAGGCGCTGGCCGACGCCGGACGGCGCTGAACAGCCCTTCGGAGTCCGGGGAAAGGGTCTGCCACCCTGCGTCGCAATGCCTTACCATGAGTAACTCCCGAACCGGGGTTGCGGAAGGCAGAGCGATGGCGGATCCGCCGCGCCGGGCCCCCCTTCGGGGGTGGCAAGCGGTAACAAGCGGGGTACCACAGAAGGCACAGCGCGTCACCCAGGAGGCAAGGGTGTCCCAGATCGACGGCGATCTCGGTGTTCAGGACTTCGTGGAGGTCCGGCTGCCCGCAGCCGGGGCCTACCTCTCCGTCCTGCGAACAGCGACGGCCGGGTTGGCGGCCCGGCTGGACTTCACGCTCGACGAGATCGAGGACCTGCGGATCGCGGTCGACGAGGCCTGCGCCATCCTGCTCCAGCAGGCGGTGCCGGGCTCCGTCCTGTCCTGCGAGTTCCGGCTGGTCGGCGACTCGCTCAAGGTCACCGTCTCCGCCCCGACCACCGACGGCAAGGCCCCCGAGCGGGACACCTTCGCCTGGACGGTGCTCTCCGCCCTGGCCGGCGAGGTCGACTCCTCGGTCGGCGAGGACAACACCGTGTCGATCAGCCTGCACAAGAAGCGCGGCGGCTCTCCCACCCACTAGCCGGGCGCCGAGCCGAACCGCACGACCGAGCAGCACCCGCGCAAGGGCCGTCCGCCGATCCCCGCCCCGGGGCCCGACGGACGGCTCCCGGTACCGCCACCCACGCGGTACGACCAACGAGACGATTCCGGGGCCGTCGGCCCCGGTGCTCCCGGAACGGAACGGGGGAATGGCCGTGAGTGATCTGGACCGTACCGGCCTCGCGACGGCGGGACCTGCCGTACCGACCCAGGCGAGCGTTCCCGGCCTCGCCGCCAACGACGAAGCGCACCCGAAGGACGCCCAGCGGATGAGCCACCCCACCGAGCCGACGTCCGAGCCGACGCCTGCCGCCGCGCCCCCGCCGGACCAGGCGGACGGGACGGCCCCGGCGGACGAGGCCGAGCTGCACGGAGCCGTCCCCACCCAGGGCTCGCACCGCACCGGCGCCCCGGACCGGGAGGCCGCCCGCGCGCTGTTCGTCCGGCTGTCCGCGCTGCCCGAGGGCTCCCCGGAGCGGGTCGAGCTGCGCAACCAGCTGGTGCGGATGCACATCCCGCTGGTCGAGCACCTGGCCCGGCGCTTCCGCAACCGGGGCGAGCCGCTGGACGACCTGACCCAGGTCGCCACCATCGGCCTGATCAAGTCGGTGGACCGCTTCGACCACGAGCGCGGGGTCGAGTTCTCCACCTACGCGACGCCGACCATCGTCGGGGAGATCAAGCGGCACTTCCGCGACAAGGGCTGGGCGGTGCGCGTCCCGCGCAGGCTCCAGGAGCTGCGGCTGTCGCTCACCACGGCGACCAGCGAGCTCTCCCAGCGGCACGGCCGCTCCCCCACGGTCCACGAGCTGGCCGAGCACCTGGGGATCTCCGAGGAGGACGTCCTGGAGGGCCTGGAGTCCGCCAACGCGTACTCCACGCTGTCCCTGGACGTGCCGGACAGCGACGACGAGTCGCCGGCCGTCGCGGACACCCTGGGCGCCACCGACGAGGCGCTGGAGGGCGTCGAGTACCGCGAGTCGCTCAAGCCGCTGCTGGCCCAACTGCCGCCCCGGGAGCAGAAGATCCTGGTGCTGCGGTTCTTCCGGAACATGACCCAGTCGCAGATCGCCGCCGAGGTGGGGATCTCCCAGATGCACGTGTCCCGGCTGCTCGCCCGGACCTTGGCGCAGCTGCGGGAGAAGCTCCTGGTGGAGGAGTAGGACTGACGGCCGCTCAGCTCGGGCGGCCGCGCGTACGACTCCCGGCCCTGTGTGCCCTAGTCCTCGGACGGGGCGTACAGGGCCGCCGTCGACTTCGGGTTCAACAGGCAGCCGATGCCCACCAGGCCGAGCACGCCGACCAGCACGCCGACCGCGATCATCGCGCCGCCGCTCTCGAACATGTAGTAGGCGACCGGCAGGCAGATCGAGTTGGTCAGCACGGCCGGACTGCGGCCCCAGCGGCGCTCCTTGAGCAGCGCGCGGGCGGCCAGCACCGGCAGCACTCCGAGCAGCACGATGACGGCTCCGCCGAACTCGTTCAGGGCGAGCTGCTTGGCCTGGCCGGACAGCGCGGACACCATGTCCGAGACGCCGACGAGGGCCAGCGCGACGCCCTCCAGGGCGGTGATGGCGGCGCCCAGCGTCAGGGCGGCCGGGCGGCCGGAGCCGGCCGAGGGTGCGGGGGCGGAGGTTTCTGCGGTCACTCCAGCAGGGTAGCCGCCGGTTGGTCCGTACCGACCCGTAGGCTTTCCCCATGCGCGCTCTCCTGGTCGTGAACCACAAGGCCACCACCACCAGTGGCCGGACCAGGGACGTCCTGATCCACGCCCTGCGCAGCGATCTCAAGCTGGAGGTCGCCGAGACCCAGTACCGGGGCCACGCGCGCGACCTGGCCCGCGAGGCGGCGGAGGACGGCACGGTCGACCTGGTGGTGGCGCTGGGCGGGGACGGCACCGTCAACGAGGTGGTGAACGGGCTGCTGGCGCACGGCCCGGGCGAGAAGGTCCCGCGACTGGCCGTGGTGCCGGGCGGTTCGACCAATGTGTTCGCCCGCGCGCTGGGCCTGCCCAACGACCCGGTGGAGGCCACCGGTGTCCTGCTGGACGCGCTGGAGCACGGCCGGGAGCGGCCGATCGGGCTGGGCAAGGCGATGACGGAGGGGCTGCCGGACCGCTGGTTCACCTTCACCGCCGGCCTCGGCTTCGACGCCGGGGTGGTCGGCCGGGTCGAGGAGCAGCGACGGGCCGGGCGCAAGTCCACCCACGCCCTGTACGTCGGCCAGGCCCTGCGGCACTACTTCACCCAGCGTGAGCAGCGCCGTTCCGGCCCGGTCTCCCTTGAGCTGCCTGGCCGCGGGCGGGTTTCGGGCCTGGTCCTGTCGATAGTCAGCAACACCTCGCCGTGGACCTTCCTCGGCAACCGTCCGGTCTACCCCTCACCACTCGCCTCCTTCGACACGGATCTGGACGTCTTCGGCATCACCCGGATGACGGCGTTCGGCACGGCTCGAACGGTCCGTCAGATCCTGCGGTCGTACGCGCCTTCGAGCGATGGCGCCCCTCCGGCCGGCCCTTCCGGGAAGCACGTCGTCTCCTATCACGACGTCAGACACTTCACCTTGGTTTCGGAGGAAGCGGCCCCGTTCCAGGTCGACGGGGACCATCTTGGAGACAGGAGTCGCGTCAGTTTCACAGGCGTACGGCGGGCACTGCGTGTGATTGTGTGACTGGAAGGGGGGTTCCTCCTTCTTCTCGAACGCACAAGCCCCCTTCACTCCATAGAAGTACTGGCTGTGAGCTAGGCGACACCGAAGAATCCAAAATTCCTCCCCGAAGGGGGTTGTATCCGAGCCCGAGGTTTGCGAACCTCTACATGGCGATCGGGACACATCGCAGCGACGGCAACTCCGGAACCACAGGAGCGCCGACCGCGGTTCGTCCCTCGAATCGCCGAATCCCCTCAGCACAGACCACCCGGGCCCGGCGGGCCTTTGGTCTCTTTTGCTGTTGCGGGATTCGTGAAAGCGTTCACATTCACAAGCCATTCGATTATGCCGATCGGGCCACCCCCCGCGGCAGGAGGAGTTGGACGACCATGGACTGGCGCCACCGCGCTGTCTGCCGCGAAGAGGACCCGGAGCTGTTCTTCCCGATCGGGAACACCGGTCCTGCTCTGCTGCAGATCGAGGAAGCCAAGGCCGTGTGCCGCCGCTGTCCGGTGATGGAGCAGTGCCTCCAGTGGGCGCTCGAGACCGGCCAGGACGCCGGCGTCTGGGGCGGCATGAGCGAGGACGAGCGTCGCGCGATGAAGCGCCGCGCCGCCCGCAACCGGGCCCGCACCGCCTGATCGCCCGGCGATCACACGCCGTAGCACCAGCAGTAACGCAGTACCGATCGACACATGATCAAAGGCTTCCCTGCACCTCCTGGTGAAGCCTTCCGCACAAAGGACCTCGCCCAGCCAGGTCCCGCGACACCGGACCCGCCCAGGCACTTGATACTGTTCACTTAGAGCAATATTGTGGAGCTATGGCGCTCACCGTGTGCAATGCACCGGCGAGGTGTCGCACCACCCAGAGCCCCCGTTCCGGCCGACTCCCCCCGACGGCCGGAACGGGTTGAGAGGCCCTGTCGACCCACCCCCCCCGGTCGACAGGGCCTCGTTTCTGTTTCCGCACCCGGTCCCGCACCCGGCCCCGCGCCTGGTTCCGCGCCCCGGTCCCGCGCTCCGCACGCCGGTGCGTGAAGCGTGCACCCGGCGCTTCCGCCGCGTGCACGCCCCCGTCGCACACCTTCGCGCACGTCGCGCACCTTCGCGCGGCCTCAGCGGACCGGGATCTCCAGGATCACCTTGGTCCCGCCGTTCGGGCCGGCCACCATGTCGAAGGTGCCGCCGAGCTCACCGGTGGCCAGCGTCCGGACGATCTGCAGCCCGAGGTTGCCCGCCGTCTTCGGGTCGAACCCCTCCGGCATGCCGCGGCCGTCGTCCTGCACCGTGATCAGCAGGTACTCCTCCGGCCGGGCGCCGCCGTTCCAGCTGTCCGACCAGCCCGCCCCGGTCGCCGGAGCCCGGCCGCGCAGCGCGCTGACCTCCAGGTTCCCGGAGGCGGTCGGGCCGAACGCGTGCTCCAGGGCGTTCTGGAGCAGTTCGGTCAGCACCATCGACAGCGGGGTCGCCACCTCGGCGGACAGGATGCCGAAGCTGCCGGTGCGGCGGGTCGCCACCCGGCCGTCCTGGGACAGCTCCATCGCCATCGCCAGCACCCGGTCGGCGATCTCGTCGAAGGCCACCCGCTCGTCCAGCGCCTGGGAGAGCGTCTCGTGCACGATCGCGATCGAGCCGACCCGGCGCACCGCCTCGTCCAGCGCGGCCCGGCCGGACTCCGAGTCCATCCGGCGGGACTGCAGCCGCAGCAGGGCCGCGACGGTCTGGAGGTTGTTCTTCACCCGGTGGTGGATCTCCCGGATGGTGGCGTCCTTGGTCATCAGCTCGCGGTCCCGGCGGCGCAGCTCGGTGACGTCCCGGCACAGCACCAGCGAACCCGTCAGGGTGCCCTTGGGCTTGAGCGGGATCGCCCGCAGGGTCACCACTCCCCCCTGCGCCTCGACCTCGGTCTGCCGGGGCGCCCAGCCGCTCGCCAGCTTCACCAGCGCCTCGTGGACGGCCGAGCGGGACGGCGGGGCGAGGTCGGCGGTGGCCCGGCCGAGGTGGCTGCCGACCAGGTCCGTGGTGAGGCCGAGCCGGTGGTAGGCGGAGAGGGCGTTGGGGCTGGCGTAGGTGACGATGCCGTCCGCGTCCAGCCGGATCAGGCCGTCGCCGACCCGGGGCGCGGCGTCCATGTCGGCCTGCTCGACGTCGGGGAACGGGAAGGAGCCCGCCGCGATCATCTGGGCCAGGTCGGAGGCGCTCTGGAGGTAGGTGAGCTCCAGCCGGCTCGGGGTACGGACGGTCAGCAGGTTGGTGTTGCGGGCGATCACGCCCAGCACCTTGCCCTCGCGCCGGACCGGGATCGACTCGACCCGGACCGGGACCTCCTCGCGCCACTCCGGGTCGCCCTCGCGCACGATCCGGCCCTCGTCGAAGGCGGCGTCCAGCAGCGGGCGGCGGCCGCGCGGGACGAGGTGGCCGACCATGTCGTCCTGGTAGGAGGTGGGCCCGGTGTTGGGCCGCATCTGCGCCACCGAGACGTAGCGGATGCCGTCCCAGGTGGGGATCCACAGCACCAGGTCGGCGAAGGAGAGGTCGGAGAGCAGCTGCCACTCCGAGACCAGGTGGTGGAGCCATTCCACATCGGCCCCGGTGAGGGTGGTGTGGCGGCGGACGAGTTCGTTCAGCGAGGGCACATGGCGAGCGTATCGCCGCCGGTCCGGGCGGGGCGCGGCGGACCTGCGAGCGGGCCTGCGGGCACGCCCGCGGGAGGGTCCGGGCGGGGTCCGGCGGGAGGCCCGGCGGGGTCCGGCCAGCCCCTGAGTTGTTTAGACCAATTTTCCGGGAGGCCTGGACAACCGAGATTGGTCTAGTCCACAATGAAAGAGCACCAAGGAGAGGCCCCCGCGCAACTGCCCTGACCGCGCGCGGCCCCTCCTCGGTCGGACGCCACTGATCGAGGACCCCGCACAGTTCTCGGCCGACTCCGGCGCCCGACGACAGCTCCGGGCTGCGGTGCCGCACGGGTTGAGGGTCCCGTGTCGGCGCCGTGGCCCGTAGTGCTTTCCACCCCCGGAACCACCTGTCCGCCGCTCAGGACGTCGGCCCCCGGTCCACAGGCGCGTGGACCGGGGGCCGACTCCTCGCCCGGGGCGGGCTACCGCGTCTCGGTGACCTTGGCCAGGGCGCGCGGGGCGTCCGGGTCCTGGCCGCGGGCGATGGTGACCTCGTAGGCCAGCAGCTGCAGCGGCAGGATCTCCAGGATCGGCTGCACCTCCTCGGGCACGCCGGCCGGCAGCGCGAAGCCCGCCGAGGCGGCGTCCACCTGCTCCTGCCGGCCGACCACCACCAGGTCCGCGCCGCGCCCGCGCAGGCGGTCCAGCACCGGTTGGAGGGCCTCGCCGCCCTTGCCGTCCGGGACGATCGCGATGACCGGCGAGACGTTGTCCACCATGGCCAGCGGACCGTGCAGCAGGTCCGCTCCGGAGAACGGGGTGGCCGGGATGTAGGTGGTCTCCATCAGCTTGAGCGCCGCCTCGCGGGCGGTCGGGTAGCCGTAGCCGCGCGAGGTGATCACCAGCCGCTGGGCGAAGCGGTAGCGCTCCGCCAGCGCCTTCACCTCGGCCCTGCGCGCCAGCACCCCGGCGGCCAGCCCCGGCAGGCCCTCGGCGGCCGAGCCGTCACCACCACGCAGCCCCTCGACCAGCAGGTAGAGCGCCAGCAGCTCGGCGGTGTAGGTCTTGGTGGCCGGCAGCGCCTTCTCCGGGCCGGCCAGCACGTCGATGTGGAACTCGGAGACCTCGGCCAGCGGCGAGGCGGCGTTGTTGGTCACCGCGAGGGTGATGGCGCCGGCCTCGCGGGCGGCCTTGGTGGAGGCCACCAGGTCGGGCGAGCCGCCGGACTGGCTGACGGTGACGACCAGGACGTCGGTGAGGTCCGGCTTGGCCCCGTACGCGGTGGTGGTGGACATCGAGGTCAGTCCGGCCGGCTTGCCCAGCAGGATCTCGATCAGGTACTTGGCGTACAGCGCGGCGTTGTCGGACGTGCCGCGCGCGGTGAGCAGGACGAAGCGCGGTTTGCGGGCGGCGATCTGCGCGGCGACCTCGCGGATCTTCGGGGCACCCTCGTCGAGGATGCGCTGGAGGACGGCCGGCTGCTCGGCCATCTCCGCCGCCATGATCCGGCCGGGGACGGAAACAGTCTGCGGGTCGGACATCTGGGTCTGCCTCCATGAGACGGTTCGACCCCGCGCGGGCGGCTGCCCGGCGGGGACCTCCACGGCGGCGAGTCCGCACACTCGCTGCGGTCCTTCGTGCGGCAATCCTACGGTCGCACCTGCCGCCGGGCACTCCGTCCGCGCGTGCCCCGCGCGGACGGAGTGCCCGGCCGGAAGCCGGAAGGACGCGCCCCTCCGGAGGCCGGAGGGGCGCACCACGACGGGCCGCGACGGAGGGTCAGGACGCCTTGTTGATCAGCTGGTCGATCGCGGCGTCGGCCTCCTTGGTGGCCTGGTCCACCGACTTGCCCTTGAGGATCGAGGCCAGCATGTCCGGGATGATCTTCTGCTTCTCGATCGCGCCCCAGCCGGGTGCCAGCGGGGTGAACCAGGCGTCCGGGACGGCGTTGGCCGCGGCGGCGGTGGTCGGCTTGTTCTTCAGCGGGTTCAGCTGGGTCAGGTTGTTCGGCAGGATGTCCTTGTCGGCCAGCGCCTGCTGGGACTTGGTGCCGGTGAACATCCGGATCCAGTCGGTGGCCGCCGCCGCCTGCTGGGACTTGGCGGTGAGGGCGAGGTCGGAGCCGCCGATGAAGGTCGGCAGCGGCTTGCCGTCCGGGCCGGGCATGGTGGCCACCTTGACGGCGTCCTTGAGGCTCGGGTCGCCGGTGACCGGCGCGGTGACGCTGGCCGCCTCGTAGCCGTTGCCGTAGAAGGACGCGGCGTGCCCGCGGGCCATCGACTCGAACTGGTTCTGCTCGTTGACCGTCAGGTCGCCCTTGTTGTACTTGCGCACCAGGTCGACGAAGTGGGCTATGCCCTGCTGGGACTTGGGGTCGTGCAGGGTGCCGTGCCAGTTGCCGGAGCCGTCGAACTTGGCGATGGCGCCGCCGTACGCGGCCACGTAGCTCATCGCGGCGTACCAGTACGGGCCGGGCAGGTAGAGCGGGGAGAAGGTCTTGTCGGCCTTGTTCCGGTCCGCGATCTTGTCCAGCGCGGCCAGCAGTTCCGTCTCCGTCTTCGGGAAGTCGGCGCTGCCGGTGGCCTGCTGGAAGGCGGTGGAGTTGTAGATGGCGACCCGGGAGCCGGCGTAGTAGGGCACGCACCAGAGCTTGTCCTGGTAGGTGCAGGTGTTGGCGAGCGCCTTGATCCAGCTGTCGGAGTTGTCGAAGGTGCCGCGGTCCACCGGGGCCAGCGCGCCGGAGAGCACGTACTTCATGGTCTCGGTGTTGCCCAGCTCGACCACGTCGGGGGCGCTGCCGTCGGCGATGGCCTTGTCGAGCTTGCCGACCTTGTCGGCCCAACCCTGGTAGACGAGCTTGAGGCTGATGTTCGGGTACTTCGCCGCGAACTCGTCGTTGACCCGCTGGACCAGGTCCGGCCAGTTCTTCTGGGCGTCGTCCATCAGCCAGACGGTGACGGTGCCGGCGGCGCCCTTCGCGTCCGCGGAGCCGGCGGGACCGCCGCCGGCCGCGGGCTTCGCGGTCGAGGAACAGGCCGTCAGACCGACTGCCAGTGCCATGGTCCCGAGCGTCGAGACGAGCTGACGCTTCTTCACGCCGTCCTCCGAGGGTTGTAGAGCCGTGTTGCCCGCCGGCAGCGTGATTGGCGCCCGTGGCGGAGAGTCCGGACAGGGGGCGGCGAAGAGCTTCGGGGAGGGCCGATACCACATCCGGCGAGGTTGAATCTCGAACCGGATGACTGGACTCTGGCCTAGACCATAGGTGGTGTCAACGACCAAAAGCCCTCCTCGGGGCGGCCGTTGCAGAGCTGTTGTACCGCGTGGCGGCCAGTCGCCGTTCCGTCACCCCAGGTGAAACTTAAGGTGGATTTAAGGCCCACTTGAGGGAACACGGTCACCCGGAGGATCCGCAGGTCGACGCGGGGAAACGGAACGGGCCCGCCATGCGACACGCGCATGACGGGCCCGTCGGCCGACGCCCACCGGACACGGCCGGTGACGCCTCGTCGGTCGGTTCAGCCGACCGCTCCCGGCTGTCCGGTGAGGACCTCCACGGCCGCCAGTCCGCAGACCCGGGCGGCGCCGTGGGTGGCGATGTGGAGGGCGCCGACCGGCTCGGACTGGGGCAGGCCCATCTCGACCACGGCGGCGTCCGGCCTGGCCGCCACCAGGCGGCCCAGCGCGGCGGACATCCACGCGTGCCGGTGCGCGTCCCGGACCACCAGCACCAGGCGGCGGCCCTCGGCGCCGGCCAGCAGCTCGCCGACCAGGGTGTCCAGCAGCTCCGGCGCGGCCTCGGCCGCCGACACCTCGCGGGTACGGGTGCCGGGGAAGCGGTCGGCCAGCATGCCGGCCACGCCCCACGGGGTGACGTCGCCGACCGCGATGTTCGGCTCGTCCGAGAACGAGGCCACGTACGGGCGCTCGCTCACCGGGGGCACCGCCAGGCCCGGCGCCCGGACCACCCGGAGCGCCCGGCGCGCGGCCCGCAGACCGACCGCCAGGTCCGGCTCGATCCGCTCGCCCTGGGCCGCGATCCGGCCCCAGCTGCCCAGCGCCCTGACCCGCTCGGCGGCGTCCGCCAGCCGCTCCTCGGCGAGCCGGCCGGAGCGCACGCCCGCCACGATGGCGTCGCGCAGCATCAGCACGGTCTCCTCGTCGGCGAGCCCGCCGCCGACGCAGATCGCGTCCGCGCCGGCCGCCAGGGCCAGCACGGTGCCCTCGCCCATCCCGAAGGTGTCGGCGATGGCGCCCATCTCGATGGCGTCGCTGACGATCAGGCCCTGGTAGCCCAGGCCGCCGTCGGCCGGGGCCGCGCGCAGCAGGTCGCGCAGCACGGCCGGGCTGAGGGTGGCGGGCAGCTTCGGGTCCAGCGCCGGGATCATGATGTGGGCGGTCATCACGGCCTTGGTGCCGGCCGCGATCGCCGCCTGGAAGGGGATCAGGTCGCGGGCCCGCAGCACGTCCAGGTCGACGTCGATGACCGGCAGGCCGTGGTGCGAGTCCACCGCGGTGTCGCCGTGGCCCGGGAAGTGCTTGGAGCAGGCGGCCACGCCGGCCGACTGCAGGCCCTCGACCCAGGCGGCGGTGTGCCGGGCGCACAGCTCGGGGTCGGCGCCGAAGGAGCGGACCCCGATGACCGGGTTGCGCGGGTTGGAGTTGACGTCCGCGGTGGGCGCCCAGTTGTAGTTGACGCCGGCCGCGGCCAGCGCCCGGCCCAGCTCGCGGGCGACGTCCCGGGTCAGCGCCGGGTCGTCGATCGCGCCGAGCGCGAGGTTGCCGGGCCAGGACGAGCCGGAGCCCGCCTCCAGCCGGGTGACGTCACCGCTCTCCTCGTCGATGGCGATCAGCAGGTCGGGGTTCTCGGCGCGCAGCGCCCCGGTGAGCGCGGACAGCTGGCCGAGGTCGACCACGTTGCGGTCGAACAGCGCGACCGAGCCGAGGCCCGCGGCGAGGTGGCGGCGCAGCCACTCCGGCGGCTCGGTGCCGACGAAGCCGGGCTGGAGGACGGTCAGGGCGTCACGGTGCAGCTGGTCGCTGTCCGGCACGGTGGGAACGAGGATGCTCACGTGGACTCAGCCCTTCACGGCGCCGTCGGTCAGTCCGTTGACCGCCTTGCGCTGCAGGAAGATGAACAGGATCAGGATCGGTACGGCGAACAGGGTCGACGCGGCCATGGTCGCGCCCCAGTCGGTGCCGAACGCGGTCTGGAACGAGGACAGCCAGAGCGGGAGGGTCTGCGCCGCCTCCTTCTTGTTCAGCATGTTGACCAGCGGGAACTCGTTCCACGCGGTGATGAAGCCGAACAGCGAGGTCGACATCAGGCCGGGGGCGAGCAGCGGGAAGATCACCTTCACGAAGGCCTGGGTGCGGGTGCAGCCGTCCACCATGGCCGACTCCTCCAGCTCCTTCGGCACGGCGGCGATGAAGCCGCGCAGCGTCCAGATCGTGAAGGGCAGCACCATCATCAGGTAGAAGGCGGTCAGCGGCACCAGGCTGTTGAGCATGTCGTTGTCGCGGACGATCAGGTACGCCGCGATGACCATGACCTCCCAGGGCGCCATCTGGGCGGCCATCACGACCAGGACGAAGCCCTTGCGGCCGCGGAAGCGCATCCGGGCGATCGCGAAGGCGGCCAGGGTGGCGATCACCAGCGAGCCGAGCACCGCGCCGACGGTGACGATCAGGCTGTTGGTGACGTACGTCCAGAAGTGCGGGACGTGCACGGCGCGGTCGAAGTGCTCGAACGTGCCGTTCAGCGGCAGGAAGACGGGGTCCCGGCTGACGATGTCCTTGTTCTGCTTGAACGCCGTCGTGAACATCCAGTAGACGGGGAACAGGAAGAAGACGAAGAGGACGACCGCGATCAGGTTCGGCCAGGTGCGTCCGATGAGCGAGCGCCTCACAGCTCGTCCTCCTGCTTGAGAATGATGCGGAAGTAGTAGGCCATCAGCGCGGCCAGCATCAGGATGGTGAGCACCGCGATCGCGGAGCCGACGCCGAAGCGCTGGGAGCCGATGCCCTCGAGGAAGGCGTGCACCGGCAGGGTGCGGGTCAGGCCGTCCGGGCCGCCCTTGTTGATCAGGTAGACCTGGGTGAAGGCCTTGAACACCCAGATGACCTCCAGGAAGGTCGTGGCCAGGAGGAAGGGCTTCATGATCGGGAAGATCACCGAGCTCCAGATCTTGCCCGCGCCGGCGCCGTCCATCCGGGCGGCCTCGTAGAGCTCCTTGGGGATCGTGGTCAGGCCCGCGTACATGTTGAACGCCACGAACGGGACCGACTGCCACACGATCAGCAGGATGATCACGAAGAAGGTGGAGTACTGGCCGCCGGTCCAGTTGAAGTGGGCCATGGAGTGCCAGCCCAGCTTGTCCAGGAACCAGTTGACGACGCCGAAGTTCTGGTCGAAGAGCCAGGTGTAGACGGTGGTCGCGGCGACCACCGGCATCGCCCAGGCCAGCAGCAGGGCGACCGAGAGCGCCAGCCGCATCCACTTGCCGAGGGTGTTGAGCAGCAGGCCGATCAGCGTGCCGAACACCATGATCAGCACGACGTTGACCGCCGTGAAGACCACCGTGCGCAGGGTGATCGTCCAGAACTCCGAGCCGGAGAGCTGGTCGGTGTAGTTGCCGAAGCCGTTCCACTCGGTCAGGTGCTGGATGAACTGCCGCTTGTTGAGGTTCTGGAACGACACCACGGCCGTCTCGACCAGCGGCCAGAGCAGCAGGACGAGGGTCACCGCGATGGCCGGCAGCAGCAGCAGGTAGGGGGCGAACCTGGACGCCACGCCGGGCCCGTCCGACGGTCTGCCGCCCCTGCTCGGGGTGCGCTCGGCACCGGGGGTGGTGGGCCTGGACGCCACCACGGAATTCGTTGACTCCGGGGACTGTGTCTGCACCCGTTCCGACTGCGCAGCCATCGCTCTCTCTTCCTTGCAAACCCGACCACGACGGAAGGCGCCGCCCACCGGCCCCCCGCCGGGAGCCGGTGAGCGACGCCGCTCGACTGCCTTACTGCTTCTGGTTGAGACGCTTCGCGATCTCGTCGTCGGCCTTCTTGGCCGCGGCGGCGTAGTCGCCGGTCAGCGCCGAGGTCAGGAAGTCCTTGATCGGGTTCGGCTCGTTCTCGACGTTGGTCCAGGTCGGGACGTTCGGGGTGGTCGCGCCGTTGGCCGAGGCCGGCAGGGCGGCCTTGGCGAAGTCGCCGGTGACCTTGTCGTTGAGCGCGACCTTGTTCGGGATGAGGCCGGAGGAGGCGACCATGCCCTCGTTCTTGTCGCTCATGGCGATCTTCAGGAAGCCCTTGGCCAGCTCGGGGTTCTTGCTCTGCTGGGCGATCGCCAGGTTCGAGCCGCCGAGGAAGACGCTGGACGGCTTGTCCGCGGTCTTGCCGGGGAGGGCGAAGTAACCGATCTTGTCGGCCGCCAGCTCCTCGGGCTTCGGGACCTCCCAGCCGAGGCCGATGATGGTGCCGATGTCACCCTTGGCGAAGACGTCCTTCTGCTGCGGGGTGGCCTCGTCCTTGTCCTTCGGGGCGGTGGCCGAGTAGCCCTGCAGCTTCTTGTAGGTCTCGAACGCCTTCTGGCCCTCGGGGCTCGACAGGCCGCCGACCCACTTGTCGCCCTCCTTCTTGGCGAGCTTGCCGCCCTCGCTCTGCAGCAGGCCGAAGTAGACGTACCACTCCTGACCGGGCATGTAGAGGGCGTCGTTGACGCCGGGGACGGCCTTGACCTTGTCCAGGTCCTGGTACAGCTCGTCCAGGGTCTTCGGCGGGGCGGCGATGCCGGCCTTGGTCCAGATGTCCTTGTTGTAGGTCACCACGCGGTTGGTGAAGTACCACGGGGCGGCGTACTGCTTGCCCTCGATGATCGAGGACTCGCTCAGGTTGGCGGCCCAGTCGGCACCGCCCAGGTCGGCCTTGTCCTTGGTGATGTCGAGCAGACCACCGGTGGCCGCGTAGCCCGCGGTCTGGGTGTTGCCGATCTCCAGGACGTCGACCGAACCCTCGGAGAGGGCGGCGGTGACCTTCTGGCCGATGCCGTTCCACTTCTGGGTCTGGATCTCCAGCTTGGCACCCGGGTAGGCGGCGGCGAAGTCCGCCTTGACGCTGTCCTCCCAGCCCTTGGGGGCCGAGCCGTCCATCAGCCACACGGTGAGGGTCTTGCCGTCGTAGTTCTTGGCCGCCGAGGAGGAACCGCCCTCCTTCTTGCCGTCCGAGCCGCAAGCCGCCACGCCGACGACCATTGCTGCGACGCCGACCGCCGCGATGAGCTGACGCTTCACGCCATCCTCCTGAGGGATGCCTGGGTTGCCCCCGTCGGGCGGCAGCGGCAGACCCACACAAAGCGGGGGGAATGGTGCCGCGGACCCCTTCGAACGGGTGGGGGGATTCATAGTTACCGGCCTAGTGGTGTAGACCAGCTGCCTGGAGCTTGGCCTAGACCAATGGGCCTGTCAACGGCTGTTCGACCGATCCCGACCACCCGTTATCAAGCCGACACCGCACATCGTTCATCGCGTGATGAGGTATTCGTTCCGTAGCCATACATGCAACGATGTGAGCCGTTAACGATGTGGCGGGGTCAGTGAGGACCTCGCGAGAAGCGGGAGAACAGGTCCGATGAGCAGCGACGGGGGATCCACCGCCCAGGTCAACGACCCCGAGGTGAACAGCCTCCCCACGCAGGCCGGCACCGATCCGACCGCGCGGGTCCCCAAGTACTACGGCCTGAAGCGGCACCTGCTGCAGCTCACCGAGACCCAGCCCGCCGGCACCCCGGTGCCGCCCGAGCGGGCGCTGGCCGCCCAGTTCGACACCTCGCGCACCACCGTGCGCCAGGCCCTCCAGGAGCTGGTCGTCGAGGGCCGCCTGGAGCGCATCCAGGGCAAGGGCACCTTCGTCGCCAAGCCCAAGGTCGCCCAGGCCCTCCAGCTGACCTCCTACACCGAGGACATGCGCGCCCAGGGCCTGGAGCCCGCCTCCCGGCTGATCGAGATCGGCTACATCACCGCCGACGACCGGCTCGCCCCGCTGCTCGACATCAAGCCGGGCGGCCGGGTGCTGCGGATCGAGCGCCTGCGGCTGGCCAACGGCGACCCGATGGCCATCGAGGTCGCCCACCTGTCCGCCAAGCGCTTCCCGGCCCTGCGCCGCAACCTGGCCAAGCACAACTCGCTGTACGCGGCGCTGCGCGAGGTGTACGGGGTCACCGTGGCCGAGGCCGAGGAGACCATCGAGACCACCCTGGCCAACCCGCGCGAGGCCGGCCTGCTCGGCTCCGACCTCGGCCTGCCGATGCTCCAGCTCTCCCGGCACTCCTTCGATGCCGGGGGCGAGCCGGTCGAGTGGGTCCGCTCGATCTACCGCGGCGACCGCTACAAGTTCATCACCCGGCTGAAGCGTCCGGAGTAGCCGCACTCCCCCACCGCACTTCGGGCACCGGCGCGCGCGACCCGCGCGCCGGTGCCTTTCGCGTTCCGCGACGGCTTTTCCCGGCCCCGCGCCGACAGCGCCTCTCCGTCGTACGTCCGCCGCGTTCCCGCCGGGCTCGCTCCCGCCGCATTTCCGCCGCACGGAGGGCGGACATCGGCCGCTCGCGTCCGACTGGCGGGAAGTTGCGTCAATTCCGGTGACATGGATCACCCCATGCTCTAGATTGCGCAGCCGTACAGACCTGACTGCCGATCACCGATGGTGCTGCTCGGCGGGCCCGTGCGGCGCTCGGCGCCGACCGGGCTGCGGCGCCGACGGGGAACCCTCCGGAGCGGAGCCGAAGATGCCGTCTGATCCCCTCACCGTCGAAGATGTCATGCCCGAGCCAGGCGGGAGGCCCGTCCCGGCGGTGACGCCCGAACGGGTGCTGGCCGGCCTGGCCCTGCTCGTGCCGATCGTCGCGATGCTCTGGGTGTCCTCGTACGACAAGAGCGACCCGGCAGCGGCCGGCATGCCGTTCTTCTACTGGTACCAGCTGCTCTGGGTGCCGGCGTCGGCCGTGTTCACCGTCGCCGCCTACCTGCTGATCAACCGGGACGAGAAGGCCCGCAAGGCGGCCCGGAAGGGCGGTGCGCGATGAAGGACGTCAACGTGCCGGCCCTCGTGGTCTTCGTGCTGTTCTTCGCCCTGGTCACCGTGATGGGCTTCCTCGCCTCGCGCTGGCGCCGCGCGGACAACGCGGCGCACCTGGACGAGTGGGGCCTGGGCGGGCGCAGCTTCGGCACCTGGGTGACCTGGTTCCTGCTCGGCGGGGACCTCTACACCGCGTACACCTTCGTCGCCGTCCCGGCGGCGGTGTACGCGACCGGCGCGGCGGGCTTCTTCGCGGTGCCGTACACGATCATCGCCTACCCGCTGGTCTTCCTCTTCCTGCCCCGGCTCTGGTCGGTCTCCCGGGTGCACGGCTACGTGACCCCGGCCGACTTCGTGCGCGGCCGGTACGGCTCGCGGCCACTGTCGCTGGTGGTCGCGCTCACCGGCATCCTGGCCACCATGCCGTACATCGCCCTGCAACTCGTGGGCATCCAGGCCGTGTTGGACGTGCTGGGGGTCGGCGGCGGGGAGAACGCCAACTGGTTCGTCAAGGACCTGCCGCTGTTCATCGCCTTCGGTGTGCTGGCCGCCTACACCTACTCCTCCGGCCTGCGCGCCCCGGCGCTGATCGCCTTCGTCAAGGACGCCCTGGTCTACATCGTGATCATCGTCGCGGTGATCTACATCCCGATCCGGCTCGGCGGCTACGGCCACATCTTCGAAGCCACCGCACAGCACTTCAAGGAGGCCAAGGCCGGCTCGCTGACCATCCCCGAGAACAAGCAGTGGACGTACGCCACGCTCGCCCTCGGATCGGCGATGGCGCTGTTCATGTACCCGCACTCGGTGACCGGCGTGCTGGCCTCCAAGTCCCGCAACACCGTGCGCCGCAACATGGCGATCATGCCCGCCTACTCGCTGATGCTGGGCCTGCTGGCGCTGCTCGGCTTCATGGCGGTCGCGGCGGGCGTCGGCAAGGGCGTCAAGGGCTACAACTCCCAGCTGTCGGTGCCCCAGCTGTTCGCGGACATGTTCCCGGACTGGTTCACCGGCGTGGCCTTCGCCGCGATCGGCATCGGCGCGCTGGTGCCGGCCGCCATCATGTCCATCGCGGCGGCCAACCTGTTCACCCGCAACGTCTACAAGGAGTGGCTGAAGCCCGCCGCCACCCCCGCCGACGAGACCCGGGTCGCCAAGCTGGTCTCGCTGCTGGTGAAGGTCGGCGCGCTGGTCTTCGTGCTCGGCATGGACAAGCAGGCCGCGATCAACCTCCAACTGCTGGGCGGCCTGTGGATCCTGCAGACCTTCGTGTCGATCGTCGGCGGCCTGTTCACCCGCTGGTTCCACCACTGGGCGCTGTTCGCCGGCTGGGCGGCCGGCATGGTGTACGGCACCTGGAAGGCGTACGGGATCGCCAGCCCCGCCACCAAGCACTTCGGCGGCAACTCGGCCGAGATCCCCGGCATCGGCGAGATCGGCTACATCGGCCTGACCGCCTTCGCGCTCAACCTGATCGTCTCGGTGGTGCTCACCCTGGTGCTGCGGGCGCTCAAGGCGCCGGAGCTCCCGGACGAGACCAGGCCGTCCGACTACAGCGCCGAAGCCGGCGACGACGAGCTGAAGAACGCGCCGGAGCCCGTAGCGGCGCACTGATTGACGCGGTACGCGCCCTGTGATCGCGCCGCCTTCTCCGTGAACACTGGAGGAGGCGGCGCGATCATATGTATGAACAGGCGTGCACGCCGGGCACCACCAGACCGGACCGGCATCCGGCCGGGACCTGATCGACCACGGGGAGCTCGCGGCCATGGCAGAACTCGGCACCACCCTCAACGGCCAGCACCAGTCCACCCAGAGCCAGCACCACCACGCCACCACGCAGGGCCAGCACGGCACCGCCCAGGCCCAGCACGGCACCGGCCACGGCCAGCACACCGGCGGTCACGGGCAGCACGCCGCCGCCCACCGCCCGTCGACGGCCGGCCGGCTGCCGTCCGTACTGATCGCCACCCGGCACGGGGAGTCCACCGCCAACGTCGAGTTCCAGCTCGCCGAGGCCGTCGGCGCCCTCAGCGTCCCGATCAGCTGCCGCGACGCCGACATCCCGCTGTCGCTGAACGGCCGGCGGCAGGCCCAGGCGCTCGGCCACTGGTGGGCCGCTCTGCCCAGCGCCGACCGCCCGCGCAGCGTCTGGTGCTCGCCGTACGCGCGCACCGCCGAGACCGCCCGGATCGCGCTCGCCCAGGCCGCCGGACTCGGCGCCGTCCCGGTCACCCTGGCCGTCCGCTACGACGAGCGGCTGCGCGACCGCGAACTCGGCGTCCTGGAGATGCTGCCCAAGGCCGCGATCGAGGCCAAGCACCCGGAGGAGGCGGCCCGGCGGCGCAAGATGGGCGAGCTGTACTACCGCCCGCCGGGCGGCGAGTCCTGGGCCGACGTCGCGCTGCGGGTGCGCAGCCTGCTGCGGGACCTCTGCGAGGAGGAGGCCGGACGGCCCGTCCTGCTGGTCGCCCACGACTGCACGGTGCTGATGCTCCGCTACGCGCTGGACCGGCTCACCGAGGAGCAGCTCACCGCGCTCGGGCCGGTGCACAACTGCTCCACCAGCCTCTGGCGGGCCCAGGACGGGCGGCTGCGGCCGGACGGCTGGAACGGGGTCGGGCACCTGGCGTTCGGGGAGGACTGACGGCCGCCCTCCCCGGCGGGCCACCCGGCGGGCCACCCGGCCGGTCGCCGGGCCGTCCAGCCGACCGTCCAGCCGGCCGTCCGCCCTGCCGCCCTCGGGGCCCGTTCGACCCCGGAGAACCGCCCCGCACCGGGCTCCGGCACACTGGCCCGATGGACTTCCTCATCCGTCAGGCCCTCCCCGAGGACCTCGCCGACGCCGGCCGGATCACCGTCGAGGCCTTCGTCGGCGACGGTTTCACCAACCCCGCGAGCGGCTACGTCGACCTGCTGCGCAACTCGGAGCGCCGGGCCCGGGAGGCCGAGCTGCTGGTCGCCGTCGACGCCGCCGGAGCCGGGGTCCTCGGCTGCGTGACCTTCGCCGTCGGCGGCACCGAGTGGGCGGACATCGCCACCCCGCGGGAGGGCGAGATCCGGATGCTCGCCACCGCCCCTGCCGCCCGCGGCCGCGGCGTCGGCGAGGCCCTGGTCCGCGCCGCCGTCGCCCGCAGCCACGAACTCGGCCTGGCCGGCATGGCCTTCTCCACCCGCCCGGAGATGACCACCGCCCACCGCATATACGAGCGGACAGGTTTCCGCCGCACCCCCGAGCGGGACTGGGCCCCGTACCCGGGGATGGACCTGATGGTCTACACCATGGCGTTCTGAGCGGGCGGCCCGCCCTGAACACCCGTCACGGCTTCTTGTCGTACCCGGGCGCGACGTAGACGGTGTACCGGCCGTGCTTTCCGCTCGTCACCACGGTGACCACCCGGTACCCGGCGGCCTTCAGGGTGGGCTGGATCGCCTTGTCGATGGCCGCGGTCTGGGTGAAGTCCAGGACCACGACCTTCCACTCGTGGGCCTGGATGCCTGCCTGGATCGCGGGCACCCCGTTCTGCATCTCACCCGTGGCCGGGTCCCGGCGGAAGACGGCCACCAGGTCGTGCCACTGCTGCCAGTTGGTCTGCTTGCGCAGGTAGTACGCGGGGACGTTGTAGTTCTCGACCAGGTACCGGTCCTCACCCTTGACGATGTACGGCTCCAGGGCGGCCACGAACTCCTTCGAGTTCGACCACTCGCCGTACATCTCGCGGCCCTGGGCCGAGCCCGCCCAGGCCAGCGGGCCGACCACCAGGGCGGCGGCCGCGACCCCTGCCACCAGGTGCAGACGACCCTTCAGCCAGAGCACCGTACGGGCCAGGACCAAGCCCACCACGATGCAGGAGAACCAGGCGCCGAAGTCGACGTGCTTCTGCAGGGACAGCCAGGTGTGGATGCGGATCTGGTTCACCGGCGCCATCAGTCCGGCCAGCAGCAGGAGCAGCGCCAACCAGAACCCTGGCCAGGCCGCACCACCGCGCCGCCGCGCCCGCACCAGCTGCACCAGCACCCCGGCCAACGCGACCACCAGCAGCGGGCCGACCCAACGGGCGGCCTCCGAGGCCACGTAGGAGTACGAGTCGTGGCCCGGGGCGCGCTTGAGCGTGGTGTGGTTGAAGCCGTTGACGTACTTCTCGCCGGCCGCCAGCGCCGCCGCGCCGACCGCCACCACGAAGGTCAGCAGCACCAGCAGCCCGCGCCGCCATGCCTCCCAGCGACGCAGCGACCCGCGCGGCCCGGCCAGCACCGCGATGCCGCACACCACCGGCACCCACAGCAGCGCGGCGTACTTGGTGGCGCCGGCCAGGGCCAGCAGCAGCCCGGAGGCGATCAGGCTCGGGTGGCCGCCGCCCGTGGTCAGCCGCACCGCGAAGTACCCGGCCCAGGCGAGGACCGCCAGCGCCATCGCGTCGTAGGTGGCCAGGCCGCCGAGGAACTGGGTGGGGCCGAGCGCGACGAAGGCCATCGCCGCGCAGAACGCCGCGAGCGAGCCGTGCAGCCGCCGGGTGGCCAGGTGGACGGCGACCGTGGCGGAGAGCATGAACGCCAGGCTCAGCAGCCGGGCGCCGTTCAGCCCGCCGAGGAAGTCCGCGACGGCCACCACCACCGGGTAGATCAGCGGGGAGCCGGAGAAGAAGGTTTCGTACGTCGCCACCGGGGTGCCGTGCCGCAGGTGCGCGATCTCCTGGTAGCCCGCGTAGATGTAGGTGCCTTCGTCGATGAAGGCGGTGTTGCTGAGGATCAGGTGGTACGAGAGCGCCGCCTGGATCAGCAGCACGGCAGCCAGCGGCAGCCAGTCGGCCCGCAGCACCGGCCGGGCCGGGTGCGGCACCCTCGGCAGGCCGGGCTTGCGACGGCGCCGGTCGGCCGCCGGGTAGGCCTGCGCCGCCCCGGTCGCCGTCCGGTCGCGCTCGCCGAGCGCCGCCCTGGCCGGCCTGGCCCCGCCGAGAACGGGCTTGCGGGTGGACTCGGGCCGGATCCAGCGGCCGTCCGCGCTCATCAGTACTGCTCCTCATCTGGGACTTCGCATCCGGACGGACCCTGAGCCCGCGTCCCGGGGCGCGATTCGGCCGCCGCCCCACACTGCCGGGGCGGCGGCCGGACGTTCACGAGGGCCGGTCGGCCCTGCGGCAGGTCCTGCGGGTCGTGCTCACCGGACCACCGGACCCGTCCCCGGCGGGCTCAGCCGCCGAGCCAGGCGGCGATCGGCGCGATGGACGGCGGCGAGCTCGGGCCGGCCACGATCTTGACGATGTCGGCCTCCGGCAGCACCTGGTCCCACACCTGGATGTCCGCGACGGCACCGTGCCAAGGGTCGGCCCACTGCGAGTTGGAACTCAGCCGGCCGACCTGCAGGGAGTTGGTGCCGCTCGGCTGCACCCCGGCGGACTTGGCCGAGGACTGCGGAGCGCCGTTGACGTACAGAGTGAGCTGGCCCGACGGGTCGTCGTACACGCCGGTCAGCAGCACCCACTGGTTGACCGTCGCGTCGCCCTTGGACCAGGCGATCACCGAACCGCCGCCCGGCACCTGGACCTTGAAGTACCACTGGTCGTGCCCGTTGTTGCCGGCCCGGCCCAGCGAGTACGAGTAGTACTGGCCGTCGCCCTGGCTGACCGCGCTGCGGTTGCCGTTGGGCACGTCGACCAGCACCCGCGCGGAGACGGTGAAGCTCTTGTTCACGTCGATGACCGAGGTGGACGTCGAGGCGAACGAGTCCTGGCCGCTGGGCAGTTTGAGGACCTGCCCGGAGAAGCCGGCCATCGCCCCCTGTTTGGCGTCGGCCCCCAGGTTGAGCGCGGCCGAGCCCTTCTTGGCGGGCAGCGAGCCGACGGTCGGCGGGCTGTCGATGCCCTTGACCGGCGGAGCGCTCACCGGCGGGCTCGATGGACCGGGGGACGTCGGTCCAGGCTTGCCGGGGCCCTGGGCCACCGGCTCCTTCTCCTTGCCGCGCTGGAGGTACCAGTACCCGCCGCCACCGGCGGCGGCCACCACGACCACGGCGGTCACCACACCGATCAGCTTGAGCCGACGGCCGCGCTTGGCGGACTGCTCGTTCTGCTCGGCCAGCGCCTCCCAGTCCGGTGTGCTGGACTGGGAGACCGGCAGACCGGACGGGGGGACCGGCGGCTGGAAGCCGCCCTGCTGCTGCCAGTGCGCCACGGGCTGGGCCGGCTGCGCGCCCGGCGCGAAGGGCTGCCGACCGACCGGCGGGCCGGGCTGCGGCATCGGCGCCTGCGGCTGGGCCGGCTGCGGCTGGACGGGCTGTCCCTGCGGCGGCATCACAGGACCCGGCTGCGGCTTCACCGGGCCGGGCTGCACCGGCCCCGGCGCCAGCGGAGCCGGTCCCCCGCCCGACTGCGGCACCGGCTGCGCGGCCGGATGCGGCGTCGACTGCTGGGGCTGCGCGGGCGCGGCGGGCGGCGGCCCGTAGCCGGACGCGGGGCCGAAGGCTCCGCTCGGGGACTGCGGTGGCACACCGGTGGCCGGAGCGGCCCCCCCGGCCGGTGCCTGCTGCGGTGGCGTGGGGGGCTGGCCCGGCTCGCCACTCGGTACCGGTCGATCGCTCATGGCCCGAATGCTAGGGCATCCACCCCGCCACGCCCATGGGGGGTGCGCGGACGAAACGTCAGCGCGGCCGCGGTTTCCCGTGGGCGACGCCGACTCACGCGACTCCGTTGTACGGCAGCTTCCAGCGCTGCGAAACGGTGTCCGCGCACGGTCTCAGAAGTGCCGGTGTGCCGTCCGTGAGCGCACCGCCCGCGGTGCCCAGGCACAGCCCGCTGTCCTGGTGCTTCAGCCGCTGCCCGGGGGCGGTGACCCAACGCTGCGCCGTACCGCCGGTGCACTCGGCCAGCGTCACCGAGGCGCGGTCGGCGGCCGGTGCCAGGCAGGCCGCTCCCCCGCGCAGCGAACCGTCGTTGCCCACCGTCCACCCGGTCGAAACGGCCTGGTCGCCGCAGGATCCGACGGTCACCGGAGCCCCGGCGATCCCGCCGCCGTGCCGCAGACAGATCCCCGGAGCGCCCGCCGGGACCTCGCCCGCCGGCAGGCCGACCCGGTTGTGGAAGGCGAAGGAGTTGCTGCGCAGGCCGGTCCCGCCGCTCCAGACCTCGAAACCCGCCTGCACCCGGCACAGGTAGGAGCCCTTGGGGACGTACCCGCGCGCCATGGCGTCGGCGGTGAACAGCCGCAGGTTGAGGCCACGAGTGGTGTGGGTCGGTGCCGTGCGGACGTAGCTGATCACACTGTGCGGGCCGGTGATCGGCGCCTGGTAGACGTGGTAGCTGGCGTCGCCGAACGGCAGGGCGTCCGACACCTTGTCACCGGCGGGCCGCACGTTGTCGGTGGCGTCCAGCCAGATCATCACCTCGGCGCTCTCCCCAGGGAGGCAGTTGTCCGGGCTGGAGCCGTACCAGAGGTCGAAGGAGAGGTTGAAGGAGCCGCTCACCCGGCCATTGGCGTCCCAGTCGGCGGTGGCGTCGCCGAGGGCGCTGACCGGCACCGGCAGTCCGCTCGCGCCCGGCGCGGTGGACACGTTGGGGTAGGCGCCCGGGGCGAGCGGGTTCTTCGGGACGAAGTCATCGGTCCGGGACAGCGAGAACCCGCTCTCCCCGACCGGGTCCACGCAGACCGTGCCGGCGGTGTTCCACGGGTTCGGTTCGAGGATCTTGGCGCCACCGTCCAACGCCAGCTTGGGGAACGGCTCCTGCGCGGTCGAGCAGAGCCCCGGCCCGGACGCCGCCGTCGTGGCGGTCGGTGGCTCCACCGCCCCGACCTCGCCGCTGCACCCGGCCAGCAACGCGGCGACCGCACCGAACGCGGCGACCGCCCGCAGGCCCCGCGCCACGCGTCCGGCCGCGCCGTCCTCGATGATCATCACTCTTCCCCGACCCGTTCTCGACCGTCGAGCGGACAACCGTACACAAGCGCTCTGGCCGCACCCCCGTTCACATCACGATCGGAACTCGATATCGGTTCCGGACGGCAGGCCGAAGAGGGGGGAGCGAACTCCGGGCGATCGGTCCCGTACGATCCTGGCGTCCCCTGGTGCCCGAGCGGCAACGGCCGCCGTGCGGGGACAGTTCAGACTCAGTACGGCTTCGGGGGAGTAGAGCACGTGACTGTCACCGAGAGCGCGCGACTCGCGGGAGGCGGTCAGCCGCCGGTCTCACGACGCCGGAACCGGCGCGACCCGGCCGCCCGCAAGCGGTGGGGCCTGCTCCCCCAACCTCCGGACAACACCGAGAAATACCTCTACGCCCGCACCAACCTGTGGGTGCTGACCTGCTTCTCCCTCATCAGCTTCGCCTGCATGGTGGCCAGCGAGATCGGGCTGCTGAGCGCGACGCCGTGGTTCCTCTTCTTCATACCGCCGCTCGCCTTCACCATCGTCTACTACCTGATCTCCCGTTGGGTGCACGGCTTCAACGAGACCTTCGACCTGTCGGCCCACCGCGCCCTGGTCAAGTCGTGGCAGCCCGAGCGCTACCCGACCGTCGACATCTTCCTGCCCGTCGCCGGCGAGCCGATCGAGGTGCTGCACAACACCTGGACCCACGTGGCCCGGCTGCGCGACCAGTACCCGGGCGAGGTCACCCCGTACGTCCTCGACGACAGCAACAGCCCACAGCTCGCGCAGATGGCCGTCGACTTCGAGTTCGTCTACGGCACCCGCGACAAGCTCGGCTGGTTCAAGAAGGCCGGCAACCTCCAGTTCGGCTTCCGCAACTCCGACAGCGACTACATCCTCATCCTGGACGCCGACTTCGCGCCACGACCGGACCTGCTGAACGAGATGCTCCCCTACATGGAGGCCAACCCGCGCCTCGGCATCGTCCAGTCCCCGCAGTTCTTCCGCATCCTCGACTCGCAGAACTGGATCGAGCGCGGCGCCGGCGCCGTCCAGGAGCTGTTCTACCGGACCGTCCAGGTCTCCCGGCAGCGCAACGACGGCGCGATCTGCGTGGGCAGTTGCGCGGTCTACCGGCGCGCGGCGTTGGAGGAGAACGGCGGCACCACCCTGATCGGCCACTCCGAGGACGTGCACACCGGCTTCGACCTGCGCCGCCTGGGCTGGGACCTCCAGTACATACCCGTCGCCCTGGCCACCGGTGTCTGCCCGGACAACGTCGGCGGCTTCTTCAACCAGCAGTACCGCTGGTGCACCGGCTCGATGAGCCTGCTCGGCAGCAAGAAGTTCTGGCGGACCAAGCTGCGGCCGGTCACCCGGGCCTGCTACCTGTCCGGCTTCTTCTACTACATCCACACGGCGCTGTTCACCGTCGTCTCCCCCCTCATACCGATCGTCCTGCTGCTCGCCCGCCCCGACCTGATCCGCTGGGAGAACACCGCGCTGGTGCTGCCCGGCCTGATCTACGCGACGATCGTCTTCCCGCTCTGGCACCGCAATCCCTACCGGCTGGAGGCCTGGGCCGCCCGCATGATGTACGGCTGGGCGCACGTCTTCGCCATCTGGGACATCGTGCGCCGCAACCGGATGGCCTGGCAGCCGACCGGCTCCAGCGGCGCCAAGAGGAACAAGACCCGCCGGTTCTGGATCGGCGTCATCGTCTGGGGCGGCGGAACGGCCCTGCTCTGGGTGCTGCTGAGCATCTGGCGGATGCTCACCATGGGCCCCCTGAACTTCGCCCTCGTCCTCGCCTCCGGCCTCTTCTACGCCACCATCGTGGGCCGGGTCCTCGTCCAGCCGCGCCCCACGGAAGCAGTGTGATCGCCATGACCGCCCCCCTCCGGCGGGCCGGCCGACTCCGTCGCCGGCTGGCGCTCCCGCTGCTGACCGCCGTCGGCCTGCTGCTCGTCACCGCGTGCGGCCCCCAGGACCCCGGCTTCGCGATGCAGAAGGACCTCGCCCCAGCCCCCGCCGCTGCCGCCGCGCCCCCCGGAGCCGCCGGCAGCGCCGCACCGACGGCGCCGGCCCGGCCCAAGGCCCTGCCCGCCGGCGTCCCGTACGACGTCACGCCGCTGCTCAAACCGAGCCACAAGTACCTCGGCGCCGCCCTGCCCGACGTCCCCGCCACGATGGACGCGCTGCCCGGCTACAGCTCCGCGATCGGAAAGCAGCCCAACGTCCTGGAGTACTACGCCCACTGGAAGGGCGGCTTCGACACCGCCGGCGTGCGCCGGATCCACGAGGCCGGGGCTCTGCCCTTCATGGCCTGGGAGCCGCACGACCGCTCGCTCGCCTCGATCGCGGCCGGCGACACCGACGACTACGTGCGCGGCGTCGCCAAGGCCGTCGCCAAGCTCAACCTACCGATCGCCATCAGCATCGCCCACGAGATGAACGGCGACTGGTACCCGTGGGGCCGTCAGGCCACCACCCCCCAGGACTTCGTGGCCGCCTGGCGCCACGTCCACGACCTCTTCGACCAGGCCGGCGCCACCAACGTGATCTGGGTCTGGAGCCCCAACATCACCGACCCCGCGCCCAACACCCGCCTGGCGCCGTACTACCCCGGCGACACCTACGTCGACTGGGCCGGCATGACCGGCTACTTCACCCGCACCGGGCCGAAGACCTTCGAGACCCTCTACGGGCCGACCATGGCCGAGATCCGCACCTTCTCCGACAAGCCCTTCTTCATCAGCGAGACCGCCTCCGAGCAGGGCAAGCGCCAGCACGCGGACATCGACCAGCTGTTCTCCGGGCTGGAGGCACACGACGACATCGTCGGCTTCGTCTGGTTCAACATCGTCAAGCGGGCGGACTGGCGGGTCGAGGCCGTCCCGGACACCCTCGCCGCGTTCAAGCAGCGCGTGTCCGACCCCCGTTACGGCTTCGACATCCGGAACCCCCGATGAACACTGATTCCGACTTCCCTCCCGTCCCGCGCAGCCGCTCCGCCCACGGCAGCCCCGCCCACGGCCAGACCACCGAACCGGAACCCGACCCCACCGGGTCCCGCACGGCCGTGGCGGTGGACAACCCCGACGGCGTCGACCTCGCCCCGTACACCATCCCACCGGTCCCCGCGATCGGCTGGGACCCGGGCGCCAGCCCCCGCCGCCGCCGGATCGCCCTCGGCCTGCTGGGCGCCGTCCTGACCGTCCAGGCCGCGCTCTCGCTGCGCCTGCTGGCCGCCGCGCACCCCGACGAGGCCGCCGCCATGGTCGCCGGGCGCCAACAGCTGGCCCACCTCCTACACGGCACCCCCGTCACCACCGACCTGGTCGACCGGGTGCACGGCTCACCCTGGCTCTACCCACCACTGGCCGGCGCCGCCGCCGACGCCAACGGCATCTGGGGCACCCGGCTGCTCAGCCTCGGCTTCGCGCTGCTCACCACCGTCCTGTTGTACTCGCTGACCCGGCGGCTGTTCAACGAGCGGGTCGCCATCTGCGCGATCGCCGTGTACGCCGTCCTCCAGTCCACCGTCGTGGTCGGCTTCTACGCCGCGCCCGAGTCCCTCGCCGTCCTGCTGGTCGCCCTCGCGGCCTGGACCACGGTGTTCACCGCGAGACGCCATCCGGCCCTGGCTCTGCTCGCCGCCCCGCCCACGGCGCTGGCCTGCACCGTGGCCTACTCCGCGGCCTTCGCCGTCCCCGCCCTGATGGCCCTCGCCTTCGCCTGCGCCCGGCCGTACCACCGGGTCGGCCCGGCCGGCCTTCGCGCGCTGCTGGCGGCGCTCGGCACCCTCGTCCTGCTGCTCCCGTACGGCACCCTCGGCAAGGTCGCCGGGTGGTCACCCTCGCACGGCAACGCCCCCGGCTCGGCCGGCTCGATCCTGGTCGCCACGCTCCAGTGGGCGGGCCTCTTCACCGTCCTCGCGGTGGCCGGCACCATCGCCTACGCGCGCCGCGAACAGATGAACGAGCACGACGCGCCGGAGAGGGACGCCGTCCCCACCACCCGGGGCCTGCGCGCCCTACTCGGGGCCACCCTGACCGTCACCGCGCTGCTGGTCCCCGCCGCCCACCTGTGGACCGGCACGTCCGGCGCGCTGTTCCGCCACCTCGGCTACGGCATGCTGCTCGCCGCCCCGCTCGCCGGGGTCGGCCTGACCCGGCTGGTCGGCGCCCACTTCCGCCATCCCCAGCTCGGCATCCTGGCCTGGGTCGCCCTGCTCGCCCTCGGCCTGGAACAGTCCGCCCTGCGCTACCAGAACGGGCCCGACTCCGGCCGCCTGCTGGCCGTCCTGGCGGCCCACACGCAGCCCCAGGGCCGCTATCTCACCGAGGTCGACGGACTCGCCGAGTACTACCTCGGCAGCGTCTCCAAGCCCGAGCAGTGGGTCTCCGCGCGCACCGGCACGGAGTACCGCGACGGGGCCGGCGTCCAGCACCACGGCGACGACGGCAGCGTGGCCGCGATCCGGGACGGCTGGTTCACGATGGTCGTCCTCGACAGCACCGCGCCGAGGGCCACCGACCGGGCCGTGAGCGAGGCCCTGAGCACCGCCGGGCACTACCGGCTGGTCGCCCAATTCACCTCGCCGACCGGTGATTCGAGTACGTACAAGGTCTATCTCAAGCACTGACCGGCCGCCCGTCCCACGCACATCCGCGACACGACAGGCACAACATATGGTGCCACCACAGTCCGGCGGCACTACATGTATGCTCGCTTCTGCTGTCGATGCAGGGGAACCCGGTGCGAATCCGGGACTGCCCCGCAGCGGTGTGCGGGCGGCTCCAGCAGCCGTACCGCGAGTCCGATGACCTGCCGCCAGCGTGCGCCACGGCCCTCCCGCAGAGGCCGCGCCGGCACGAGCAGTACCCCTCCGGGCCTCGCGGGCGGGCCGGGGAGTCACCGTCGCGCGACGCCATCTGCGTTCGTGCCGTGCTCCCCTGCCCCGATCGGCCCGGTGGCCCCCGATCACCGCCGCCGATCGCCGCCAGGAGAGAGCGCCTTGACCACCGCCGCCTCAGCCACCCTGCCCGCCCAGGGCACCGGTACCGCCTTCACCGACCCGACGGTCTCCGACCCCGGCGGCGCCCTGCTGCGGCTTCTCACCGACCGCAGCACCGACCTCACCGAGGTCGACCCCGGCCATGTCGCCGCGGCCGCGCTGCGCGGCCGCCACGCCGGCTCGGACTTCGCCGAGCTGCGCGGGCTGGCCGTGGACGCCGCCGCGTCGATGATCGCCGAGGACCCCCAGTACTCGAAGCTGGCCGCCCGCCTGCTCGCCCTGGAGATCGTCGACGAGGCGAACAGCCAGGGCTCGGTGTCCTTCTCCGCCTCGATCGCCGTCGGCCACGCCGAGGGCCTGATCGGCGACACCACCGCGGACTTCGTCACCAAGCACGCCGCCGCCCTGGACGCGCTGATCGACACCACCGGCGACGACCGCTTCGAGTACTTCGGCCTGCGCACCGTGCAGTCCCGCTACCTGCTGCGCCACCCGATCACCCGCAAGGTGATCGAGACCCCGCAGCACTTCCTGCTCCGCGTCGCCTGTGGCCTGGCGGTCGGCGACAGCGAGCAGTCCGTGCGCGAGGTGGCCGAGCTGTACGGCCTGATGAGCCGCCTGGAGTACCTGACCTCCTCGCCGACGCTCTTCAACTCCGGCACCCGGCACCCGCAGATGTCGAGCTGCTACCTGCTCGACTCGCCGCTGGACAACCTGGACTCGATCTACAACCGCTACGCGCAGATCGCCCGCCTCTCCAAGCACGCCGGCGGCATCGGCCTGTCCTACTCGCGCATCCGCTCGCGCGGCAGCCTGATCCGCGGCACCAACGGCAAGTCCAACGGCATCGTGCCGTTCCTGCGCACCCTCGACTCCTCGGTCGCCGCCGTCAACCAGGGCGGCCGCCGCAAGGGCGCGGCCTGCGTCTACCTGGAGACCTGGCACGCCGACATCGAGGAGTTCCTGGAGCTCCGCGACAACACCGGCGAAGAGGCCCGCCGCACCCACAACCTCAACCTGGCGCACTGGATCCCGGACGAGTTCATGCGCCGGGTCAACGCCAACGAGGACTGGTCGCTGTTCTCCCCGGCCGACGTGCCGGAGCTGGTCGACCTGTGGGGCGCCGACTTCGACGAGGCCTACCGCAAGGCCGAGCAGGCCGGCAAGGCCGTCCGCACCATCCCGGCGCAGACCCTGTACGCCCGCATGATGCGCACCCTGGCGCAGACCGGCAACGGCTGGATGACCTTCAAGGACGCCTCCAACCGCGCCGCCAACCAGACCGCCCTGCCGGGCCGCACGGTGCACTCCTCCAACCTGTGCACCGAGATCCTGGAGGTCACGGACGACTCCGAGACCGCCGTCTGCAACCTGGGCTCGGTCAACCTGGGCGCCCACGTCGCCGTCGGCGCCTCGGCCGACGACCTGATCGGCGCGATGGACTGGGACCGGCTGGACGCCACCGTGCGCACCGCCGTCACCTTCCTCGACCGCGTGGTGGACATCAACTTCTACCCGACCACCGAGGCCGGGACGTCCAACTCCCGCTGGCGGCCGGTCGGCCTCGGCGTGATGGGCCTCCAGGACGTCTTCTTCAAGCTGCGGCTCGACTTCGACTCGGCCGAGGCCAAGACCCTCTCCACCCTCATCGCCGAGCGCATCATGCTCACCGCGTACGAGCGCTCCGCCGACCTGGCCGAGCAGCTCGGCCGCCACGAGGCGTACGGCGAGACCCGCGCCGCCCGCGGCGAGCTGCACATCGACCACTTCCCGACGGCCGCCCCGCAGTGGGCCGACCGCTGGACGGCGCTGCGCGCCCGGATCGCCGAGACCGGCCTGCGCAACTCGCTGCTGCTGGCCATCGCGCCGACCGCGACCATCGCCTCCATCGCCGGCGTGTACGAGTGCATCGAGCCGCAGGTGTCCAACCTGTTCAAGCGCGAGACGCTGTCCGGCGAGTTCCTCCAGGTCAACCCGTACCTGGTGCGCGAGCTCAAGGATCTCGGCGTCTGGGACCAGCAGACCCGCGACGCCCTGCGCGACGCCAACGGGTCCGTCCAGGAGCTGAACTGGCTGCCGGCCGAGGTGCGGTCGCTGTACCGCACGGCCTGGGAGCTGCCGCAGCGCGCCCTGATCGACCTGGCCGCGGCCCGCATGCCGTACCTGGACCAGAGCCAGTCCCTGAACCTGTTCATGGCGGCGCCGACCATCGGCAAGCTCAGCTCGATGTACGCCTACGCGTGGAAGGTCGGTCTGAAGACCACCTACTACCTGCGTTCGCGCCCGGCCACCCGCATCGCCCAGGCCGCGTCCGGCACCGCCCGGGCCGCCGCGCCGGTGCCCGTGAACACTCCCTCCCTCACCCCGGAGCAGGAAGCCGCCATCGCCTGCTCCCTGGAGAACCCCGAGTCCTGCGAGGCCTGCCAGTGAGCACCCCTGAAGACCGCAAGATGCTGCTCGACCCCGGCTTCGAGCTGACCCTGCGCCCGATGCGCTACCCGTCGTTCTACGACCGGTACCGGGACGCCATCAAGAACACCTGGACGGTGGAGGAGGTGGACCTGCACTCCGACGTCGCCGACCTCGCCAAGCTGAGCGAGGGCGAGCGGCACATGATCGGCCGCCTGGTCGCCTTCTTCGCGACCGGTGACTCGATCGTCGCGAACAACGTGGTGCTGAGCCTCTACAAGCACATCAACTCGCCCGAGGCGCGGCTGTACCTCTCGCGGCAGCTGTTCGAAGAGGCCGTCCATGTGCAGTTCTACCTGACGCTGCTGGACACCTACCTGCCCGACCCGGAGGACCGCGCGGCCGCGTTCGCGGCCGTGGAGAACATCCCCTCCATCGCGCAGAAGGCCAAGTTCTGCTTCAAGTACATGAACGCGGTCGACCACATCGACTCGCTGCAGACCAAGGAGGACCGCCGCGCGTTCCTCCTGAACCTGATCTGCTTCGCGGCGTGCGTCGAGGGCCTGTTCTTCTACGGCGCGTTCGCCTACGTGTACTGGTTCCGCAGCCGCGGCCTGCTGCACGGCCTCGCCACCGGCACCAACTGGGTGTTCCGCGACGAGTCCATGCACATGGACTTCGCGTTCTCCGTGGTGGACACCGTCCGCGAGGAGGAGCCCGACCTCTTCGACGACGAGATGGCCAAGCAGGTCACCGAGATGCTGGAGGAGGCCGTCGAGGCCGAGCTCCAGTTCGCCCAGGACCTCTGCGGTGACGGCCTGCCCGGCATGAACACCGCCTCCATGCGCCAGTACCTGGAGGCCGTCGCCGACCAGCGCCTGGCCCGCCTGGGCCTGCCGATCCGCTACGGGTCGACCAACCCGTTCGGTTTCATGGAGCTCCAGAACGTCCAGGAGCTGACCAACTTCTTCGAGCGCCGCGTGTCGGCGTACCAGGTGGCCGTCGAGGGCTCGGTGTCCTTCGACGACGACTTCTAAAGAAGAGCGAATGACAGTGGTGCCCCGCACGGCGACAGCCCGTGCGGGGCACCACTGTCGGTTCGGTCGGCCGAGGACTCCCCGCGATCTCTCCGGGCAACCCCGGCACCGCCTGCCGATGATCCCCTCGGCCACTCCAGGACGTCCCCCTGACGGCTCCCCGCCCCGGCCCGTCCGGATGAATCCCGGGCCCGCACCGGCACGACGCGCACACGCACCACCGGCAGGCGGCTACGGTCCGGCGCACAGCCGAGCGAAAGGGGAACACCGTGGCAACGACCGGAATCCTGGACTACGAGAGCGACGCGATCGTCCAGCTCATGAGCATGGCCGAGGAGGACTGGGGCGAGCAGGAGCTCAAGGACGCGCTGCAGCGGGCGATCATGCTGGAGCTCTCCACCATCCCGCCCTACGCCACCGCGCTCTGGTCGATCACCGGCCAGGACCCCTCCCAGCCCGTCCGCCACACGATCCGCGAGATCGTCTTCGACGAGATGTCGCACTTCGGCCTGGTCTGCAACATGCTCACCAGCATCGGCGGCACCGTCGTCCTCACCGACCCCGCCACCGTCCCCAAGTACCCGGGCGAACTGCCCGGCGGGGTCAACCCGGGGCTGATCGTCTCCCTCGGCGGGCTGACCCGGGAGTCGGCGTACCTCTTCTCGGACATCGAGAAGCCCGAGAACCCGCTCGCCTTCGCCGCCGACGGGAACACGATCGGCGCCTTCTACCAGCGGATCGCCGATGTCTTCCCGAACTTCGCCCACCTGCTGACCGGGCAGAACCAGGTGACCTTCCCGCTCGGGTCGAGCCACGGCGCCGGCAACGACATCGTCGCGATGAACACCATCGACGACGTCCTGAAGGCGATCGACATCATCCAGACCCAGGGCGAGGGCACCACGGCCTCCCCGGACAACCCGTTCCCCGGCGCCCCGGGCGAACTCGCCCACTACTACGCGTTCAAGGAGATCGCGGTCGGCAAGAAGCTCGTACAGGACCCCGTGACGGGGAAGTTCGACTTCACCGGCCCCGACGTCCCGCTCCCGGACACCTCGCCGGTCGCCCGGGTCCCCGCCGGCGGCTGGGCCAACGACCCCGCCAACGCACCCGACCAGTCCACCGCCGCCGCCCTGCTCGACTTCAACACGGCCTACAGCGCCATGCTGACCTCCCTCGAACACGCCTGGGGCGGCAACCCGAACGAGCTCTTCACCGCGATCGGGAACATGAGCGACCTGGCGGACGCCGCACGGAAGATCAACGCCGTCAAGCTCCCCGCGGACCCCAACTCCACCTACGGCCCGGAGTGGCTCTTCGTCCGGTAGCGGTCCGGGACCGGGGAAGAAGGCCGAAGGCCGGCGCGGGGTGGTCCACCCCGCGCCGGCCTTCGGCGACTACCGCTCCGCCGTCACGCGTTCGGCACCGTCGCGTACTTCGGGGTGCCCTCGGCCATCTGCCGCAGGGCGTCCTTGCGGTCCCGCTTCGACAGCTTGTCGATGTAGAGGGTGCCGTAGAGGTGGTCGGTCTCGTGCTGCAGGCAGCGGGAGAAGAAGCCGGTGCCCTCGACGCGGATCGCCTTGCCGTCCTTGTCGACGCCGGTGACGGCGGCGTAGTCCGGGCGGGCCAGCTCGGCGTAGGCGGTGGGGACGGAGAGGCAGCCCTCGTTGCCGTCGTCCAGGACGCGGCGGCGGTCGGCCGGGTACTCCTCCAGCACCGGGTTGATCACGTGGCCGATGTGGCGCACGCCGTCGTCGTCCGGGCAGTCGTAGACGAAGACCTTGAGGTCGACGCCGATCTGGTTGGCGGCGAGGCCGACGCCCTCGGCGGCGTACATCGACTGGAACATGTCGTCGATCAGCGCGGACAGTTCGCCGTCGAAGACGGTGACGTCCTTGACCTCGCGGTGCAGGACCGGGTTGCCGACGACGGTGATCGGACGCGCGGTGCCCTTGCTGAGGTCGGGCTCCTCACCGATCACCTTCACGGGCGTCTCGGGCGCCGTCCCCTCCACGTCGTGCTCGTGCTCGTGCTGCTCGGCCTGCTCCGCCATGTCTTCCGCTTCCGTAGGTGTACGCGTTACCTCACCAGGGTACTCAGCACACCTCTTCGAGATCCCGGTAAGCCCGGCTTCCCGGGGCCGCCGCGACCCAGCGGTCCAGCAGGGTGCGCACCAGGTGCGCCGGGGCGGCGATCCCGCACTCGCGCTCGACCAGCCAGGACATCCCGGCCGCGCCGCCCTGGCTGAGGTGGCTGAGGTGGCCGGGGTGGGCGGCGTCGCCGTCGTCGTGGGGGTCGTGGTGGGCGGCGACGCCGTCGTCGGAGGCCATCCGGCTCTCCGAGCAGGCCCGGCACAGCAGCCGCACCGAGGACGTCCAGTCCTCGGCCGCGTAGCCGGCGTCGGCGACCAGCCGCTCCAGGGCGTCCCGGTCACCGGCGGTGGCGGCCTGCAGCAGCACCACGTACGTCGGCACCGGGGAGGGCGCCCACAGCTCGATCTCGTCGAACACCGGGTAGGCGACGCCGTCGGTGACCCGCTCGCCGTGCGGGGCGCCGTCGTGCAGCACCACCTCGCCCCAGCGGCGGCCGGAGGAGGGCAGCGGGATGGACAGCACCTCGATCCTGGCCGGGTCCAGCCGGCGGCCCCAGACCACCTCGGACTCGCCGTCCGGGGAGAGCCGCACCGGGGTGGTGCCGAGGTCCAGGCTGACCGGGCCGTCCTGCTGCGTGCCGGGGCCGCCGGGCAGCTTCAGGCCGTACGCCTGCCAGGCGCGGCGGGCCAGCGGCCAGTCCTGGAGGGCGGTGGCGGTGATGCCGAGGTTCCACCAGTCGGGGGCGCCGTGTTCGCGGTCCAGCAGGGCGACGGCGCGCAGGCCGGCCGAACGGGCCTGTTCCCAGTCCCGGCGGAACTTGTGCAGCAGGGCGAGGTTGAACCAGGAGTCGGAGAGCCACGGCTCCAGGTCGGCGGCCATCACCAGCAGCGCGCCGGCGTCCTCGTAGCGGCCGTCGCCGATCAGCGTGAAGGCCCGGTCGGTCGTCTGCCGCCAGGTGGCGGACGGCCGGTGCCGTGCCCGGTGGAAGATCCTCACGTTCGTCCCTGCCGTCGTCGTCCGCTCAAGTCCCGTGCCACCGTGCCCGTACCGCCTCCGACGGTGTGCGGGGCCCGGTGCCCCGGGTCGGTGTTCCACGCTACGACCGCATCCAACCACGCCCGCCCCCGCCCGCGCTCCCCACCGCCGAGGTTGGGGCCCGCCCCTCCCCAGCCTGCCTGTCCGATCCCGCCCGCTCAACCCCTGACGGCCGCGGCCCGGTTCCCGGAGGCCGCGACGGCGGCGGACGGACCCGCGCGGCGCGGGCCCGGAGCACCCCGCGGCGGCCCCCGGACGCCCTGGCCGGACGGGCCTGCCGGGCCCGGCGGCGGCCCCGGCCGTTCAGCGGCGGCCCCGGCCGTTCAGCCTGGCCAGGGCGTCCACCACGCGGGCGTCGTAGACCCGGCCGCGGCCCAGTCGCAGCACCTCCAGCACCTCCAGCCGCCCGACCGCCTCGCCGATGCCCCGGCCGCGGGCCGCCGTGAGCAGGTCGTCGTGGGCGTTGGCGACCCGGATGATCCGGGACGCGAGCGGCACCTGGCCCTCACCGGGGGCGGGACCGGTCCAGGGGTCGGCCAGCCGGGCGACCTGCTCGGCGACCTGCCGGGGCACTCCGGTGCGGCTGATCACCTCGCTGCCGAGGCGGGCGATCCGCCGCTGCTCGGCGCCGGGCAGCAGCGCGGTGGCGCCGTCCGGCACCGGCTCGACCAGGGACAGCTGGCCGACGTCGTGCATCAGCGCGGCGTACTCCAGCAGAGCGAGCTCGTGGGTGCCCATACCCAGCTCGCGGCCGAGCGCGCACGCCGTGTCCGCGACCCTGCGCGCGTGCCCGTGCGGGGTGTAACCGGCCACTTCGGTGGCCCGGGCGAGGCTGGCGATGGTCTGCCCGGTGGTGGCCCGTACGGCGGCGGCGCGGCGGAAGGACACCTGGGCGAGCAGCAGCGGGGTGCAGAACAGCGGCAGCGCCCACAGCCCGACCTCGCCGGCCGCCAGGCTGACCAGCATCCCGGTCGCGACGATCGCCGAGCCGATGCCGAACAGCGAGCGCAGCTCGTCCTCCAGCGCGGCCGGGAACCGCGGCCCGCCACCGGAGCGGCGCAGCAGCGCCGCCAGGGTGGCGTCACAGAGCGCGGCCAGCCCGGCCACGGTGGTCAGGAACACCCCGTACGCCGGGCCCTCGGGCGAGAAGCGGTCGACCATGCCGCCGTTGTAGAGCGGCTGGAAGACGGCGGCCGCGAAGCCGACGGCGAGCAGCCGGCGGGCGGCGCCGTCGCGGCGGGCCGGGTCGGCCCAGGGCGGGCGGCGGTGCGGGTGACCGGCGCCGCCGACCAGCCAGCCCAGCAGCAGGCCGGCCCCGGTCACCGCGACCACCTGAAGCGTCCCGTGCGCGGTCGGCACTCCGCGCAGCGGCCCGAGCACGGCGTACGCCAGCCCGGCGGCCGCGCCGATCGGCGCCTGCTCCCGATCGCCCGGAAGGGTGATGCGGACGCACTCGCCGAGCGTGATCAGCGCGGTGAACGCCAGCGCGACCCCTGGCTCCGCGACCCCGCGCACCACGACCGCGCCCAGCGCGAGCGCCAGCAGCGCGGCGGCCGCGGCATGCACCCCGCGCGCGGTGCGCCCGTGGGGCGTGCACCCCAGGAGCACACGCCCCAGCCTCCGGAGCCCGAACACCCCGGGCCCCGGCACCGTCCGCCCGGCAGTCGTCCGGCCGGCTGCGGTACGGCGCACGGCGCCGCGCCCGCCGGCCCTCACGGCTGCCCGACCGGGGGGAAGCTCCCGCCCTGGGGCGGCACCCGACCCGGCGGCACCCGACCCGGCGCCGCCCGGACCGGCTCGGGCACCCCGAGCGGGATGTCCGGCACCGCCTGGATGGAGTCCTCGGAGTGCACCACCGGCTGCCAGTCGTGCCCGGCCAGCGCGTCGATCAGCGCCCGCACCATCACCGGGTCGAACTGGCTGCCCGAGCAGCGCTCCAGCTCCGCGACCGCCTCGCCGACCGGGCGTCCGCGCCGGTAGGAGCGGGTGGAGGTCATCGAGTCGAAGGCGTCGGCGACGGAGATGATCCGGGCGAACTCGGGGATCTGCTCGCCGGCCAGCCCGCTCGGGTAACCCCGGCCGTCCATCCGCTCGTGGTGGTGCAGGATCCCCGCGTGCGCCTCGCCGAGGAAGTCGATCCCGCGCACCAGCTCGTACCCGTACACCGGGTGGATCTCCACCGCCCGGCGCTCCGCCTCGGTGAGGGGACCGTTTCTGCGCAGCAGCTCGGTGGCCACCCCGAGCTTGCCGACGTCGTGCAGGATGCCGGCGAAGCGCAGGGTGCGCAGCCGCTCGGCCTCCATGCCGAGCTGAGTGGCGATCAGCACCGAGGCCAGGCCGACGCGTTCGCTGTGGCCGCGGGTGTAGGAGTCCTTGATCTCCACGGCCTGCACCAGCGACTGCACGGTCGCCTGGTGGGCGTCGCGCTCGCGCTGGCCCTGGGCGAACACCCAGGCCGAGATGGACAGCGGCAGCAGTGCGAGCAGCGCCGCGAACGCGCCGTACGGGCCCTGCCAGAGCACCGCGACCATCAGACCGCCGGCCGCGTGCACCAGCACCGGCAGCCCGTACACCGAGTGCGCCCCGCGCAGCAGCACCCGCGGCCCGCGGCCCTCGCTGAGCATCAGCATGACGCCCACCACCACCCCGTTGACCAGGCAGAACACCGCGACGGCGGCGAATCCGGGCAGCAGCGCGGCCGGGAAGCGGGAGCCGAGCAGCAGCTGCGGGCCGTGCAGCAGGTGGAAGGCGGCCGAGGAGGCGAAGGCGCACAGCGCGAGCTGGGAGCCGTTGAACAGCTGGCGCGGGCGGCAGCCGCGCCCGTTCGGTCCGCCGAGCACCGCGGCCGGGGCGGCGACCAGGGCGGCGGCGGCCGGCGGGAGCATCAGCACCCCGGCGAACAGCACCGGGAAGAAGGCGTTCACCCCGGGCCTGGCGGGCACCCGCTCGGGCAGCGCCGGGCGGCGCAGCAGCCGGCGCACCAGCACCAGGCAGGGCGTGGGCAGGCCCTGGGCCAGGGACTCCCAGCAGCCGTGCAGGAAGGCCAGCAGCGCGACCTTGGGCCAGTCCACCGGCGCGCCGAGCCAGTGCGGCACCCCGGGGGCGGCCCCGGCGGGCAGCAGCGGCACCAGGCAGCACAGCGCCGCCGCCGGGACGGCCGCCAGGTAGCGCGCCGCCCCTCGTGGCAGGGCCGGTCCTCCACAGTCGGTAGCGATCTCGACCTCCCCGCCGTACGGACCCCGTGCTGCCTCGACGCGCCGGACGGACCGACGGTGAGTGACCGTCAGGAGAATAGGCGGCCACCCGGGCATGGGGACGCATGATGCCGCAACGGCACAGGCGGCGCACCGCCAACTCACCCGAACGAGTGAGGACGCCCGCGGGCGGAACGGAAGCGGCCCCGGGAGCTCACGCTCCCGGGGCCGCTGTACTCCTTGCCCGAACCACCGACCCCGCCCTCAACGGCGGGCCGGCGGACTACCGCGCCCGGCCGTCGACCGACTGGTCGACCACCGCACGGACGTTCGGCCGACGGGCCGTCACTCCGCCTGGGCGCCGGCCTCGACCGGTGCGCCGGGGTGCGCCGGCTCCTGTCCGGCCGCTCCGCCCGGTCTGGGCGCCGGCCGCGCCGACTCGGCGTGCACCTCGACGGTGGTCTCCACCGCGACCACCACCGGCTCGCCCGAGCGCTGCCCGGCCCGGATCGAGTCGATCCTGGCCAGGACCTTGCTGCGCAGGTCCGTCGGCGTGTCGTCGCACCCGCAGGAACGCTTGATCAGCGCCTTGATCGCCTGCTCCAGCCCGTACTGCTTCAGGCAGGGCGAGCACTCCTCGAAGTGCACCCGCAACTTTACGCAGTCGCCCTCGGGCATCTCGTTGTCGAGGAATTCATAGAGGTGGTCGAGGACCTCGCCACACTCGGTTTCGTGCGGATCGCCGCAGCTCATGAGCCCGAGCCCTTCGCTTCCTGCCCTGCCCCGCTGCCGGCCGGGACGAGCCCGCGCTCACGGGCGTAATCCTCCAGCATGCCGCGCAGCTGACGACGGCCGCGGTGCAGCCGGGACATCACCGTACCGATGGGAGTACCCATGATGTCCGCGATCTCCTTGTACGCAAAGCCTTCTACGTCCGCGAGATAGACGGCGATCCGGAATTCCTCCGGGATGGCCTGGAGCGCGTCCTTCACATCGCTGTCGGGGAGGTGGTCGAGCGCCTGGGTCTCGGCCGAGCGCAGACCGGTCGACATGTGCGACTCGGCCCGGGCCAGCTGCCAGTCCTCGATCTCCTCCGCCGCGGTGCGCTGGGGCTCCCGCTGCTTCTTGCGGTACGAGTTGATGAACGTGTTGGTGAGGATGCGGTACAGCCAGGCCTTGAGGTTCGTGCCCTCACGGAACTGGTGGAACGACGCGTACGCCTTGGCGAACGCCTCCTGGAGCAGGTCCTCCGCGTCGGCCGGGTTGCGCGTCATGCGCAGCGCCGCCGAGTACATCGGATCCAGGTAGCCCAGGGCGTCGCGCTCGAAGCGCTCCCGCCGGGCCTCCTCGCTCTCCTCCGCCGACACCCGGTAGGTGTCCTCACCGATCGCCTCGGCCAGCTCCTCACCGGTGAGCGCCTCGCCCGTGGGCATGGCGTCGCCCGGGCCACGGCCCGGATCGGCCTCGTGCTCGGTCCCGACGACCGGACCCACCTCCTCGGCATGACGGGAACGGCCCACGGCGGGCCGCCCAGAAATGGAGGATATAGGGCTGACGGGCTTCTCGCCCGCGTCGAGCCACTCCGACCAGGAGGGGGCGAACGCCGCGGTGGCCTCGCGCTCCTCAGGCCGTTCCGGGCACGCGATCGAACCCATCTGCCCTGCCTCTCTCACCGGTGACTCATGCTGACGGACACGACAACCACCCCGGCCCCGCCCGCATTCCCGGCCCCGAGCACCGTTCACTCGCACGAGTGATCGAACAGAAACGGTCCGCGCACGGCCCGAGGCCCCGCCACCGCCCGGCCTCACACCAGCCGCAGCACCCAGTCCCCCACCGACGAACAGATCAGGTCCAGCACCTCGTCCCGCCCCACCGGCGCCCGCTTGGGCACATCGAACCCGTGGCTGCCGTACGGCACCGGCACCAGCTCGTGCCCCGCCGGCAGCTCCGGGAACTCCCCCGGCCCGCCGAACGGATCCGCCGCACCCTGCACCACCAGCGTCGGCAGCCCGGACCCCAGCAACTCCTCGGCCCGGCTCTTCTCCGGCCTGCCCGGAGGGTGCAGCGGGAACGCCAGCGCCACCACCCCCACCGCCCCGCTCGCCGCCCCCGTCCGGCAGGCCACCCGCGCCCCGGCGCTGCGCCCGCCCACCACCAGCGGCAGCCCCGCCCCCGCCAGCCGCTCCGCCACCGGACGCCAGCCCAGGTCCAGCGTCCTCGGCGCCGGAGCGAGCCGCTTGCCCGCCACCCGCCAGGGCTGCTCGACCAGCGCCACGGTGATCCCCCTGGCCGGCAGCGCCCCGGCCAGCGCCACCAGGTCCCGGGCCTCGATCCCGCCGCCCGCGCCGTGGCCGAGCGCCAGCACCGCCACGGGCTTCGCGGCCCGGTGCCAGGTGATCCGGGCCTCCCCGGCGTCGGTGGGGACCGGTTCGGTGGGGACCGGTTCGGTGGGGACCGGTTCGGTGGCGCTCATCTCGGCGACTCCAGGAGTGGTTCAGAACAGCGTGGTCTCGTACTCGGCCTCGGCCCACGGCTCCTTGAGCCCGGGACCGTTGTTGCGGATGCTGCCGACCGCCGGCGACACCGGGGTGGCCAGCAGCGCCCCCGGCGGCGGGGGCGTCAGCAGGCGGCGCAGCCCGTCCGGATCGGTCAGCCGCGGGTCCAGCCACTCGTCCCAGTCCGCCCGGTCCAGGAACAGCGGCATCCGCTCGTGGATCGGCGCCAGCGCCTCCTCGGCGTCCGTGGTGACGATCGTGAACGTCACCAGCCACGCCTCCGGATGCCCCGGCGGCACCGCCCGGTCGCGCCAGAACTCGTACAGCCCGGCCAGCGCCAGCGGGCTCCCGTCCACGCGGGAGACGAAGTACGGCTTCTTGCGGGCCTTCCCCCGCTCCCCCGGCACCGTCTGCCACTCGTAGTAGCCGTCCACCGGCAGGACGCACCGGCGCGCGGCGAAAGCCTGCCGGTACGAGGGCTTCTCGTGCACCGTGTCCGACCGCGCGTTGATCATCTTCACCGCCGTCTCGGCGGAGTTCGACCACTGCGGCACCAGCCCCCAGCGCAGCACCCGCAACTGCCGCACCGGCCGCGACTGCTCCCGCCCCAGCCGCTCCAGCACCACGAAGGCGCTGTTCGTCGGCGCGACGTTCCAGTTCGGGTCCAGGGTCTCCTCCGGATCCCACTGCTCGACGCCGAACAGCTCGACGATGTCCTCGGGCTTGCCGCTCGCTGCGAACCGACCGCACATGCGGGCCAGCTTGCCATGCCGCCCGTCCTCAGGACTTCCTCATCCCCCGGCCAGAACCACCCGCTCCCTCCCGCCCGTCCCCGCATGGGAGGCTGCCCCGAACGGCCCAACGCGACGGCCCAGTGCGGCGGACGGAGGCGGAGAGACACCGATGAACGCGAACGACGGGACCCTCGGCGACCTGTGGAACCAGGTGGCCGGCACCCAGACCGCCCCGCCCGGCTGGCTCGTCCTGGCCACCGGCGCCGCCGCCCTGCTCACCGTCCTGGCCCGCCCGCTGTGGCACGTCGCCCGCAACGCCGTGACCATCGCCCACGAGGGCGGCCACGGCCTGGCCGCCGTCGCCACCCGCCGCAAACTGACCGGCATCCGACTGCACTCGGACACCTCCGGACTCACCCTCTCCTACGGCCGCCCCACCGGCCCCGGCATGGTCCTCACCCTCGCCGCCGGCTACACCGCCCCCGCCCTGCTCGGCCTCGGCTGCGCCGCCCTGCTCGCCGCCGACCGGATCACCCTGCTGCTCTGGCTGGCGATCCTGCTGCTGCTCGCCCTGCTCCTGCGCATCCGCAACGCCTTCGGCTTCCTCAGCGTGCTCGTCGCCGGCGGCGCCTTCTTCCTGGTCTCCTGGTTCGGCAGCGCCGAGGTCCAGGCCGGCTTCGCCTACCTCGGCTGCTGGTTCCTGCTGTTCGGCGCCGTCCGCCCCGTCCTGGAACTCCAGCACCAGCGCCGGATCGGCTGGGCCCGCGACTCCGACGCCGACCAGCTCGCCCGGCTCACCCACGTCCCCGCCCTCGCCTGGGTCACCGTCTTCCTGCTCGTCGCCCTCGCCTGCCTCGCCCTCGGCGCCGCCTGGCTGCTCCAGCCCCTCCAGTAGGCGTCCCGCCGTCCCCAGCAGGTGTCCCGCCGTCCGACCGCAGCCAGGACTGTCCGGGCAGGGCCCCTAGACTTGCCCCATGACCGAGACCCTGTGGCCCGCCCCCGTCGCGACCAGCCCCGTCGACGCCACCGTCACCATCCCCGGCTCCAAGTCGGTCACCAACCGGGCCCTGGTGCTGGCGGCACTCGCCGACGGGCCGGGCTGGGTGCGCCGCCCGCTGCGCAGCCGCGACTCCCAGCTGATGGCCGACGGCCTGCGCGCCCTCGGGGTCACCATCGAGGAGAAGGTCAACAACGACTCCGGCGGCACCGGCGGCGGCGAGGCCTGGCGGGTCATCCCCGCCCCCGCCCTGCTCGGCCCCGCCTCGGTCGACGTCGGCAACGCCGGCACCGTGATGCGCTTCCTGCCCCCGCTCGCCGTCCTCGCCGACGGCCCGGTGCACTTCGACGGCGACCCGCGCTGCTACGAGCGCCCCCAGCACGGCGTGATCAACGCCCTGCGCGCGCTCGGCGCCCGGATCGACGACGGCGGCCGCGGCGCCTTCCCGCTCACCGTGCACGGCACCGGCTCGCTGGACGGCGGCCCGGTCGAGCTGGACGCCTCCTCCTCGTCCCAGTTCGTCTCCGCCCTGCTGCTCTCCGGCGCCCGCTACAACCACGGCATCGAGGTCCGCCACGTCGGCGGCCCGGTCCCGTCGCTGCCGCACATCCGGATGACCGTGGAGATGCTGCGCCTGGCCGGCGCCCAGGTCGACGCCCCCGAGGACGGCGGCGAGAAGGACGTCTGGCGGGTCACCCCGGGCGCCCTGATCGGCCGCGACCTGGTGGTCGAGCCGGACCTCTCCAACGCCGCGCCGTTCTTCGCCGCCGCCCTGGTCACCGGCGGCCGGGTCACCGTGCGGGACTGGCCCGGGCACACCTCCCAGCCCGGCGACCAGCTGCGCGAGATCTACACCCGGATGGGCGGCGCCTGCGAGTTCACCGACGAGGGCCTCCAGTTCACCGGCACCGGCCGGATCCATGGCATCGAGGCCGACCTGCACGACGTCGGCGAGCTCACCCCGGTGATCGCCGCCGTCGCCGCGCTCGCCGACTCCGAGTCGCACCTGTACGGCATCGCCCACCTGCGCCTGCACGAGACCGACCGGCTCGCCGCGCTCGCCAAGGAGATCAACGACCTGGGCGGCGACGTCACCGAGACCGAGGACGGCCTGCGGATCCGCCCCCGCCCGCTGCGGGGCGGCATCTTCCACACCTACGAGGACCACCGCCTCGCCACCGCCGCCGCCGTGCTCGGCCTCGCCGTGCCCGGCGTGGAGGTCGAGAACGTCGCCACCACCGCCAAGACCCTCCCCGACTTCCCGGCGATGTGGGCCGAGCTGCTCGGCGAAGCGGCGGCGGGCGCCTGAGCGGAGACTGAGCACATGCGCCGCTACGGCAAGGACGCCGACGAGGACGACATCCGCAACCGCCCCGCCCGCCGGGGCTCCCGGCCGCGGACCAGGATCCGGCCCAAACATGAGGACGCCGCCGGGGCGATGGTGCTGACCGTCGACCGCGGTCGGGTCACCTGCCTGGTCGACCCGGGGACGAAGCAGGAGCGCCAGGTCGTCGCCATGAAGGCCCGCGAGCTGGGCCGCAAGGGCGTCGTCGTCGGCGACGTGGTCAACCTGGTCGGCGACCTCTCGGGGGACGCCGACACCCTCGCCCGGATCGTCCGGGTCGAGGAGCGCGGCTCGGTGCTGCGCCGCACCGCGGACGACGACGACCCGTACGAGCGGATCGTGGTCGCCAACGCCGAGCAGCTGGCCATCGTCACCGCGCTGGCCGACCCAGAGCCGCGCCCGCGGCTGATCGACCGCTGCCTGGTGGCGGCGTACGACGCGGGCATGGAGCCGCTGCTGGTGCTCACCAAGTCCGACCTCGCGCCGGCCTCGACGCTGCTGGACTCCTACGCCCCGCTCGGCATCAAGTACGTGGTCACCCGCCGCGACGAGCTGGAGACCACCGGCGCCGAGGCCGTCCGCGAGCACCTGCGCGGGCTGTCCACGGTGTTCATCGGCCACTCCGGCGTCGGCAAGACCACCCTGGTCAACGCGCTCGTCCCGGACCGCCAGCGGCAGACCGGGCACGTCAACGCGGTCACCGGCCGCGGCCGGCACACCACCGTCTCCGCCCTGGCTCTGCGGCTGCCCCCGCCGCCCGGCGCCAAGCCGGGTTCGAAGAAGGCCCTGAACCCCGGCTGGGTGATCGACACCCCCGGCTTCCGCTCCTTCGGGCTCTCGCACATCGACCCGTCCCGGGTCATCCACGCCTTCCCCGACCTGGAGCCCGGCACCGTCGGCTGCCCGCGCGCGTGCAGCCACGACGAGCCGGACTGCGCACTGGACGCCTGGGTCGCGGACGGCCACGCGGAGGCCGCCCGGCTCTACTCGCTGCGCCGGCTGCTGGCCAGCAAGGAGGGCGAGGCCGACTGAGTCCGCCTTCCCCCGTTCTTCCCCGGGGTTGGTGGCCCGTTCGAGGTGTCGGAGCGGCCCCTCCTGGCGATCATAGGAAAGTCGGGCCATCCGCGGTCCGACCGTCGATCGACAGGAAGGGCACCCGATGGCATGGGCCCTGGTGGTCCTGGCCGGCCTGCTGGAGACCGGCTTCGCGGTCAACCTCAAGCTCAGCGAGGGCTTCACCAAGCTCTGGCCCACCATCAGCTTCTGCGTGTTCGCCCTCGGCAGCTTCGGCCTGCTCACCATCTCGCTGAAGACCCTGCCGGTGGGCCCCGCCTACGCGGTGTGGACGGGCATCGGCGCGGCCGGCACCGCGATCTACGGCATGCTCTTCCTCGGCGAGAGCACCTCGGTGCTCAAGCTGGTCTCGATCTCGCTGGTGATCGCCGGTGTGATCGGCCTCCAGCTCAGCGGCACGGCGCACTGAGACCGAGCACCGCGGCGCACCGACCGGCTAGGGTTTCCGGCATGGCCGACTACCACGACGATCTCCGACTCGCCCATGTCCTCGCCGACTCGGCCGACTCGGTCACCCTGGAGCGTTTCCGCGCCCTCGACCTGAAGATCGAGACCAAGCCCGACCTGACGCCGGTGAGCGACGCCGACAAGGCCGCCGAGGAGCTCGTACGCAGCGTGCTCCAGCGCGCCCGGCCGCGTGACGCCGTCCTCGGCGAGGAGTTCGGTCTGCAGGGCTCGGGCCCGCGCCGCTGGGTGATCGACCCGATCGACGGCACCAAGAACTACATCCGCGGCGTCCCGGTCTGGGCGACCCTGATCGCCCTGCTGGAGGACGGCCCGGACGGCGTCGAGCGCCCGGTGGTCGGCATCGTCTCGGCCCCGGCGCTGCAGCGGCGCTGGTGGGCGGCCAAGGGCCTGGGCGCGTTCGGCGGCCGCAGCCTGGCCAAGGCCTCCCGGCTGCACGTCTCCGCTGTCTCCCGGATCGAGGACGCGTCCTTCTCGTACTCCTCGCTCACCGGCTGGGAGGAGCGCGGCCGTCTGGACCCGTTCCTGGACCTCACCCGTGCCTGCTGGCGCACCCGCGCGTACGGCGACTTCTGGTCGTACATGATGGTCGCCGAGGGTGCCGTCGACATCGCGGCCGAGCCCGAGCTGTCGCTGTGGGACATGGCGGCCAACTGCATCATCGTCGAGGAGGCCGGCGGCCGCTTCACCGGCCTGGACGGCGTCCCCGGCCCCGGCGGCGCCGACGCCGTCGCCTCCAACGGCCTGCTGCACGAGGAGGCCCTGCGCCGGCTGAGCGTCTGAACGGCCGGGGCCTCGGAGGTGTGAGCGCCTGAGCGCCTGACTGTCCGAGCGCCTGGGGTGTCCGAGAGACGGTCGCGGCCCCCTGACCGGTGGGAGCCGGTCAGGGGGCCGCCGCCGTGCCGGCCCGGTGCCTACTGCTTGCGCAGCTCCCGGACCGCCGCGTCCAGCCGCTGCCCGAAGTCGGCGTCGGCCTTGCGGAAGTTGTCGACCGCGCGCTCCACGATGTCCTCGCGGTCGGCGGAGACCTTGGCGATGAAGCCCGACAGGTTGCCGATCAGGCGCTGCTTCTCCTCCTCGGAGAGCAGCCGGTACAGGTCGCCGGCCTGCACGAAGTCGTTGTCCTCGGCGTGCGAGGGCGCGGCGTGGGTGCCGGTGGAGCCGTCGACGGCGGTCGCGGCCCACAGCGGGCGGCCGGTCTCCACCGGGCCGCCGAAGCTGTTCGGCTCGTAGTTCTTCCGCCGGCCGTGGCGGCCGTCGTACAGGTAGCCGTCCCGGCTGTTGGTGCGCGCCTCGGTGGCGTGCGGGCGGTTCACCGGCAGGTGGTCGGCGTTGATGCCGACCCGGTAGCGGTGGGCGTCACCGTACGCGAACAGGCGGCCCTGGAGCATCTTGTCGGGGGACGGGCCGATGCCGGGCACGAAGTGCGCCGGGGAGAAGATCGACTGCTCGACCTCGGCGAAGATGTTGTCGGGGTTGCGGTTGAGCTCCAGCTTGCCGATCTCGATCGGCGGGTAGTCGGCGTGCGGCCAGACCTTGGTGAGGTCGAAGGGGTTGAAGCGGTAGTTCGCCGCGTCGGCCGCCGGCATGATCTGGACCTGCACCGTCCAGCTGGGGAACTCGCCGCGCTCGATCGACTCGCGCAGGTCGCGCTGGTGGCTGTCCGGGTCCTGGCCGGCGAGGGTGTTGGCCTCGTCCTGGGTGAGGCTGCGGATGCCCTGGTCGGTCTTGAAGTGGTACTTGACCCAGAAGTGCTCGCCGGCCTCGTTCTGCCACTGGTAGGTGTGCGAGCCGTAGCCGTTCATGTGCCGGTACGAGGCGGGGATGCCGCGGTCGCCGAAGAGCCAGGTCACCTGGTGGGTGGCCTCGGGCGACAGGCCCCAGAAGTCCCAGACGTTGTCCGCCTCCTGGGAGCCGGTGTACGGGTCCCGCTTCTGGGTGTGGATGAAGTCGGGGAACTTCAGGGCGTCCTTGATGAAGAAGACCGGGGTGTTGTTGCCGACGAGGTCGTAGTTGCCGTCCTCGGTGTAGAACTTCACCGCGAAGCCGCGCGGGTCGCGCACCGCGTCGGCCGCGCCGAGGTTGCCGGCCACGGTGGAGAAGCGCAGGAAGACCTCGGTCTGCTTGCCGACCTCGGACAGGAAGGCCGCCCGGGTCCAGGGCGTCACGTCGGCGGTCACGGTGAAGGTGCCGTACGCGCCGGCGCCGCGGGCGTGCACCACGCGCTCCGGGATCCGCTCGCGGTTGAAGTGCGCGAGCTTCTCGAACAGCTGCTGGTCCTGGATGAGCGCCGGGCCGCCGACGCCGGCCGTCTCGGTGTTCTGGTTGTCGGCGACGGGGGCACCCGCCTCCGTGGTCAGGGTCGGGCGCAGCTCGTCCTGGGTCGTCATGGGTGTGCCTCCGCGATGTCCGGTCGTGATGACACGATCCTAACTTGGACTTTGTCCAAGTCAACACTGGAACCAATCTCAGAGCCTGACCTACCCTGGATGACATGAGCGACCTGCTGGAGAGACTGCGCGGAAGAGGCTGGCGGCTGACCTCGCAACGCCGGGTCGTGGCCGAGGTCCTGGACGGCGAGCACGTCCACCTCACCGCGGACGAGGTGCACACCCGCGCGACGGCCCGGCTGCCGGAGATCAGCCGCGCCACCGTCTACAACACGCTCGGCGAACTCGTCGCCCTCGGCGAGGTCATGGAGGTCGCCACCGACGGCCGCGCCAAGCGCTACGACCCCAACGCGCACCGCGCCCACCAGCACCTGGTCTGCTCGGGCTGCGGCGCGATCCGCGACGTCCACCCCCAGGGCGACCCGCTCGCCGCCCTCCCCGCCGCCGAGCGCTTCGGCTTCGCCGTCACCGCCGCCGAGGTCACCTACCGCGGCCTGTGCCCCGACTGCCGGCCGTGACCGGACCGATCCGACCTGGCCTGGCCTGACCTGGCCTGACCGCCAGGTCCGACCCGACTCCCGCCACCCGCACGGGACTTGGCAGGGCCAGGCGCTACGCGCTCAACTCCGCGTCGAGCGCGCCCAACAACCGCCCGGCCCGCTCGGCCACCTCGGCCGGCCCGGAGTCGATCGCCCGCCGGCACCAGTTCTCCGCCTGCACCGGCTCCCCGCGCCGCAGCGCCAGCAGCGCCAGGCGCAGCGCCGCCCGACCGTGCCCGGCGTCCGCGGCCCGGGTGTACCAGAGCATCGCCTCCGCCTCGCTGTCCTGCCGGGCCAGCAGCAGCCCCAGGTTGAACGCGGCACTGCGGCTGCCCGCCTCGGCGGCCCGCCGGTACCAGCTCTCGGCGATCTCCAGCGCCCCGCGCTCGGCCGCCCGCACACCCATCCGCACCTGCGACCGGCGGTGCCCGGCGTCCGCCGCCAGCGCGTACCAGTGCTCGGCCTCGGCGTCCGCGTCCCCGCGCCGGTCCAGCAGCGAGGCCAGCCGGAACGCGCCCTCCGCCGAACCGCCCGCCGCCGCCTGCCGGTAGCGCTCCAGCGCCCCGGCCAGGTTGCCGCGCTGCTCCTGGACGACCGCCAGCTGCAGCGCCGCCTCGCCGTGCCCCTCGGCCGCGGCCCGCGCGTACCACTCGTGGGCCTGCTGCTGCTCGCCGCGCCCGGCGTGCAGCACCCCGAGGTTGAACGCGCCGTCCACGCTGCCGGCCTCGGCCGCCTTGGAGAACCAGGGCTGGGCGCCGGACTCGTCGCCGCGCTGCAGCAGCACCACGGCCAGCGCGTTGCAGGCCTCCCGGTGCCCGGCGTACGCGGCCCGGCGGTACCACTGCTCGGCCTGCTGCTCGCGGCCGGTGCCGGCGCAGAGCAGGCCGAGGTTGAAGGCGCCGTTCTGGTCGCCGGCGTCCAGCGCGACGCGGTACCAGTGCTCGGCCTCGGCGGCCTCGCCGCGGCTCGCGTGCAGCGCGCCCAGCGCGTTGGCGGCGTTGCCGTCCCCGGCCTCGGCGGCCTCCTGCCACCACTCGGCGGCGGCCGCCAGGTCCCCGGAGTCGCGCAGCAGGAAGCCCAGCGCGCACGCCGCGCGCGACTCCCCGTTCTGCGCGGCCTGCCGGTACCAGCGGGCCGCCTCGTCCAGCAGCGACCGGTCGGTGCGGGCACGCTCCTCCAGCAGCACGCCCAGGCGCAGCGCGGCGCGGGCGTGGCTGCGGGCGGCGGCGGTGCGGTACCAGGTCTCGGCGGTCTCCTTGTCCCCGGCGGCCTCGCGCATCCGGGCCAGCCGGTAGGAGGCCTCCCGGTGCCCGGCGTCGGCGGAGACCTTGAACCAGCGCTCGGCGCGCACGTCCCGCCGGTGCTCCATCAGGTCGCCCAGCGCGTAAGCGCCCAGCGGGTGGCCGTGGTCGGCGGCGAAGTGCAGCCAGTACTCGGCCGCCTCCTCCTCGCCCTGGTCGCGCAGTTGCAGCCCGAGCGCGTGCGCGGCCGGCGCGCTGCCGGCCACGGCGGCGTGGCGCCACCACTGGCCGGCCTCGGCCCGGTGGCCCTGCTGGTGCAGCAGCACACCGAGGTTGTTGGCGGCGGCGCGCACCCCGGCGGCCGCGGCGGCGCGCAGGTACGGCTCGGCGTCCTCCAGCTCCCCGCGGCGCAGCAGCAGGGTGCCGAGCCGGCAGGCGGCGTCCGGGTCGCCGCCGTCGGCGGCCTGCCGGTGACGGGCCTCCAGGGCGGCGGACTCGCGGGCGGCCAGGGCGGTCTCGAAGCTGGTCGAGTCGAGGCCCGCCGGGTCGAGCGCGGCACCGGTGGCCGACTTCCCGCCGGCGTCCTCCCCGTACGCGCCGACGGCGGCGGCGAACTGACGGGTCGACACGTGGACCAGGCTGTCAGGCCCGTAGCCCGGGGCCGGGGGGCGTTCGGACAGTCCGCTGGTGCGCTGGGCGGGCAGGGCTCCGGGGTGGTTGGCGGTGGCCTCGGCGCTATCCGCCCAGGCGTCGGTGTCCGCCTCGACGGCCGCCGAGGACCTGGCGCCTGACTTGCCGATCAGCCTCATGCCGACTCCCGCTCCCCCAGAGTGTCGCGGCATCGTGCCCCGGCGCGCGGCCGGGGGGACTCCCAGGAGAGGCGCCGGACCCGACGGCCGGTCAGCGGCCGTGCACCGTCCCCCATGTGTCCCATCGTCGCATCACCCAGTACCCGCGTACACCTGCCCCGGCCGAATTCCGGCGGGGCCGACCCGAAGCCGACGGAATTGCTTCGGCGCTTTGTCGATTTCCCGACACTTCAACCCCACAAACCCCGCTGCCGTCGTCCTTGGCGACGGTCGATAGTACCGGAGCGGTTCCTGCCGCTTCCGGGGCGAGAACGGCACGGAAAACACCAGAGGCCCGGAGGAAGGATCCTCCGGGCCTCTGGCCTTTGTAGCGGGGACAGGATTTGAACCTGCGACCTCTGGGTTATGAGCCCAGCGAGCTACCGAGCTGCTCCACCCCGCGTCGGTGATTGAACCTTAGCACGGGTGCGGGGTGGAACGGAAAACGGTTGCCGCAGCTCAGCGGGCTACGGCTGCGGAGCGGGCGATCCGGCGCCGGTGGCACCGGGGGCGGGAGTGCCGCCCGGGGCCGGCGCGGCACCGGCGCCGCGCGCCGCCTCGGCGGCCTTCAGGGCGTCGCCGAGCGCCTTCTGGGCGTTGCCGTACGCCACCCAGTCGCCGTTCTTGAACGCCGTCTGGCTGTCGCCGTACGCCTTCTGCGCGTCCGTGAGCGCCTTCTGGAGCTCCGGCGAGATCGTCCCGCCCGGCGCCGGCGTGGTCGGGTTGGTCGGCGCGGTCCCGGTCCCGGGCGTGGACGGCACGATCGGGGTGGTCGCCGGGGGCGCCCCGCCGAACACCTTCTTCAGCGCGGCCTCCAGGGTGTCCTCGAACGCCACGTTGTCGTCCCCGTACACCGCCAGGACCTTCTGCATCGTCGGGTACTTGGCACCGCGCCCGCGCACGTACACCGGCTCGATGTTGAGCAGCCCGCCGCCGACCGGCAGGGTCAGCAGGTTGCCGTACTCCAGCTCCGAGTCACCGCCGCTCTTCAGCAGCGTGATCTGCGAGGCCACCTCCTGGCGGGAGTTGAACTTCGACTGCACCAGGCCGGGGCCCGGGGCCCCGCTCTCGCCCGTCATCTTCAGGATGCGGATCTTCCCGTAGTCGTCCCCCGGGTCCGCGTTGACGGCCATGAACGCCGCCAGGTTGGGCCGCTGGTTGGGCACGAAGGTACTGGTCAGCGAGAAGCTCGCGGCGTTGGTGTCCGGCATCCGCACCGTCACGTAGTACGGCGGCTGGACCTGCTTGGTGTCGCTGGTCGGGTCCACCGGGGTCTGCCAGATGTCACTGCCGTTGAAGAACGAGTTCGCGTCGGTGACGTGGTACTGGCCGAGCAGGTCGCGCTGCACCTTGAACATGTCCTGCGGGTAGCGCAGGTGCGGCATCAGCGTCTGCGGGATGTCCGCCTTCGGCTCGACGGTGCCGGGGAAGGCCTTCATCCAGGTCTTCAGCACCGGGTCCTTGTCGTCCCACTGGTACAGCTTCACCTCACCGGTGTAGGCGTCCACCGTGGCCTTGACCGAGTTGCGGATGTAGTTGACCTGGTTGGCGGCCGTCAGCAGCTCACCGCGCTGATTGGTCAGCGAGTCCTTGGTGGCGGTGCCCAGCGTCGTCTTCGAGGAGAACGGGAAGCCGTCCGAGGTGGTGTAGCCGTCCAGCACCCACAGGATCCGGCCGTCCTGCACCACCGGGTACGGGTCGGCGTCGATCGACAGCCACGGCGCGACCTTCTCCACCCGCTCCTTCGGCGTCCGGTTGTAGATCACCTTGGCGCCGTCGGTGATCGCCCCCGCGTAGAGGATCTGAGGCTCCGCGAAGCGCACCGCGTAGGCGGCACGGGTCAGCGGGTTGTCCAGCGAGACCCCGCTGTCGCCCTCGTACGTGGTCTCCGCGTTCTGGCCCGTCTTGGTGTCGGTGTAGTCGATCTCCTTGTTGGAGCCGCCGACGATCGAGTACGTGGTGGTCTTCTCGCCGTAGTAGATCCGCTGCTGGTAGTCGCCCAGCGTGCCGGTGGCCGGCAGACCCGACTCGGTGAACACCGGCTGGCCCTTGTCGTCGACCTGGTTGCCCTTGGCCACCACCGCGCCGTAGCCGTGGGTGTACTTGAAGTGGTCGTTGATCCAGTTGCGCTGCACGCCGTTGAGGTCCAGCTCGCGCAGGCCGATCACACTGTCCTGCTTGTCCTGCCCGCTGCCGTACCGGTCCACGTCCAGCGTGTTCGGGAAGGCGTAGTAGTTGCGCTGCTGCTCCAGCGACTGGAACGCCGGCGAGACGACGTTCGGGTCCAGCAACCGGATGTCCGAGATGGTCTGGGCGTCCGGCTTGAGCGCGTCCGCGGTGGCCGTGCCCTGCGGGGTGTACGGGATGGTCTGCGCGTCGGCGATCCCGTACGCCTGACGCGTCGCGTCGATGTTCTTCTGGATGTACGGCGTCTCCTTGGCCTGCTCGTTCGGCTTGACCTGGAACTGCTGCACGATCGCCGGGTACAGCCCGCCGATCAGCACCGCCGACAGCACCATCAGCCCCAGGCCGATCAGGGCCGGGGCCCAGGTGCGGCGGATCGGGGTCAGGAAGAACAGCACCGCGCAGATGATCGCGACGAAGAACAGGATGGTCTTGGCCGGCAGGAACGCGTTGGCGTCCACGTACCGCAGGCCGGTCCACCCCGAGACGCCCTTGTACGAGCCGGTCTTCACCGCCAGCGCGTACCGGTCCAGCCAGTACGCGACCGCCTTCAGCAGCACGAACACGCCCAGCAGCACCGCCAGGTGCCCCTGCGCCCCCACGCTCGCCCGGCGGCCCGGACCCTGCAGCCGCAGCCCGCCGTACAGGTAGTGCACCATCGCCGACGTCAGCAGCGAGACGATCACCGCACTGAACGCGAAGCCCAGCACGAACTCGTAGAACGGCAGGTCGAACGCGTAGAACGAGACGTCCATGCCGAACTGGGCGTCCTTCTCACCGAAGGAGGTCGCGTTCGTCCACATCAGCCAGGTCCGCCACTGCCCGGAGGCCGCGGCACCGGCCACCAGACCGATCACCAGCGAGACGCCGATCAGCGCCCAGCGCTTGAACGGCGCCAGGCCCGACCGGTAGCGGTCCAGGCTCTGCTGCTCCACCGACATCGCCGACAGCGGCGGCCGCAGCCGGTGCGCCAGCCAGATGTTGAAGCCGACGATCACCGCCATCAACAGGCCGAAGACCCCGAACAGTCCGACCTTCGTCCACAGCTGGGTGGTGAACACCGAGGAGAAGCGGACCGACTTGAACCACAGCCAGTCCGTCCAGAAGCCCGCGAACATGACGAACAACAGGAAGAGCACCGCGAGCACGCCCAGGGTCAGCAGGGCCACCCGCGCCCGCCGGGAGGGCGGGCCTACCCTTCGCCGGAAACCCGGCCCTGAGCGTTCGGGCATCTGGAAGACCACGGTGGCACCTCGGCTGTGTCGTCTGAATGGGGTCGGTCGTCAGAGAAACTTAACCAGGCTTTGGCCGAGTTCCCACCGTTAGCAGACGGTTACGACAGCCACCCGCCCGGCGGGCGCGCCCCGCCCGGCGTGTGAGGATTGAGGCATGTCCGACGCGTCTGATCTGAACAACTCCCCCGACGACGTCTCCAAGCTCCCGGCCGCCACCCCGCTGACCCGGGCCGCGCTGGAGATCGACGAGTACGCCGCCACCCTCGGCTGGGACCTCCCGGCCCGACTCTTCGCCCTGGTGGACAGCGCCGCCCTGCGCAAGGCCAACCCCAAGATCGCCAAGCAGCTCGGCCTCGCCGAGGGCGACGAGGCCGGCCTCACCCCGATCGAGCAGGACGAGCTGCCCGCCGGCATGGAGCTCGACAAGTTCCTCGGCACCATCGCCTGGCCCGACTCCGTGGCCGGCTGCGCCCTGGTCGTCGAGCGCCTGATGCTGCCCCCGGGCGCCGAGCAGTCCCGCCCGCGGGGCGCCAGCGACGCCCAGCTCGCCGAGTGGGTGGCCAACCACCCCAAGCGCGAGGAGGTGCGGATCACCGCCGCGGTGCTCCGCGACGGCAAGAAGGAGATCGCCCTGCGGCTGCGCTCCAAGGACGTCGCCCGCGAGGTGCTGACCGGCCCCGACCTGGTGCCCGGCCTGACCGACGCGCTGCTGGCGACCTTCTCCTGACGCCTTCCCGGCGGCGGCCTTCCCGGGCCGCCGGCGGCTCCTTGGCCCGGAGGTTCGCCGACGGCTCCTTGGCCCGGAGGTTCAGCGGCCCGGCGGCTCCTTGGCCCGGCGGCTACTTGGCGGCGCAGGACGGCAGCGCGGAGGTCTGCCCGGAGCGGACCTGCTCCAGCGACTTCAGCGCGCCGTCCAGCGTGTCCGCCTTGATCAGGGTCAGCCCGGACGGGACGTTCTTGCTCGCCTCGGCGCAGTTCGAGGACGGGGTGAAGAAGTACTGGGCCCCGGCGTCCCGGGCGGCGATCAGCTTCATCGAGATGCCGCCGATCGGGCCGACCTTGCCCTCGTCGTCGATGGTGCCGGTGCCGGCCACGAACTTGCCGCCGGTGAGGTCACCGCCCGGGGTGAGCTTGTCGATGATGCCGAGCGAGAACATCAGGCCCGCGCTCGGGCCGCCGACGTCCTGCAGGCCGATGTCGATCTGGAACGGGTAGGTGTGCCGGAGCCCGGTGCCGATGCCCACCACCGCGAGCTCCGCCCGCTCGGCCGGGGCCTGCGGGTCGAGGTCCTTGGCCCGTGCGGTCGGCACCGTGACGTCGGTCTTCCCGCCCGCGGCGGCGGCGCCGTTGCCGTCCTTGACCCGCGGCACGACGGTGAAGACCGCCGACTCGCCCGGCTTGTGCTTGGTGACGGCCGCGACCACCTGCTCGACCGAGCCCACCGGGGTGCCGTCCACGGCCACGATCTGGTCGCCCGCGTGCAGCCGCCCCTCGGCCGGGGCGCCCGCGGTGACCGACTTCACGATCAGCTCGCTGCCGACCGGGATGCCCAGCTGCTTGAGCGCCGCGGTGCGGGCGCTGTCCTCGGAGGAGGCGAACTCCTCGGCGTTCTGCTTCTTGGCCTCCGCGTCCGACTGCCCCTTGGGGTAGACGTTGTCGTGCGGCACCACCAGCACGTCGTCCCGCAGCCAGCCGACCACCGCGTTGACCAGGCTGGGCTCGTACTTGGCCCCGGTGACCTGCACCGTGGTCATGTTCAGGTTGCCCGTCGTCGGGTACGAGTCGTGCCCGCTGATGCTGATCACCGGCTTGCCGCCCTGATTGCCGAGCGTGTTGTACGTCGGCCCCGGGCTCATCTCCGTGTACGGAACCTTCATCAGCACCGAGACGCAGAGCAGCGCTATGAGCAGCAGGGTGGCAGCGAGCATCGTCGCGGAGCGGCGTGGCATGCCTCGACAGTACGGGACGGGCGTGAACAGGCGCCCGCCGGGCTACCTGCCGGAGCCCTCCCCCGGGGCCGCGGTGCCCGCGGTGGTGCGCTCCATGGCGGCCATGAAGCGCTGGTGTTCGGCGAGCGAGGCCGGATCCCCGGCGGCCCGCGGTTCCCGCTGGGCCCACAGTGCCCAGAGGCCGGCGGCGACGCCGGCGACACCCGGAATGATCAGCCAGGCGAGCGCACTCATACCAGTACTCCCAGCTCGTCGTGTCTATGAGCAGATTAACCACTCCGGCGGACAACGCGGCCGGCGCCGTCCGGGTTACGGGACGGCCGATCGCTCACTTCCGGGGAGTATTCGGAGCGCCGTCACAGGCCCGTTGGAGTGAGATCCCGGCGCGCCTCACCCGTCGGACGCGCGAGGTGTGCCGATCGGTTCCGCGCGGTGCGCAGGCCGGTTCCGCGAGGCGCGCCGGTCGGTTCCGCCGGGCCGGGAGCGGTCCTCAGCAGCCGCCGGCGCCGACCCACTCCTCCTCGCCGTCGGAGAAGACCTGGTGCTTCCAGATCGGCACCTCGTGCTTGAGGTCGTCGATCAGCCGGCGGGCGGCGGCGAAGGCCTCGCCGCGGTGGGCGCAGGAGACGGCGACGATCACGGCCTTGTCGGTGATCTCCAGCCGGCCCACCCGGTGGACCGCGGCGAGCGCCCGGACCGGGAAGTCCGCGGCCACCTTCTCGGCGATCCGGCGCATCTCCCGCTCGGCGGTGGGGTGGCAGCTGTACTCCAGCGCGGAGACCGACTTTCCGCCGTCGTGGTCCCGGACCGTCCCGACGAAGACGGTGGTGCCGCCCGCCGCGTCGTCACCGACTGCCTCGTACACCTCGTCCAGCGAGAGCGGGGTGTCGCGGATGGCGAGCAGGCGGATGGGGTCGTGGTTCTCGGACATGGCCCCATGATTCCCCATCCGGCACCGGACGGGGCAAGCCCCCTTCCGCATCACGAGGCGGGGATTTCGCATCGTGAGAAGCCCCGCCGCCGCCCGCCGACCCGCCCCGTCGGCACCGGCCGGTCAGGACCGCCACCCACCGACCCGGCACCGGCCGGTCAGAACCGCCGCCGCCTGCGGGCCCGGCGCACCAGCGCCGCCGTACCGACCAGCGCCACCGTCGCCCCGGCCGCCCCCAGACTGGTCGCCGCCTCCTTGCCGCCCAGCCGGCGCCCGGCCACCGCGTGCTTGCCGGACACCTGCTCCAGCAGCTCGGCCAGCACCTGCTCGTTGGTGTGCGCCGGGCGCCAGCCCGCCTCGTGCAGCCGGCTGCCGGACACCACCCACGGGTACATCGTGTACGCCAGGTCCCCGGCCGGGGCCGGGGTCAGTCCCAGCCGGTGCAGCCGCGCCGCCGTACCGAGCGCCAGCGAGGCCGGCAGCTCCATCCGCCGGATCCCGGACAGCCGCTCCACGTCCTCCTGCTCCAGCCAGCCGTCACAGCCGACCGTCACCTCGCCCTCGACCAGGCCCAGCACCGCGTACTCCAGCGCCGCCGCCAGGTCGTCCACGTGGCAGAACTGCCAGCACGGCCGGGACCCGGCCACCACCAGCAGCCGGGGTGCCTCGAAGTGCCGGGTCAGCACGGTGTCCACGCCGGGGCCCACCACCACGGCCGGGCGCAGCACCGTCACCTGGAGGCCCGGGTGGGCGCGCGGCGCCCGGCGGGCCAGCCGCTCGATCTCCAGCAGGTCCCCGACCAGCGAGGCCTCCTCGGTCGCCCGCAGCTCGGAGTCCTCCGCCAGCGGCACCTCGTTGTCGGCCAGCGCCCCGTAGACCATCGCCGACGTGCACAGCACCACCCGGTGCACCCCGGCGGCCGCGGCGGCGGTCAGCACCGTCTGGGCGCCGCGCACGTTGTAGGCGCTGCGGGCCCGGGCGTCGGACTCCATGCCGAAGTCCATCGCCAGGTGCACCACCACGTCGACCCCGGCCAGCCGCTCGGCCACCGCCGGGTCCCGCACGTCGAGCACCCGCCACTGCACGCCCGGCACGTCGCCCCGCCGGTCGTCCACCGCGAGGACCTTCCGCACGTGCGGAGATGCCACCAGCCGGGCGGCGACCCGCTCGCCCAGCACTCCCGCGGCACCCGTGACCGCCACGGTCAGCAGCCGACCGCCGTAGGCTGGAGGCGGCGACTCCGTGGTGTCCGACGCGTCCTCTCCTCCGGTCAGCCCAGAGCGAACGTCCGAGGGCGGGGAACTCACCGGCCATCCTCCACGGTTAGCTTTATGTGCGTACGGACGTGTGTCACGTACGCCCATCCTGCCCGAGGCGAAGGCCCGGCGGTGCACCCGGCGCGGGCCTGCCGCGCGGGAGCCGCCCCCGAGTCCCCCACTCCGCCGCCGCCCCGGGCGCAGACTTTTCCGCCACACCCGCATGACGGCCGACCGGATCGAGGACCCCGTGAGCGACCTTCCCTTCGGATTCGGCGTTCCGCCCGAGGAGCCCGAGGACGGCAAGGCCAAGCCCGACGACGCGCAGAAGAAGAAGGACCAGGAGCAGTCCGGCAACGGCCCGCAGCCGTTCGGCTTCGGCGGCGGCAACCCCTTCGGCGCGATGTTCGGCCTGCCCGGCACCCCGGGCGGCCCCGGCGGCGCCGGAGCCGACAACCCCTTCGCCGCGATGTTCGGCGGCATGAACCCGGGCGACCTCGGCGCCGCCTTCCAGCAGCTCGGCCAGATGCTCTCGTTCGAGGGCGGCCCGGTGAACTGGGACCTCGCCAAGAACATCGCCCGCCAGACCGTGGTCGCCGAGCCCGCCGAGGGCAAGAGCAAGGACCGCTCGGTCAGCGACGCCGAACGCTCCGCCGTCGCCGAGGCCGTCCGCCTGGCCGACCTGTGGCTCGACGGCTCCACCGAGTTCCCCTCCGGCGCCGGCACCGCCGTCGCCTGGAGCCGCGCCGAGTGGATCGAGGCCACCCTCCCGGTCTGGAAGGACCTGGTGGACCCGGTCGCCGAGCGCGTCGGCAACGCCATGGGCGGCGTCCTGCCCGAGGAGATGCAGGCCATGGCCGGCCCCCTGATGGGCGTGATGCGCTCGATGGGCGGCGCCATGTTCGGCACCCAGATCGGCCAGGCGCTCGGCGCGCTCGCCGGCGAGGTGGTCGGCTCCACCGATGTCGGCCTGCCGCTCGCCCCGGCCGGCAAGGCCGCGCTGCTGCCCCAGAACGTCGCCGAGTTCGGCGAGGGCCTGAACGTGCCCGCCGACGAGGTCCGGCTCTACCTCGCCCTGCGCGAGGCCGCCCACCAGCGGCTCTTCGCCCACGTGCCGTGGCTGCGCGCCCACCTGCTGGGCGCCGTCGAGGCCTACGCCCGCGGCATCAAGGTGGACACCTCCCGGATGGAGGAACTGGTCGGCCAGCTCGACCCGAGCAACCCGGAGGCGCTCCAGGAGGCCTTGGCCGGCGGCCTGCTCCAGCCCGAGGACACCCCCGAACAGAAGGCCGCGCTCGCCCGCCTGGAGACCGCGCTCGCGCTGGTCGAGGGCTGGGTCGACGCCGTCGTGCACGCCGCCGCCGAACCGCACCTGCCGCAGTCCGGCGCGCTGCGCGAGACCGTCCGCCGCCGCCGCGCCGCCGGCGGGCCCGCCGAGCAGACCTTCGCCACCCTGGTCGGCCTGGAGCTGCGCCCGCGCCGGCTGCGCGACGCCTCCCGGCTCTGGGCGCTGCTCGCCGACGCCCGCGGCGTCGAGGGCCGCGACGCGCTTTGGCAGCACCCGGACATGCTGCCCACCGCCGCCGACCTGGACGACCCGGACGCCTTCGTGCACCGGGGCTCCGCCGACGATCTGGAGGGCGGCATCGACTTCGACGCGCTCGACAAGCTGCTCGGCGAGGCCGCGGCCGGCAAGCCCGACCTCACCAAGAAGGACGAGCAGCCGAAGACCGACGAGGACGGCACCGACGGAAAGGGCGAGCCCACCGCATGACGGACACCGAGACGCCCGCCACCACCCTGCACGCGGACGCCGTCCGCACGCTGACCGGGTGGCGGCCCGCCGACCAGGACCAGGAGCGGCTGCGGCTCGACTACCTGGAGCACCTCGCGGCGCGGCCCGACGGCCTGTACCGCTCCTGCCTGCCCGCGCACATCACCGCGAGCGCGGCGGTCGTCGACCCGGCCGCCGGGCGGGTGCTGCTCACGCTGCACCCCAAGGTCGGCATGTGGCTCCAGATGGGCGGGCACTGCGAGCCCGGCGACCCCGACCTCGCCTCGGCCGCGCTGCGCGAGGCCGTCGAGGAGTCCGGCATCCCCGACCTGGTGCTGCTGGAGAGCGACGGTGCCCCGGTACCGGCGAAGCTGGACCGGCACCTGGTGCGCTGCACCGGCAAGGACCGGCCGGAGAACACCCACCTGGACGTCCAGTACATCGCGCTGGCCCCGGCCGGCGCTCAGGCGCTGATCAGCGAGGAGTCGCTGGACCTGCGCTGGTTCGACTACGACCGGCTGCCGGAGCTCACCGACCACTCGGTGCGCGACCTGGTCGCCCGGGCACGGCAGCTGACCGGCTGAGGCGTGACACCCGAAGGGGGCGCGGAGCCTATTGGCCCGCGCCCCCTTCCGTCGCTCCTCCGGTCAAACCGACCGCGCCCCACCGCTCCTGCCGCCCCGACCCCGCCCGCACCGCCCCCGCTCACCCTCAGCCGCAGGAGGACGTGGCCGGATCCGGCCCGGTCGGGTCCGGGGCCGCGTGCCGAGCACCCGGGATGTGCGGCAGCCGGGCGGCGGAGACCACACCCTCCAGATAGCCGCGGGCCCGCTCGGTCCGCGGATAGGACTCCAACAGGGCCCAGAACGCCGGGCCGTGGTCCGGCACCAGCAGGTGCGCCAGCTCGTGCAACAGCACGTAGTCCAGCACGTACTCCGGCATGCCCTGGAGACGGTGCGAGAGGCGGATCGTCCCCTCGCTCGGGGTGCAGGAACCCCAGCGGGAATTCTGGTTGGTGACCCAGCGGACCTGGCTCGGCCGGGCCCGATCGCCCAGGTAGGAAGCCGACAGCTCACGGGCCCTGGCCATCAGGCCCTCGTCCCCGGGAATCCGCCGGGACTCCTGGGCGGCGAGCTTCTCCAGCATCTGCGTGACCCAGCGCTGCTCCTCGGCGTGCGACATCCGGGCCGGGATCAGCACGACGGTGCGGTCGCCCTCGCGGTAGGCGGAGACGGTACGGCTGCGGCGGGCGCTGCGGCGCACCTCGACCCGGCTCCGGTCCTGCGCCTCGGGGGCCGCGGCAGCGGCGGGCGGCGGCTGCGACGGGGCCGGTCTTTGCTGCTGCCGCTGGTCCGGGCGCCCGCGCGTGTTCGGCTCCGCGACCTGCGACCCTGACGCTGCACGGGCACGCCGACGCGACGCCGGTGGATGGGAGTCCCGCTCGGCTGCCATGGCACACGACGTTACCCGGAACCCCTGACAGAAGTCCGCTGCCCCGGCCGGAATCTTTCATGGAGCGATCGCGAACGAAAAGCCGACGGAGGGTGTCCGGAAAGCGACGCCCGAGGGGATGCCACGTTATCCACAGGGCGTGCGAACGGATGGCCCGATCATACGCGCGGTCCTGTGGATAACCTTCCGCACGACATCCACGCGATGGGGCAAGCTGCCGTCAGCCGTCCGGAAACGATCGGAAGGGAGATCGTCGTGCGCCTCGCCCTCAAACCCGCGCTGTCCCGCAGCTGGCGGGACTCGGAGACCCTGCAGTTCGGCACCGTCACCCGGTTCGCCGGGGTGCTCGGCAACGCCGACAAGACCCTCTGCGACTTCCTCGCGCTGCTCGACGGGACGCGCGACCGACCGGAGCTCCTGAACGAGGGCGAACGCATCGGGCTCGGCCGCGAACCGGCCGACGCCCTGCTCGCCGACCTGGAGGAGACCGGCCTGCTCGACGACGCGGAGGCCGGCGACCGCGCACTGGCCCGCTTCCCCCAGCAGCAGCGGGACCTGCTCGGCCCTGACCTCGCCTCGCTCTCCCTGGTCCACTCCGGCCCGGGCGCCGCACCGGCGGTCCTGGGCCGCCGAGCCGACGCACGGATCGAGGTCCGCGGCGCGGGCCGGGTCGGCGCCGCCGTGGCGGCGGTGCTCGCCGCGGGCGGCACCGGCACGGTCACGGTCGCGGACGGCGGCCGGGTCAAGCCCGGCGACTGCTCCCCCGCCGGGCTGCCGCCCGGGGACGTCGGACGGCTGCGCGCGACGGCGGCCCGGGAAGCGGTGCAGCGCGCCGCGGGCCGGGCTCCGGTGCCGGTGCCCCGGCCGCGGCCCGGGGACCCGCCACCGGACTTCGTGGTCCTCGCGCCCCGGGACGGCAGCGCCGCCTTCGCGGGCGGGACGTACGAGGCCCGGCTGCTGCTACGGGCCGGGGTGCCGCACCTCTATGTGGGTGTGGTCGAGGAGTTCGGCGTCATCGGGCCACTGGTGATCCCCGGGATGTCGGCCTGCGGGCACTGCCTGGTGCTGCGGCGGGAGGACGAGGACGCGGCCTGGCCGCGGGTGCTGGCCCAGCTGGCCGACGGCGGCCCCGGCCGGGCCCGGACACCGGCCTGCGACACGGCACTGGCGACGGCGGTCGCCGGACTGGCGGCACTGCACATCCAGGTGTTCCTGGACGGCGGTCGACCACCGAGCGTGGACGGCTGGTGCGAGGTGTCGGCCCGGGACGGCATGCCACGGCGCCTGCGGCTGCGCGGGCACCCGGACTGCGGCTGCCTGTGGCAGCCGCTGCCGCCGGGGTGAGGAACTGAGGAGGAGCAGTAGGAGCGGAAGGAGGAGGACGAGTCTGACGGGAGCAGGCCCGGCGGCTGCACGGCTCGGCAGCCCCTGGCCTCCCCACGGCACCACGGGCACCCACCGGCCGTACGAGCCGACGGTCAGGTGAGCCCGCGGTACCGACGAACCCCTCGCCGGGGTCGACGCCCCCAGGGGCGGGCACGAGGCCTCCCACGGCCCGCGCCCTGCCCGGGGCAGGGCGCGGGCCGGCAGAGGACAGGGAGCCACCGCGCGGGGCACGAGGCGGGCGGGTGGTGGGCGGGTGGTGGGCGCAGGGCAGTGGGTGGCGGGTGCGGGTGCGGTGGGCAGGTGGCGAGGGTGGGTGGGGTGGGGGAGGGGGGAGGGGGCCCCGGGGAAAGGCGACAATCACACCCCTGCGCAGGAAGTCGGCCGAGCCGACTTCCTGCGCAGAACCACCACCCCCTCCCCCACCCCACCACCCCAAGCCACCCAACTCCCCACAAAGGGAAGCCACTCCCCGCCCCGCCCCGCGGAATTCCGCGGGGCGGGCGACAGGGAGCGGGCACAATGGCGTAGAGATGGTCGGCCGCCCGGAACCGGGCGGCCAGGGATTGGAGGCCCGGGGTGAGCGATCTTCCGCGCAAGGCAGTGACCCGCACGGCACGGCTCGCCGCCCTGCCGCTGGGGATAGCCGGTCGCGCCACGCTCGGCCTGGGCAAGCGGATCGGAGGCCGCTCCGCCGAGGTGGTCACCGCCGAGCTCCAACAGGCCACCGCCGACCAGCTGTTCAAGGTCCTCGGCGAACTCAAGGGCGGGGCGATGAAGTTCGGGCAGGTGCTGTCCGTCTTCGAGGCCGCGCTGCCCGAGGAGGTCGCCGGGCCGTACCGGGCGGCGCTCACCAAGCTCCAGGACGCCGCTCCCCCGATGCCCGCCGCCAAGGTGCACACCGCGCTCGCCCAGCGGCTCGGCGAGGACTGGCGCGGGCTGTTCCGGGAGTTCGACGACCGCCCCGCGGCCGCCGCCTCGATCGGCCAGGTGCACAAGGCGGTCTGGCACGACGGCCGTACGGTCGCCGTCAAGGTGCAGTACCCGGGCGCGGGTGACGCACTGCTCGCGGACCTCTCGCAGCTGAGCCGGGTGGCCTGGCTGCTGGGCCCGCTGATCCCCGGGCTGGACGTCAAGCCGCTGATCACCGAGCTGCGCGAGCGCGTCTCCGAGGAGCTGGACTACGAGCTGGAGGCGCAGGCCCAGCACCGGCATGCCGAGGAGTTCACGGACGACCCGGACATCGTGGTGCCGGGCGTGGTGGCTCAGGCCGACCAGGTGCTGGTCACGGAGTGGATGGGCGGCACCCCGCTGGCGGAGGTGATCTCGGGCGGCACCCAGGAGGAGCGCGACCGCGCCGGGCAGTTGCTGGCCCGGTTCCTGTTCGCGGGCCCGTCCCGGACGGGGCTGCTGCACGCGGACCCGCACCCGGGCAACTTCCGGCTGCTGAAGGACGACGGCCCGGTGTCGGGCTGGCGGCTGGGCGTGCTGGACTTCGGCACCGTGGACCGGCTGCCCGGCGGGCTGCCCGCGCCGATCGGGGCCTCGCTGCGGATGGCGCTGGCCGGGGACGCGGCGGGCGTGCTCCGGATGCTGCGCGAGGAGGGCTTCGTCAAGCCCTCGATCCGGCTGGACCCGGACGCGGTGCTGGACTACCTGCTGCCGATCATCGAGCCGGCCGCGGTGGAGAACTTCCACTTCACCCGGACCTGGATGCGCGCCCAGGCGGCCCGGATCGCCGACCCGCGTTCGCCCGCCTACAACCTGGGCAAGCAGCTGAACCTGCCCCCGGCGTACCTGCTGATCCACCGGGTGACGCTGAGCACCATCGGGGTGCTCTGCCAGCTGGGCGCCAAGGCGCCGTTCCGCGCGGAGATGCTGGAGTGGTTGCCCGAGTTCGCCCACCAGCGGTCGGCGGGCCCCGCGAAGCTCGGAAACTCGGCGACGCCCGGGAGCCACGAGAAGCCCGGGAGCCTCGCCAAGCCCGGCAAGCTCACCGGCCCCGCGCAGCAGGCCCGTCCGGCCCACGAGGACGCCGAGCGGGCCCGGGTCCGCAAGGACTGACCCGGCACCGCGACAACGGCCGCAGGCCGCTCCCCGGCGACGGGGAGCGGCCTGCGGCACGACGGGGGTGGACCGGAGTCCGGGAGGGCCTGCGGCGGACGGGCCCTCGGGCCGGGGCCCTACATCAACGCGACGGCGAGCGCCTTGCGGGCGCGCATCGAAGCCCGCTCGGCCCGCTGCTTGAGCCTGTGGGCCCGGACGACCCGGCTGACGAGCCGTTGGTTCTCGGCCTCGTGCCGCCTGTCTTGCATATGGGCACGGGCCAGGGATTCGTGGAGGAGTTGCATCTCGAGGATCCTGTTCTGGGTCTGCAGTTCGGTGGCCTGCTCGGCGCGGGCGGTGGGATCGACGGCGGCGGGGTTCATGTCGTGGTCCTGCTCGTGGTGCTTGCTCGGGAACGGGATGCGGGCTGCGGCGTCGGCCTTGGCGGCGGCGATCCGCACGGATCGGCGGAGGGCGCTGTCCAGCGGGGGCTGCTCTCCCCGGCGGACACCCCTGGCCTCGTGGGCGGGGTTCACGCCATGACCTCGGTCTTGCGCGGACGGCCACGGGGACGCTTGCGCGCCACCACGACGCCCTGGACGAACAGCTCGCCACCCCAGACGCCCCACGGCTCGCGCCGCTCCAGGGCGCCGGCCAGGCAGGCGTCCTTCACCGGGCAGGTGCCGCAGAGGGACTTCGCGTACTCGACGTCGGCCGGCGTCTCGGCGAAGAAGACCTCGGGGTCGAAGGCGCGGCAGGGGATGGGGAGACCGAGGGACTCGGCCTGCTCGATCGAGCTGAGCTGCATGGAAGGAACCTCCGGGGGGTCGGCCTGGTCGGCCTTGGTGATCTGGCTTGTCTGCGGTACGGACGGGGTGGGCGGCGTGATGACCGTGGACACTGTGGGCGTCTTCCTCGTCTTTTCTCAGTGGTTCCGACCCAGGTGACTGGTGGTGCTGGGCCGGAGGCCCCGGAGGGCCTGGATGGTCTTGCGTACCGGACAAAACAGAAGGGCCGCGGATCCCGGTGGTGACGGGTTCCGCGGCCCTGGAGGTGCCGACCTGAGGCTGGCTCAGGTTCGTTCTCTCCAGGGTTCAGGGCCGCGGAAGGCCCACATCCGGACGGCCTTGGCGCCCATGGGGGCGACCGTGGCCTGGTTAATCTGCTGCTCGTTCTGCTTCTGGGTGTTTCCGGCACCGATGACCTGCGCATAGCCGCCATGCATGGCGGCGGCTACAGCCGCCTTCGGTGCCTGGGTCGGTCGCTCGTCGCGCAGGGAGCACGACGTGCCGAACGACGCCCAGTCACGGGACAGACCGGTCTCGACAAAGGTCCCGTCGACGCTCCTGCTGCCCGTGAGGCACAGATCAGTGTGTCCAAGACCACTGACAGCGGGGACGGCGAGGACACCGGTGGTGTCGAGACCCAGACCGGTTTCACCGAGCTCGGCGAACGCCCGCAGGCGGGCGGCACGCAGGGAGGCAGCGACAACGGTCTGGCCAGTCATTTTGGTGATCATGATGTTTCCCACTGTCTTCGCCTCCTCTCGGCGTCTCGCGGAGCCTGGTCTCCCTGGCTCCGAATGTTCGGATGTCTGTCTCGGTGAAGCTCAGTAAAGCGTTGTGAAGCTCTCGGGCGAGGGGCATCGGCACAGGTTTCACCCCGTGCGACCGCGTCCCCTTGACCGCTCCGGCAGGCTATTGCGCTCCCGGTACGCGGCGCAAACTATTTTTCACGCGAGTTCTTCGGCACGACACACGACGGGTTGCGAAGCCCTCGAAGCGGCCCCGTGGACCGCGCCCGTACCGACTCAGGCCGGATCGGCCGGACTGCCGTCCTCGACGTCGTCCGGATCCTCCTCGGGCTCCTCCCCCGCACACAACGAGAGCACGGCCGCCCCGTACTTGTCCAGCTTCATGGCGCCGACCCCGGAGATGGCCGCCAGTTCCCCGCGACCGGCGGGCACGTCCTCGGCGATCGCCATCAGCGTGGCGTCGGTGAACACCACGTAGGCCGGCGCGCCCTGCTTCTTCGCCTGCCGGGCCCGCCACTCGCGCAGCCGTTCGTAGAGCCCCTCGTCCATCGTGGACGGGCAGCTCTCGCAGCGGCGCAGCTTGCGTTCGACGGCCTCGGTGAGCACCTTGTCGCAGACCCGGCACTTGACCGGTCCGCGGACCCGCCGAGCGGCGGAGCGCTCGCCGGGCTCGACGCCCCCTCGCCCGCCGCGTGCGCCGGTGCGCGTGCCGGGGGCGGCGGAGCCGGGGCGCAGCCCGTCCAGGAAGCGGCTGGGCTTACGGCTGGCTCGCCCGCCCGGGGAGCGGGAGAGCGCCCAGGAGAGGGTGAGGTGCTTGCGGGCGCGGGTGACGCCGACGTAGAGGAGGCGGCGTTCCTCCTCGACCTGTTCGTCGGTCTTGGCGTAGATGATCGGCAGGGTGCCCTCGGTGAGGCCGACCAGGAAGACGGCGTCCCATTCGAGGCCCTTGGCGGCGTGCAGCGAGGCGAGCGTGACGCCCTCGACGGCGGGGGCGTGCTGGGCCGCGGCGCGGGCGTCCAGTTCGGCGACGTAGGCGGCGAGGTCGGTGTCCTGGCCGGCCGCGGTGCGGGTGCGTTCGAACTCCTCGGCCAGTCGGACGAGGGCGGCCAGCGACTCCCAGCGGTCCCGGACGGCGCCTGAGCCGGCCGGCGGCTCGGCGGTGAAGCCCCGGGTGGCGAGGACCGCGCGGACCTGGCCGGCCAGGTCGGGGGCGCCGTCGGTGAGGGGGTCGGAGGCGGCGCGGGCGGCGCCGCGCAGCAGGACTCCGGCGTCCCGGACCTCGGGGCGTTCGAAGAAGCGTTCCGCGCCCTTGAGCTGGTAGGGGACGCCGAGGTCGGCGAGGGCCTGTTCGTAGACCTCGGACTGGCCGTTGGTGCGGAACAGCACGGCGATCTCGCTGGCGCGCACGCCGGTGGCGAGCAGGTCCTTGATCCGGCGGGCGGTGGTCTCGGCCTCGGTGGGCTCGTCCTCGTACTCGGTGTAGACGGGTTCGGGGCCGGCCTCGCGCTGGGAGACGAGTTCCAGGCGGTGCCGGGCGGCCTCGCCGCGGGCCTGGGCGAGCAGTCCGTTGGCGAGGTGGACGACCTGGGGGGTGGAGCGGTAGTCGCGGACGAGCTTGACCACCGTCGCCCCGGGGTGGCGGCTGCGGAAGTTGAGGAGGTAGTCGGGGGTGGCGCCGGTGAAGGAGTAGATGGTCTGGCTGGCGTCGCCGACGACGCAGAGGCTGGCGCCGCCGTCGGGGCCGGTCCACTGGTCGAGCAGGCGCTGCTGGAGCGGGGAGACGTCCTGGTACTCGTCGACGGTGAAGTGCCGGTACTGGGAGCGGACCTGGTCGGCGATGTCCGGGCGGTCCTCCAGGATGGCGGCCGTGAGCAGCAGGACGTCCTCGAAGTCGATGTTGCCGCGGCGGCTCTTGGTCTCCTCGTAGACGCGGTAGACCTGGGCGGTCTCGGCCGGGTCACGGGGGGCGTCGCGGCCGGACTTGGCGACGGCGGAGGGGTAGTCCTCGGGGGCGATCTGGGTGACCTTGGCCCATTCGATCTCGGCGGTGAGGTCGCGCAGTTCGGTGCGCTGGACGCGCAGGCCGCAGCGGCCGGCGGCTTCGGCGACGAGTTGGACCTTGCGTTCCAGGAGTTGGGGGACGGGGCCGCCGACGGCGCGCGGCCAGAAGTACTGGAGCTGGCGCAGGGCGGCGGCGTGGAAGGTGCGGGCCTGGACGCCGTCGGCGCCGAGCTGGCGCAGGCGGCCGCGCATCTCGCCGGCGGCGCGGGCGGTGAAGGTGACGGCGAGGACCTGTTGGGGGTGGTAGACGCCGCTGCGCACGCCGTAGGCGATCCGGTGGGTGATGGCGCGGGTCTTGCCGGTGCCTGCGCCGGCCAGGACGCAGACGGGGCCGTGCAGGGCGGTGGCGACGGCGCGCTGCTCGGGGTCGAGCCCGGCGAGCACGGCGTCCGGGCCCGTGGCGGCGCCGGGGTCGGCCCAGGCGGAGCCGTGGGGGCCGTCGTAGGGGCTGCCGCTCAAGAGGTCTTCCTGCATGCGTTCCATCCTCTCAGCCCGGGGGGACATTGCGGACGGAGTTGTCCACAGGGCCGGTGCGATCGCAGGATGATCGCTCCGCGCGGCGGTCGACGGCGTGCCGGAATGCCCGCCGTCCGGTGGACGTTCCCTCCGGAGACCGTTCGCACCTCTCTTTCGAAGGAGCCCCCTCGATGTCCGGCACCGTGACGATGTACAGCACGACCTGGTGTGGGTACTGCAACCGACTCAAGAGCCAGCTGGACCGTGAAGGCATCGGCTACACCGAGATCAACATCGAGGACGACCCGGCGTCGGCGTCCTTCGTCGAGTCGGTGAACAACGGCAACCAGACCGTTCCGACGGTGCTGGTGACGCCGGCCGGCGGCGGCGAGCGGGTCGTGATGACGAACCCGAGCCTGCTGCAGGTCAAGAAGGCCCTGGCGGCCTGAGTCCCGCGGTCCCGAACCCGCCGGCCCGGCCGGGGCCGGCCCCCGATCCCGGCCGGGAGGGGGCCGGGGGCGGGGTCGCCGGGGCCGGCGCGCGTCACTGCGCGTCGGCCCTGGCCGGGTCGACGGGCGTGGCGGGGGCGGGCAGGGTGGTGCGGGCGCCGAGGTCGCCGACGCCGTAGACGAGCCGGCTGCGGTCGGCCGAGTAGCGGGTCTCGATGACCCGTACGGGCCCGCGCCGGTCGTAGGTGACGCGGGTCTGCACCAGCAGCGGCACGCCGGGGCCGCCCTGGAACCACTGGGCCTCCTCGGGGCCCGGCATCCGTGCGACCAGGTGGTCCACGGCGCCGATCTCGGTGCGCCCGAGGACGGCGAGCACCGCCTCGTCGCCGCCCTCGACGGGGTCGGGTTCCATCAGCGGGGTGCCGGCGGCGAGGCCGGCCCGGTAGTGGCTCTCCTCGATGGAGTACGGCTCGCGGTCGAGCAGCCGCAGCTGGCGGCGGACCACGATGGCCTCGCCGGGGCGCAGTCCGAGGCGTTCGGCGATGTCCACCCGGGCCCGGACGATCATCATCTCGAAGTCGGTGCCGAGTTCCCGTCCGGCTTCGGCGGCTTCGCCGAGGTAGACGGCGGAGGGCGCGGCGAGGCAGTCGCGCGGTGCGGGGGTCGGGCTGGGCCCGTAGGCGCGGTGGTCCAGGACGGGGTGTTCGCGCAGGTAGGTGCCCTTGCCCTGGAGGCGGACCAGGCGGCCCTCGTTGACCAGGACGTCGACGGCGAGCCGGACGGTGTTGCGGGCGACGCCGTACTGGCGCTCCAGTTCGCTCTCGACCGGCAGGGCGGCGTCGGCGGTGAACTCGCCTTCGGCGATCCGGCGGCGCAGGTCGGCGGCGAGGCGCTGGTATTTGGGGGATTGGGCGGTGCCCCGGGGGATTGTCACCCTCGTGAATGTAGCGAGCCGGGCGAGCCGGTTTCAGTGGTTTCCGGCAATATCGTCCGAGCGGGTTGACAACGGGCCCGCACGACCCCCTCCCAGTAGCAGAACTGGCCCGTCCGGATACGAACAGCTGGTCGTGGTGAATGCGGGACGGGATTGGAGAGAAAAATGGGGGCGCATGGAATTGTCCACGCGCCCCCCTTTCGTGCGTCCCTTTCGCGCCGGCGCCCTTTCCCACGGAACCGGCGGAACCGGCGGAACCAGCGGAACCGCGGACGCGTCCTACGGGACTACCAGCGCGCCGCCGACGGCAGCGGCTCCCCGTACCAGAGCTCGACCAGGTGCCGGGCGATCGAGATGCCCGACGGCGGCAGGATCTCCCCCGCCTCCATCCCGGCCCGCAGCTCCTCGCGGGAGAACCAGCGCGCCTCGGCCAGCTCCTCGCCGTCCACGGTGATCTCGGTGCCGCCGGGCAGCGCCTTGCCCAGGAAGCCGAGCATCAGGCTGGACGGGAACGGCCAGGGCTGGCTGGCGACGTAGCGCACCTCGCCGACCCGGACGCCCGCCTCCTCGTGCACCTCGCGGGCCACCGCCTGCTCGATCGACTCCCCCGGCTCGACGAAGCCGGCCAGCGTCGACCAGCGGCCCTCCGGCCACAGCGCCTGACGGCCGAGCAGGCAGCGGTCCTGCTCGTCGGTGATCACCATGATCACCGCCGGGTCGGTGCGCGGGTAGTGCTCGGCCGCGCAGGAGGTGCAGCGCCGCACGTGCCCGGCGCCGGCCTTCTCGGTCGGGTGCCCGCAGCGCGAACAGAAGCTGTGCAGCCGGTGCCAGTGCTCCAGCGCCACGGCGTGCACCAGCAGCCCGGCGTCCCGGTCGGACAGCAGCCCGCCGACCTCGCGCAGCCCGGCCGGGCGGGCGTCGCCGTCCAGGCGCCCGGGCAGGCTCTCGCCGGCCAGCGCGAAGTACGAGACGCCGTCCTCGTCGGTGCCGAGGAAGTACCGGTCGCCGGTCTGCGGCGCCTCGAAGGAGGGCAGCAGCACGAGTTCGGTGCCCTGCGCGGTGTCGACCACGAACGCCTCGCCGCCGGCGATCGGCAGGACCCGGGTGCTCGGGTGGCTCCAGGCGGCCGCCAGCCAGGGCTCGTCGAAACGGTGCTCGGCCGCCCGCTCCACCCCGGACCGGGCCAGTGCCAGGTGCAGCGGGCGCTCGGTCTCAGGCACGGTGCTCACGTCTGTTCCATCCCCACGTGGTGAATCATCCGGATGAGTGATCTGGCTGCCTCGGTGCGCGCACCAGGGGCCGTCCCCCCGGTGCGCGCGGTGGTGCGCACGCCCTCGGCGCGCGCTGCGGAGGTCACGCCCCCGGTGCGCGCGATGGGGATCATGCCCCCGGCCGGAAGTTCTCGGCCAGGTCGCCCCAGAGGTACGCGGCGGTCTCCACGCCCTTGGCCAGCAGGTCCAGCTCGACCTTCTCGTTGACCGAGTGCCAGCCGTCCGAGGGCACCGAGATGCCGAGGAACAGCACCGGCGCGCCCAGCACGTCCTGGAGGTCGGCGGCGGGGCCGGAGCCGCCCTCGCGGGTGAAGAGGATCTTCTGCCCGAAGGCCCGTCCCATCGCGCGGACGGTGGACTGCAGCGCCGGGTGGTCGAGCGGGGTCAGGCAGGGCCGGGTCGCGCCGGGGAAGACCAGCTCGTGGCGGATGCCCTCGGGCACCTGCGCGGCCACCCAGGCCCGCACCGCCTCGCGGACCTTCTCCACCTCCTGTCCGGCGACCAGCCGGAAGGACAGCTTGAGGTGCGCCGAGGCGGGGACGATGGTCTTGCCGCCGGGGCCGGTGTAGCCGCCCCAGATGCCGTTGACCTCGGCGGTCGGGCGGGCCCAGATCCGCTCCAGGGTGGAGTAGCCGGCCTCGCCGCGGGTGCCGTACGACTTGGCGACCCTCAGCCACTGCTCCTCGTCGAAGGGCAGCTCGGCGAACAGTTCGCGCTCGGTCTCGGTCAGCTCGACGACGCCGTCGTAGAAGCCCGGGATCGCGACCTTGCGGTCGGTGTCGTGCAGGGCGGCGGCCAGCTCCGCGGCGACCTGGGCCGGGTTGGGGACGGCGCCGCCGAAGGAGCCGGAGTGGATGTCGGTGTCCGGCCCGTACAGGTCGATCTGGGCGTCGGCCAGGCCGCGCATGCCGGTGCAGACGGTCGGCGTGGTCGCGGACCACATCCCGGTGTCCGAGATGACGACCACGTCGGCGGCCAGCCGCGCGGCCTCGCGCCGGACCAGGTCGGCGAAGTTCGGCGAGCCGGACTCCTCCTCGCCCTCGATCAGCAGCTTGAGGTTGACGGCCGGCGCGGTGCGGCCGGTGGCGGCGAGGTGGGCGCGCACGCCCAGGGTGTGGAAGAACACCTGGCCCTTGTCGTCGGCGGCGCCGCGCGCGTACAGCCGGCCGTCGACCACGGTCGGGGTGAACGGCTCGGTCTCCCAGCCGTCCTCCTTGGCCGCGGGCTGGACGTCGTGGTGTCCGTAGACCAGGACGGTCGGCGCGGACGGGTCCCCGGAGGGCCACTCGGCGAACACCGCCGGCAGTCCGTCGGTCTCCCACACCTCGGCCACCGGGAAGCCGGTCTCGCCCAGCTTGGCGGCCAGCCACTCGGCCGAGCGCCGCACGTCGCCGGCCCGCTCCGGGTCGGCGGAGACCGAGGGGACGGCCAGCCACTCGAAGAGGTCGGCGAGGAAGGCGGCCTGGTGCTGATCGATGTAGGAGCGGACGACGCTGTCCGGGGTTCTCGTCATACCGACGACTGTAGTTCGCCCGTGCGGGTGCCCGCCCCGACCGTCCGGCTGCCGGGCGCCGTCGGGGCTGTAACCTCCGTCACCCCCGCACCTCCGTCACCCCCGAACCTCCGTCACCCCCGCCGCGGCGGTGCCGTGGACGGGGGTGACGGGAGCGGGCGCGGGCTCGCGCCCCGGGGGCTCAGCCGGAGCGACGCAGCAGGGTGATCCGCGAGCGGGTCATCAGGGCCGCGAGCGCGGCGGCGATCACCGGCAGCAGCAGCACGGTGGCGGCGATGGTGGGCCACGGGAAGACCAGGGCCGCCTTGTTGGCAAGCTCCTCGGGGCTCATCCCCGGGTAGTTGCTCGCCGCGGCCTCGACCTTGCGCAGCGCCACGCCGGGCACCACGCCGCAGACCACGCCGAGCAGGGTGCCCATGGCGGCGATCACCCCGCACTGGAAGCCGGAGAGCGAGCGCCGGATGCGGGGCTCGGCGCCGACGGCGGCGAGGGTGGTCAGGTCGCGCTGGGAGTCGGCGGCGGCCAGTCCGGTGGCGATGCCGGCCGCGCCGAGGGCGACGACGGCCGCGAAGATGTTCAGCCCGAACTGGATCAGTCCGGCCGGGGACTCGTAGCCGCGTTCGATCTTGAGCACGTTGTGGTCGCTGAGCTTGGCCAGCGCGCCGTCGGCCTTCTGCTGGGCGCCGTCCGTGGGCATGGCGGCGGGCAGCCAGACCGAGCCGGCCGGCCGGGTGCTGAGGCCGAGTCGGGTGACGATGTCCTGACCGACCACGACCTGGTCCGGGGCGGCCGGGGAGGAGGGGGCGAGGACGGCGTCCAGCGCGACCTCGGTGTGGGTGGGCCTGCTCGGGCGGCTCCCGTCGTTCGGGGTGGGGTTCGGACCGGTGATCCGGACGATCGTCTTGCCGTCCTTGACGAAGCGGGCGTCGAAGACGACGGCCTTGCCGCCCGCGAGGGCGTGGCCGGCGGCCGGGTCGGTGATCCCGTAGAGGTTGCGCAGCAGGGTGGCGTCACCGACCGTGACCGGGCCGTACGGGTTGCTCCAGTGGTGGTTCGACTGGCAGCGCTTGTCGGCGCTGAGGATCCGCTCGCGCTCGGCGTCGGTGAGGGTCTCCTCCGAGTCCATGAGCGGGCAGCGGTCCTCCTTGGGCAGCTCGACGCTGACGTAGCCGCAGTAGCTGCCGGCGCCGCAGTCGGCCTTGGGTTCGACGCGCTGGACGTCGGCGCGCGGGCCGAGGTCGGGGATGCTGCGTTCGACGGCCTCGCGCATCTGCGGCAGCAGCTTGTCGTCGGACAGCCAGCCGCTGCCGAGGATGACCGCTCCGGACGGGCCGGAGGCGACGTACTCGCGCCGGTACTGCTCCTCGAAGCTGGCCATGTAGACGCTGACGGCGACGGAGCCGGCGACGGCGGCCATCACGGCGGCGACGGCGGGCGCGGTGCGGCCGCGGTGGCGCACGGAGTCGCGCAGGGCGAGCCGGGGGCCGAGGCTGAGCCAGCGGCCGAGCCGGCCGAACAGGCCGACGAGGTAGGGCACGAGGGCGACCATGCCGAGTTCGGCGACGGCCGAGCCGCCGAGGACGGCGAAGCTGCGGTTGCCGATGCCGCCGGTGGCGCCGAACAGGGCGAGGGCGGCGCCACCGGCGACCATCAGCAGGCCGAAGACGGCGAGCTTGGGGCTCGGCGGCTTGAGGGTGTCGCGGCCGGTGAGCGCGGCGACGACGTCCTGCCGGGAGGCCTGGACGGCGGGCACGACGGCGGCCAGCAGGCCGGTGACGAGTCCGACGAGGAGGATGCCGAGCAGGTCGAGCGGCGGCAGGGCGAAGTGGGCGAAGCGCCTGCCGGAGCGCTCCTCGGCGGTGGTCTGCAGCAGGGCGACCAGGCCGATGCCGAGGCCCAGGCCGATCACGGCGCCGGTGATGCCGAGGACGATGCCGCCGCCGAGCACGACCGCGCGGACGTTGGCGCGTTCACCGCCGGCGGCGGCGAGCAGTCCGAGCTGGCGCCGGGAGCGCCGGGCGCCGACGGCGAAGGCGGGGCCCGCGAGGAGGACGATCTCCAGCAGGGCCATGCCGGCGACGGTGGCGAGGATGACGACGTCGGTCCGGTTGAAGTAGCTGGTGCCGCCGCCGTACTGCTTCTGCTGGACGAAGTACGGGACGTCGCCGCGGGCCGGCGGGTCGATCAGGACGGCGCGCGAGGTGACCTGGAAGCCGTACTCGTTGAGCTCCTTGACCTTCTGCCAGTCGACGGTGGCGCCGGCCGGGAGTTTGACCAGCCAGCGGGTGGGGTCTCCCTTGCCGGGGTCGTCGGGGTCCTCGGGGAGCTTGTGGAGCACGGTGCCGGGGCGGGCGGTGACTTCGGTGGCCCGCAGTTCGCCGGGGTACTCGTAGACGCCGGTGATGGTGAAGGGGCTGGACTCCAGGCCGCGGACGGCGGTCCTGTCCCCGATCTTGAGTCCGGAGCGCTTGAGGAAGTCCTGGGTGACGGCGACCTCGGTGTCGGCGGTGGGGGCCCGGCCGCCGAGCAGGTCGATCCGGCCCCGCCAGACCGGGTCGGCCAGGTCGGCCTCGCTGACCCGGGTGCTGAGCAGGCCCTCGGCGCTGCTCGCCGCGGTGTACGGGCCGCTGAGCTCGGGCACCAGGGTGGCGCCCGGGATCAACTGGCGGGCCAGTTCGGCGGGTGCGGTGTCGAGGGCGCGCTGCTGCGCGGGGGTGTACGTGGGGGCCGCGCCGCCCTTGGTGTCGTCCTTGGGGTCCTTGATCGTGAAGCCCTGCTCGGGGTCGGGGGCCTGCTGGATGGAGGAGCCGCGTTCGACCATGTGCACTTCGGCGGCGGCCTGGCCCATGACCCGCACGGCGTGTTCGACGGGTGTGGGTTCGGCGCTGCGGAAGACCACGTCGGCGCCGGTGACGCCGAGGACGGGCAGGGCGACCATGGCGATGACGAGGGCGCTGCGGCCCTTGGCGCGCAGGGCGTCGCGGCGGGCTATGCGCAGGGCCACCCGCCAGGCGCTGAGCTTCACTCGTCCACCTTCAGGCTGTTGCCGGCGGCGCTGACGAGCAGGCTGGCGGCGTCCTGGCTGGTGGACTCGTCGACCATCCGGCCGTCGCGCAGGAAGACGACGCGGTCGGCCCAGGCGGCGTGCCGGGCCTCGTGGGTGACCATCATGGCGGCGGCGCCGGCGTCGCAGCGGGCGCGCAGGACGGCGAGGACGGCTTCGCCGGTGGTGGAGTCGAGGGCGCCGGTGGGTTCGTCGGCGAGGACGAGGCGGCGGTCGCCGATCAGGGCGCGGGCGATGGCGACGCGCTGCTGCTGGCCGCCCGACATGTCGTCGGGGAAGCGGTCGGCGAGTTCGGGGATGCCGAGTTCCTCCAGGGCGGCGAGGGCCTCGCGGCGGGCGGCGCGGGCGGACAGCCCGTCGAGTTCGCGCGGCAGCGAGATGTTCTCGGCGGCGGTGAGCGCCGGGATCAGGTTGTAGTCCTGGAAGACGTAGCCGACGGAGCGGCGGCGGACCTGGGCGAGCTTCTTGCGGTTGAGTTCGCCCAGAACGACGCCCTCGACGAGGACCCGGCCGTTGCTGGGGGTGTCCAGGCCGCCGGCCAGGGTGAGCAGGGTCGACTTGCCGGAGCCGGAGGGACCCATGACGGCGACGAACTCGCCGGGGTGGACCTTGAGGTCGACGCCGCGCAGGGCCTGGACCTCGGCGGCTCCCTGGCCGTGGACGCGGGTGACGTTCTCCAGGTGGAGCACCGGCGTCTGCCGGGCCTCTTCGGTGTGGGACACGAATTCCCCCCTTGTGCTGGGTGTGCGCTCGGAGTCGGGTCCGAGCCTGGTGGTTCGGGTACCGCGGGGGCTCAGGTGCGCAGGCGGCGGCGGCCGCGCCTGGCGGGCGCGGCACCGTCGTCGGCCGCCTCGGCGGTGCGGGTCTGCAGGAGTTCGGCCTGCTGGGCGAGCCGGGTCTCGCAGTGGTCGAGCCAGCGGATCTCCGCTTCGGTCTGGAAGATGAGCTGGTCGAGGACGAGCAGCCAGGCCAGGTCGTTGCTGGCGGAGGGCACCGCTCCCGGGCGTGTCTCGCCCGCGAGGGCGCGGCCCTTGAGCCGGGTGTAGTCCTGGAGCGCCTTGATGCTGTGCCGGCGCTGGCCCTGGACGACGGCGGAGACGTCCACCCCGGGGACGGTCACCGCCATGGCGAGCTTGATCGCCAGTTCGTCGCGCGGCGGGTTTGTCCTGGGCACCGGGGTGTCGAACCAGGTGCGCAGTTCCTCCCGGCCGGCGTCGGTGGCGGCGTAGAACTGGTGGCCCTCGTCGTCCTCCCCCGCGGGCTCGACCAGTCCGTCGCGTTCCAGCCGCGACAGCGTGGTGTAGACCTGCCCGACGTTGAGCGGCCAGGTGGCGCCGGTGCGCGCCTCGAACTCGGTGCGCAGCTGGTAGCCGTAGCGCGGGCCCTGGTCGAGCAGGGCGAGCAGACCGTGACGGATGGACATACCGAGTATGTATACCCGGTATGCCCCGGCGCCTCAAGCCGGGCCCGCCCGCCCCGGGGAGCGGGTACCGTCGTGCGGTGTGAGCCAGTTGCGCATCGCCACTTTCAACCTCCTGCACGGCCAGCCGCTCGCCCCGGACGGCGGCCCGCGGCCCTACCCGCCCGACGCCGGCGGGCCGTTGGCCGAGGCGGTGGCCGCGCTGGACGCCGACGTGCTGGCCCTCCAGGAGGTGGACCGGTACCAGGCGCGCTCCGGCGGCACCGACCAGGCGGCGGTGGCGGCCGCGGCGATGGGCGCCAAGGACTGGCGCTTCGCCGCCGCGCTGCACGGCCGCCCGGCGCCGGTGGCGGGATGGGTCAGGGAGCCGTCCGAGCCGGGCGCCCTACGGGTGTACGGGCCGGACGAGGCGGGCGACGGCGCCCCGCCCTCCTACGGGACGGCGCTGCTGACGAGGCTTCCGGTGCGGCACTGGCGGGCCCGGCGGTTCGCCCCGGCACCGTTCGGACTGCCGCTGCGGGTGGCCGGGCGGCGCGGCCTGACCCCGGTGCCGGACGAGCCGCGGGCGGCGCTGGCGGCCGTCCTGGAGGGCGAGCGCGGACCGTTCACCGTGGTGGCGGCGCACCTGTCCTTCGTCCCCGGCTGGAACATGGCGCAGCTGGCCGGCATCCGGCGCTGGATCGCCGACCTGCCCCAGCCGTACCTGGTGCTGGGCGACTTCAACCTGGTCGGCGCGGTGCCGCGCACGGTGCTCGGCGGGGCGACGGCGCTGGAGCGCACCGCGCCGCGGGCCCGGGTGCGGGAGCTGCGGGCGGCCCGGCGGGCCCGGCCCTCGGTGGCCGAGCCGCGCCGGCGCCGGGTGCGCGAGCCACGGCCGCGCCTGCAGGGCTGGTACGACCTGGCGCGTACGCCGACCTACCCCTCGCACCGGCCGGCGGTGCAGTTCGACCACGTGCTGGCGATCGGGGTGCCGCGCGCGGCGGTCGGCCCGGCGGCGGCGCCGCGGGCGGCGGTGTCGGACCACCGCCCGCTGCTGGTCGAGGTGTCGCTGTAGGACGGGGCCGACCCCTACTGGTGCGTCAGGATCCCGGCCTGCTGGGGGAGTTGGACGGCGGTGGCGGCGGCCCTGGGCACCGCCGGCCCGAGCGCGGACGGGGGGTCGAACTGGAGCAGCAGCATGGCCGCGTCGTCGCCGAGCTGGCGCCCGACGTGGCGCACCACGTCCTCGTGCAGGCGCCGCAGGACGTCGGCCGGGCGGCCGTCGGCGCAGCGCGGGAAGCGTTCGGCGAGCGGGTAGAAGACGCCCGCGCGGTCGCGGGCCTCGATCACCCCGTCGGTGAACAGCAGCACCCGGTCGTCGCCCTGGAGCAGCAGCCGGTGCACCGGCGGGCGGACGTCGGCCGGGTCGAGGACGCCCAGGGGCGGTACGGTCTCGGCGAGTTCGAGCGCGCTGACCTCGCCGCCGCGCAGCAGCAGCGGGGCGGGGTGGCCGCAGTTGACGATCTCCGCGGCGCCGTCGGGCCCGACGCCGATCAGCACCAGGGTGACGAACTCCTCCTCCACGCCGGGGTGGTCGTTCTCGTGCAGGGCGCGGTCGAGGCTGACGGCCAGCCAGCCGGCCACCCGGTCCAGGGCCGCCTCCTGGTGGGCGGCTTCGCGGAACGCGCCGAGCACGGCGGCGGCGGTCTCCACCGCGCCGAGGCCCTTGCCGCGGACGTCACCGACCACGGCCCGCACCCCGTGCCGGGTGTTGACCACCTCGTAGAGGTCGCCGCCGATCCGGGCGTGTGCGGCGGCGGCCTCGTAGTGGACGGCGGCCCGGACGGTGCCGACCCGCTCGGGGACGGGCCGCAGCAGCACCCGGCGGGCGATCGAGGCGACCAGCTGGGCGTCGGCGAGCGCCTGCTCCTGGCGCAGCCTCAGGGTGGCGCTGACCCAGCCGATCGCGGCGACGAGCAGGATCGCGAAGACGCTGGCGGCGTGCACGGACTCACCGAGCGTGTCGCCGCGGAAGGCCATCAGGAAGGCCGCCGCCTCGGTGCCCAGACCGATGGCGAGCGGGTACCAGGTTCGGCGGCTGACCACGGCGGCCAGCGCGGGCACGGCGGTGAGGGCCGGTTCGACCGTCACCTCGGTGCCGCTGAGGTAGTCGAGGGCGACGATCAGCACCATGCCGATGAACGGCAGCGACAGCGCCGTCCTCGGCCAGGTGCCGGTCGCGCCCGGAGCGGGCCCCGGTGTCGGCCCGGCGAACCGCTCTCTGATCCATCCGGTCGCGCTCAACTTCGGTCTCTCCAGCAGAAGACGCCGATGCCCGGGGGCACCTGCGGTGATGACTGAGGGTCAGGGAATACGGGCCTCGCTGGCGGCCGGAGCACGGGGGTTGACCGGTTACCGACCCCACAATAGGCGCGAAACGTGCACGACGCACAGGTTTCGGGCACTGGCGTGATGACTTGGATGCTCTACGTGACTCAATAGTCACTGTTCCCGATCAGGAGCCGTTCCAACTCTTTTCGGTCGGGAAGTCCTGCCGGACGGACGATCCGGCCACTGCGGACGTACAGGAACGAAGCCGTGACCCGCTCGGGATCGACGCCCGCGCGCTCGGCCCAGGCCAGCCGGTAGACCGCGAGCTGCAACGGGTCGGCGGTCTCCTCCCGGTGGGTCTTCCAGTCCACCACTTCGTAGCGTGACGCACCACCGGATTCCGACAACCCGTCATCTTCCCGGTAGACGGCGTCGATCCGGCCCCGCACCACCCGGCCCGCCAGCACCAGCTGGAACGGCGCCTCCACCCGGTGGGGCTTGCGCTGCGCGTACGGGGTGCGCAGGAACGCCTCCTTGAGCCGCTCCAGGTCCTGCTCGTCCTCGATGCCGTCGTCGTCGGCGCCGGGCAGCGCACCGGGCTCGACCAGCAGCAGCGGCTCGATCCGGGACTGCACCCAGGCGTGGAAGCGGGTGCCCCGCCGGGCCGCCGGCTGCGGCGGGCGCGGCATCGGGCGGGCCAGCTCGTGCGCGAAGCCGTCCGGGTCGGCGGCCAGGCGCATCAGCTGGGTGGCGGACAGCGCGGCAGGCAGCGGCACGTCCCGGGCGGTGCGCCGGGAGCGCTCCAACTCGCCCAGCAGCGCGGTCAGATCGCGGTCCCAGGAGGCGACCTGGCGCTGGTCCTCGGGGGCCAGCTCCTCCGGCGCCGGGTCCTGGGGCCCGGAGGCGGACGGGCGGGTCACCGCCCCGGCCACGCGCGAGCGCACCACTTCGGCGACCCGGCGGCGGGCGTGCTGGGCGGCCGGGTCCAGCGGCAGCGGCCAGGGGCGTTCGACGGGGGTGGCGAGCGCCGGGTTCTCGGCGCCCTTCTCCGGCTGCTCGGCCCAGCGCTCGACCTCGCCGGCGCCGGGCCGTTCGCAGTGCTCGCGCAGCTGTTCCAGGAAGGCGGACGGGCCGCGGACGGTCTTCTGGCTCGGCCCCCACCAGTGCCCGGAGGCCAGCAGCAGCGACCGGGGCCGGGTGAACGCCACGTAGCCCAGGCGCAGTTCCTCGACGGCGGAGTGCTCGGCGAGCTCCTTGCGGAACGCCGTCATCGACTTCCCGGTCCAGCCGCCGCGCACGTCGGGCAGGGTTTCGGCGTCGCCGCGCAGGGCGTGCGGAAGCACCCGCTTGGTGCTCGTCCAGCGTTCGCGCGGGCTCGATGACGGGAATGCGCCCCGTACCAGCCCGGGGACGGCGACGACGTCCCACTCCAGGCCCTTGGACTTGTGGGCGGTGAGCACCTTCACGGTGTCCTCGCCGCCGGGCAGGCTGCTGTCCAGGCCGCGGTCGTACTCCTGGGCGGCGCGCAGGAAGCCGAGGAAGGCGGCGAGGCCCGGGTCGCCGTCGAGGTCGGCGAAGGAGGCGGCGACGTCCAGGAAGGCGTGCAGGGTCTCCCGCCGCCGGGCGGCCAGGGCCTGCGGGGAGGCGGCGAGTTCGACCTCCAGGCCGGTGACGGACAGCACCCGGTGCAGCACGTCCATCAGCGGGTCGGCGAGCGAGCGGCGCAGGTCGCGCAGCTCGACGGCGAGCCGGGCGAAGCGCACCCGCGCCTCGGCGGAGAACGGCAGCTCGTCGGGCTGATCGGCCTCCAGGAAGGTCTCCACCGCGTCGGCCAGCGAGACCACCTCGGTCGGGTCGGCCTCGGCGACAGCGGCGGCCAGCGCCTCGACGCCCTCGGGCCGGTCGGTGCGCACCAGGTCGGCGGCCCGGCGGCCGAGCAGGGCGAGGTCGCGCGGGCCGATCCGCCAGCGCGGGCCGATCAGCAGGCGCACCAGCGCGGCGTTCGCGGTCGGGTCCTGCAGGACCTCGCAGACCGCGGCCAGGTCGGCCACCTCGGGCAGCTGCAGCAGCCCGCCGAGACCGACCACCTCGACCGGCACCTCCCGGGCGACCAGCGCGGCGTGGATGTCCGGGAAGGCCGCGCCGCCGCGGCACAGCACGGCGATCCGGCCGGGCGCGGTGCCGGTGCGCACCAGGTGGGCGACGGAGTCGGCCAGCCAGTCGATCTCCTCGGCGTGGGTGGGCAGCAGCGCCGCGCGCACGAAGCCGTCCCGCTCGGCGCCGGGGGCGGGGCGCAGCGCCTCGACGCCCTCGTGCATCTCCCGCAGCGGGGCGGCGAGTTCGTTGGCGAAGGCGAGCAGCCGGCCGCCGCTGCGGCGGTTCTCGCTGAGCGCGTAGCGGTCGGCGGGGCGGCCGTCGGCCTTCGGGAAGTGCCGGGGGAAGTCGTCGAGGTTGGCCACCGAGGCGCCGCGCCAGCCGTAGATCGCCTGGCAGGGGTCGCCGACGGCGGTCACCGGGTGGCCGCTGCCGGCGCCCGTGGGGGAGGTGGCGGGGCCGGCGCCGAACAGGCCGGCGAGCATCAGCCGCTGGGCGACGGAGGTGTCCTGGTACTCGTCCAGCAGCACCACCTTGAACTGGCCGCGCAGCAGCTCGCCGACCTCGGGGCGCTGCTGGGCGAGGCGGGCGGCGGCGGCGATCTGGTCGCCGAAGTCCATCAGCCCGGCGGAGCGCTTGCGGCGCCGGTAGTCCTCGACCAGGCGCAGCAGCTCCAGCCGGGCCCGGGCGGTGGCCGGGACGGTCCGCAGGTCGTCGTTGGTCAGCTTGACGGTGGCGAGGGTGTCCAGCAGCCGCTCGTCGTACTCGCGCAGGGTCTGCGGTTCGACCAGGTGCTCGGCGAGTTCGCCGTCCAGTGCGGTGAGGTCGGCGACCAGGTTGGCGAAGGTGCCGGTGAGCGCGGGGAAGGGGCCGCGGGCGGTGCGCAGCACCTTGGCGGCGAGCTGGAAGCGGGTGGCGTCGGCGAGCAGCCGGACGTCCGGTTCGACGCCGATCCGCAGGCCGTGTTCCTTGAGCAGGCGGCCGGCGAAGGCGTGGTAGGTGGAGATCTCCGGGTCGCCGAGCGGCTCGGCGGCGTCCCGGTCGGCGACGCTCCCCCAGCCTCCGGCCGGGGGTGCCCCCAGCGCGCCGAGACGCAGCGAGGCGCGGACCCGTTCGGAGAGTTCGGCGGCGGCCTTGTTGGTGAAGGTGAGGCCGAGCACCTCCTCGGGCCGTACGGCGCCGGAGCCGACCAGCCAGACCACCCGGGCGGCCATCACCGTGGTCTTGCCGGAGCCGGCGCCGGCCACGATCACGGCCGGTTCGAGGGGAGCCGCGATGGCCGCCATCTGTTCCCGGTTGAACGGGATCCCCAGCAGCTCCTTGAGCTGGTCGGGATGGCTGAGCACGGCGGTCACCCCGCAACCGTAACCGGAGCGACGGACAAGCTTCGCCTCGCCGGTGCCCGGGTGCGCTACGACCGGCTACCCGACCGGCTACTCGACCAGCTGGGTGCCGTCGCGCTGGGCGGAGCAGCTGCGGCGGAAGGAGCAGCGGTCGCAGCCGCCGCCGGTCTGCGGGACGAAGCGCTCGGCGAGGACCTTCCCGGCGGCCTCGGCGAGCAGGTTCTCGATCCAGGGCTCGCCCTGGGGCGGCTCCTGGCGCTGCACCTTGGGGGTGTCCTGGGCGGCCTTGGCGGCGGGCTCGCGCAGGTGGACGAGTTCGGCGCCGCCGGTGTCGGGCGGGTGCGCGGTGAAGCCGGGCAGCTCGTTCAGGGCGCCGGCCCGGACGGCGAGCTGGTAGACGGCGAGCTGCTTGTGCTCGGGCAGCGACTTGTCGGTGGGTATCTGCTTGCCGGTCTTGAAGTCGACGACGTAGGCGCGTCCGGCCGAGTCCTTCTCGACCCGGTCCATCGAGCCGCGGATGCGCACCGCGACGCCGCCGACGTCGAGGGTGACGTCGAAGCCGTGCTCGGTGGCGACGAGGTCGCGGCCGCGTTCCAGGACGTGCCAGTTGAGGAAGCGCTCCAGGGCGGCGCGGGCCTGGGTCTTCTCCTGCTGGGACTTCCAGGGCGCGTCGAAGGCCAGGGCGTCCCAGACGGTGTCCAGCCGTTCCATGAGCACGGCGAGGTCGGCGGGGGTGCGGCCGGAGCCGACCTCGTCGGCGAGGGCGTGCACCACGTTGCCGAAGCCCTGGGCGGCCGAGCCCGCGCCGCGCGCCTTGACCTCCTTGTCCAGGAACCACTGCAGGGAGCAGCTCTCCAGCTGTTCCAGTCCGCTGCCGGACAGCCGGACGGGCGCGTCGGCGCTGCGCAGCGGTTCGGGCGCGGAGGTCGGGTCGTCCAGGCCCCACCAGCGTTCGGGGTGGGCGGCGGGCACCAGCGGCAGGCCGTCCTCGTCGGTGGCGGCGGCGAGGGTGGCGAGCCGTTCGGCGGCGGCGCGGCGCAGTTCGGGCGAGCGGGCGGGGTCGACGGTGACGGCGCGCAGTTCGGCGACGAGGGCGGCGACGGACAGCGGGCGGCGGGGGCGGTGGGTGACGTCCTCGACGGTGACCGGCGGGGTGCGGCGGACCACCTTGCCGGTCCTGGGGTCGACGTCCTCGCGGTAGAGCTCGCGCAGGAAGCGGGACGGTTCGTCGCCGTCGTCGGCGGGGGCCTTGACGGCGGTGACGATCAGCCGTTCCCTGGCGCGGGTCGCGGCGACGTAGAAGAGGCGGCGCTCCTCGCCGAGCAGGGCGCCCGGGGAGAGCGGTTCGGCGAGGCCGTCGCGGCCGATCCGGTCGGCCTCCAGCAGGGAGCCGCGGCGGCGCAGGTCGGGCCAGAGGCCGTCCTGGACGCCGGCGACGACGACCAGGCGCCACTCCAGGCCCTTGGAGCGGTGGGCGGTCATCAGCCGTACGGCCTCGGGGCGCACGGCCCGGACGGTGAGGGTGTCGGCGGCGATGTCCTGGGCTTCGAGTTCGGCGAGCAGGTCCAGGGCGCTGCGGTGGCCGGTGACCTGTTCCTCGGCGCGGGCGGCGGTCTCGAACAGGGCGCACAGCGCGTCCAGGTCGCGGTCGGCGTTGCGGCCGGCCGCGCCGCCGCGCAGGGCGGCGCGTTCCAGGCGCTCGCGCCAGCGGCGGCTGCCGTCCCACAGTTCCCACAGGGCCTCCTCGGCGGTGCAGCCGCCGGCCAGCTGTTCGCGGACCTTGCGCAGCAGGGTGCCGAGGTCGCGGGCGCGGCGGGCGTGCGCGGGGTCGAGGGCGACGAGGCGCTCGGGTTCGGCGAGGGCCTCGCGGATCAGCTCGGCGGCCGGGCGCGGGACGGCGGCGGGGCCGGGACGGGCCTCGGCGTCGGCGCGCAGCGCGGCGCGTTCCTCCTCGCGCAGGGCGCGGCCGAGGCGGCGCAGGTCGGAGCCGTCGAGGCAGCCGAGCGGTCCGGTGAGCAGGGAGTGTGCCAGGTCGGTGGTGAGCGGGTCGGGGGCGTCGGGGTCGCCCTGCTTGTCCCGGGCGGCCTGCTCGGCGCAGACCCGCAGGGCGAGCAGCAGCTGGGCGACGGCGGGCTCCTCGCGCAGCGGCAGGTCGTCGCCGTCGATCTCCAGCGGGACGCCGGCCGCGGCGAGTGCCCGCCGTACGCCGGGGATGGAGCGGGCGCCGGCCCGGACGAGCACGGCCATCTCGCCCCAGGGGACGCCGTCCTCCAGGTGGGCGCGGCGCAGCAGGTCGGCGATCGAGTCGAGTTCGGCGCCGGGGGTCGGGTAGGTGTAGACCTCGACCCGGCCGCCCTCGCGGGAGGGCAGCAGGGCGCGGTGCTGGGCGAGCTTGTCGGCGGGCAGCCGGCCCATCGGCATCCGGCGGGCGAGTTCCCGGGAGGCGGCGAGCAGGACGGCGCCGGAGCGGCGGGAGACCCTCAGCACCTTGACCTCGGCGGGGCTGCCGTCGGCCTGCCGGAAGGTCTGCGGGAAGTCGAGGATGCCGTTGATGTCGGCGCCGCGGAAGGCGTAGATCGACTGGTCCGGGTCGCCGACGGCGACGAGGTCGCGTCCGCCGCCGGCCAGCCGGCGCAGCAGCCGGACCTGGGAGGGGTCGGTGTCCTGGTACTCGTCGACGAAGACGACGTCGTAGCGCCGCCGCAGTTCCTCGCCGACGTCGGGGCGTTCGGCGAGGAGCACGGCGCGGTGGACGAGTTCGGCGTAGTCGAGGACGCCGCGCAGGTCGAGGACGTCGAGGTAGTCGGCCAGGAAGTGCGCGGCGGCGGCCCAGTCGGGGCGCTGGACGCCCCGGGCGAAGCGTTCCAGTTCGGCTTCGCCGAGGCCGAGTTCGCGGCTGCGGGCGAGGACGGCGCGGACCTCGTCGGCGAAGCCGCGGGTGGTGAGGCAGGCCCGCAGGTCCAGCGGCCACCGGATGCGGGAGTTGCCGAGCCTGGCGTCCTCGGCACCGCCGGCCAGCAGTTCGCGGACCATGACGTCCTGCTCGGGGCCGGAGAGCAGCCGCAGCGGCTCGGCGTAGTCCCGCGGGTCCTGGTGGGCGCGCAGCAGCGCGTAGCAGAAGGAGTGGAAGGTGGTGGCCTGCGGGGCGGCGGCCGAGCCGCCGAGGCGGCCGGACATCCGGTCGCGCAGTTCGGTGGCGGCCTTGCGGCTGAAGGTGAGGACGAGGATCCGCTCGGGGTCGGTGCCGTCCTCGATCCGCCGGGCGACGGCTTCGACGAGCGTGGTGGTCTTGCCGGTGCCGGGCCCTGCCAGGACGAGCAGCGGCCCGCCGGCGTGCTCGACCACGGCGCGCTGGTAGGCGTCCAGCACGGGTGGGTCGGGCTGGACGAGCGGGCTGCGCACGAGCCGGTAGGGGGAGCTCACGTACTTGGTCCTGGGGTCGGGCGGTGGGGCACGGCGGGGGCGGGCCCACGGTGGGTCCGCCCGCATCGAGCCTACGATCCTGCCCCGTCAATCCGATCCGCGCGGCGGTTTCAGCGACTTTCCCGGCCGTCCCAGCGGGCCCGGGCGAGGTCGACCCGGGGCGGGTCGGCGAGTTCGCGCAGCGGGGTGCCCTCGTCGCCGTAGTGGGTGAGGGCGCGCTGCTCGTGGCCGGGCAGCAGGCGGCCGTCCGCGCGGATGACCCGCCACCAGGGCACCGAGCCGCCGTACAGGGCCATCACCCGGCCGACCTGCCGGGGGCCGCCCTGGCCGAGGTATTCGGCGACGTCGCCGTAGGTCATCACCCTGCCGGGTGGAATCCGCTCGGTCAGGTCGAGCACCAGTTCGACGAAGGGTGGCAGGTCGCCCGGAAGGCCGTCGTGTGTTGCGTCCGTCACCTGCGGCATCCTTCCTTACGGGGGCGCACCCGCGGCCCCGTACGAACGATCCGCCGCGCCCGATCCGCCCCCTGTCCCGCACGGGGCGCCGGGGCATGCCACCATCTTCCGGGGCGGTGAGTGGTGATACGAGGACAAAACCAGATGACCGGGACGGCTGACGTGGGCGTGGACAAGGACTCCGACGAGTCCACCGCCGCCGTGCCGTCGCCGCCCGGGAGCGAGAACGAGGGCCGGCCCGAACCGGGGCCGACGCCGGAAGTCTCCCTGATCAAGGACCGGACGATCAAGACCCCCGCACCAGCGAAGGCCCCCGGACAGCCGGGACCGCCCCCGGTCGAGACCACCGCGGCCCCGGAGCCGGCGGCCGCGCGGGGCCCGGAGGCCCCCGCCGTCCCGTCCGAGGACCACGAGGCCCTGGACGACGCCCCGCACCTGGACGTCGACGAGCCGCTGCTCGCCGCCCGCGCGCACCGCCCGTCCGACCTGATCCGCTTCCTGGCCGGCGTCCTCGGGATAGTCGCCGTCTTCGTGCTGGCCGGCATCGCCACCTCGACCACCACCGGCATCGAGCAGGACATCGCCTCCAACGCGCCGCACTTCTCCGCGGTGTTCTCCACCATCACCGGCCTGCTCTCCAGCGTCGCGGTGCTCGCCGTGCCGCTGGCCTTCGCCGTCGAACGGCTGATCAAACGCGACGGCCTGCGGGTCGCCGACGGCGTGCTCGCCTCGGTGCTGGCGTACGGCGTCTCGCTCGGCATCGACTGGTGGGTGGCCGAGGGCGCCTCCGAGCACATCCGGGACGCGCTGACCCGGCTGCCGATGGACAGCAACGGCACCCTCACCGACCCGGTGCACGGCTACCTCGCCCCGGTGATCGCCTACATGACCGCCGTCGGCATGTCGAGCAGACCGCGCTGGCGGGTCGCTCTGTGGGTGGTGGTCGTCTTCAGCGGCGTCACCGAGCTGCTCGGCGGCTACACCACCCCGCTGTCGCTGCTGCTCACCGTGCTGATCGGCTGGTCCGTCGCCTACGGCACGCTGTACGCGATCGGCTCCCCCAACATCCGGCCCACCGGCCAGCACCTGATGATCGGCCTGCGCAAGGTCGGCTTCACCCCGGCCGGCGCCGTGCGCGCCCCCGACGCCCCCGGCGGCACCCGCCGCTACCACGTCACCCAGCAGGCCGGGCCGCCGCTGGACGTCCACATCATCGACCGCGAGCAGCAGGCCTCCGGCTTCTTCTACCGGGCCTGGCGGCGGCTGCGGCTGCGCTCGGTCGCGGTGCGCCGCAGCCCCCAGTCGCTGCGCCAGGCGCTGGAGCAGGAGGCCCTGATCGCGTACGCGGCGGCCGCCTCGGGCGCCCGCGCGCCGCAGCTGGTCGCCACCTCCGAGCTCGGCCCGGACGCCGCGATCCTGGTGTACGAGAACGTCGAGGGCCGCACCCTGGACGAGCTGGCCGACGAGGAGGTCACCGACCGGGTGATGGCCTCGATCTGGCAGTCGGTGGCCGCCCTGCACGAGCGCCGGATCGCCCACCGCCGGCTCACCGGCGAGTCTCTGCTGGTGGTGGACGAGCGGTCCGGCTGCCTGGTCAACCTCTCCGGCGGGGACATCGCCGCCACCGACCTGACGCTGCGGATCGACGTCGCCCAGCTGCTCACCACCTTCGCGCTGCGGATCGGCCCGGAGCGGGCCGTCGCCACCGCCAACGCGGTGCTCGGCGCCGACCGGGTGGCGCAGGCGCTGCCGCTGCTCCAGCCGGTCGGGATGAGCCGCTCCACCCGGGTCGACCTCGCCAAGCTCACCAAGGAGCGCAAGACCGCCGCCCGGGCCAGGGCGCTGGAGCAGGTCGCGGTCGGCGAGCGCACCCAGCAGCAGGCGGAGGAGGACATCGCGGCGGCCGGCGAGGACCTGCTGAGCCGCATCCGCGGCCAGATCCTCCAGATCGCCCCCGAGGCCCCGATGGCCCCGGCCAAGCTGGAACGGCTGAAGCCGAAGACCCTGATCATGGTCATCGCGCTCACCTTCGCCGCCTACCTGGCGCTGACCACCATCAAGCCGGCCCAGCTGAAGCTCTCCCAGATGAACTGGGCCTGGGCCGCGGCCGCGCTGCTCGCCGCCGCCTTCAGCTACGTGGCCGCCTCGATGAGCCTGACCGGCTTCGTCCCCGAGCGGCTGCCGTTCCGGCGCACCGTCGCCGCCCAGCTGGCCGGCTCCTTCGTCAAGCTGGTCGCCCCGGCCGCGATCGGCGGCATCGCGCTCAACACCCGCTACCTGCAGAAGGCCGGCATCCGCTCCGGCCAGGCGGTCGCCTCGGTCGGCGCCTCCCAGCTGGCGGGCCTGGCCGGGCACCTGCTGCTGCTGTTCAGCTTCGGCCTGATCACCGGCAGCCAGACCAACGGGGACCTCTCCGCCTCCCGCGCGGTGATCATCGGCGTGCTGTCCGCCGCCGTGCTCGCCCTGGTGGTGGCCGCCGTCGCGCCGCTGCGCCGGTTCGTGCTGGGCCGGCTGCGCTCGCTGTTCTTCGGCGTGGTGCCGCGGATGCTCGACCTGATGCAGACGCCCAGCAAGCTGGTCACCGGCTTCGGCGGCATCCTGCTGCTGACCCTCTCCTTCACCGCCTGCCTGGACTTCTCGGTGCAGGCCTTCGGCGGGGACGTCAGCTTCTCGGCCGTCGCGGTGGTCTTCCTGACCGCCAACGCGGCCGGCTCGGCGATCCCCACCCCGGGCGGCATCGGCCCGGTCGAGGTCGCCCTGATCGGCGCCCTGACCGTCGCCGACGTCTCCCCCGCGGTCGCCACCCCGGCGGTCTTCCTCTACCGGGCGCTCACCTTCTGGCTGCCGGTGATCCCCGGCTGGATCGCCTACAACGTGCTCCAGCGCAAGAACGCGCTCTGAGCCGCCCCGGAACACGGGAAAGGGCCCGCCTTCCGGCGGGACCTTCTCCGTTCGGCTCCTAGTAGACCGGCTTGTGCGGCTCGATCTGGTTCACCCAGCCGAGCACGCCGCCGCCCAGGTGCACGGCGTTGCCGAAGCCGGCGGCCTTCACCACGGCCAGCACCTCGGCCGAGCGCACGCCCGACTTGCAGTGCAGCACGATCTTCCTGTCCTGCGGCAGCTTCTCCAGCGCGTCGCCCATCAGGAACTCGTTCTTCGGGATCAGCACCGCGCCGGGGATGTTGACGATCTCGTACTCGCCGGGCTCGCGGACGTCGATGAGGAAGATCTCCTCCTTGTCGTCCTGCCACTGCTTGAGCTGCTGCGAGGTGATGGTCGAACCGGCGGCGGCGGCCTGCGCCTCCTCCGACACGACGCCGCAGAAGGCCTCGTAGTCGATCAGCTCGGTGACCGTCGGGTTCTCACCGCAGACGGCGCAGTTCGGGTCCTTGCGGACCTTCACCTGGCGGTAGTTCATCTCCAGGGCGTCGTAGATCACCAGCCGGCCGACCAGCGGGTCGCCGATGCCGGCCAGCAGCTTGATCGCCTCGTTGACCTGGATCGAGCCGATCGACGCGCACAGCACGCCCAGCACGCCGCCCTCGGCGCAGGAGGGGACCATGCCCGGCGGCGGGGCCTCCGGGTAGAGGCAGCGGTAGCAGGGGCCGTGCTCGGCCCAGAACACGCTGGCCTGGCCGTCGAAGCGGTAGATCGAGCCCCACACGTACGGCTTGCCGAGCAGCACCGCGGCGTCGTTCACCAGGTAGCGGGTGGCGAAGTTGTCGGTGCCGTCCACGATCAGGTCGTAGCCGGAGAAGATCTCCATGACGTTGGAGTTGTCGAGGCGCTCCTCGTGGAGCACCACGTTCACGTACGGGTTGATCTCCTTGACCGAGTCGCGGGCCGACTCCGCCTTGGAACGGCCGACGTCCGACTGGCCGTGGATCACCTGGCGCTGCAGGTTCGACTCGTCGACCACGTCGAACTCGACGATGCCCAGCGTGCCGACACCGGCGGCGGCCAGGTACAGCAGGGCCGGCGAGCCGAGACCGCCGGCGCCGACACACAGCACCTTGGCGTTCTTCAGTCGCTTCTGCCCCGCCATGCCCACGTCCGGGATGATCAGGTGGCGGGAGTACCGGCGGACCTCGTCGACGGTGAGCTCGTCGGCCGGCTCGACCAGGGGTGGCAACGACACGGGGACTCCGATGGGTCGTGTTCGGGTGGCCAGGGCCAACCTCGGTGCGGGGTTGTCGCTCCGCCACGCGGGTGGCTGTCTAGGCCAACAGTGTCACGCCCCGACACTATTCCGAGACAGCCCGTCCGATGGGCGAGACGGGCCACGTCGGATCGTGGAACCCGCGACGGGGCCCCGGAAGGCGCCCCGAGCCCGTGGTTGACGGGCTCGGGGCACTGCCCGGCGCGCTCACACCCGGCAGGCCGTCTCCAGCCAGACGTCGCCCAGCGACTCCTCCAGCGGCACCTGCGTCCGCCATCCGAGACGGTCCCGGGCGGTGCGCACGTCCGCCTGCCGCCACGGCACCGGCTCGCCCGGCACCGGCCGGCCCTCCGGCCGGTGCCCCTCCGGGCGGTGCCCGGGCAGGTGGTGGCCCGGCGGGTGGTCGCCGACCGCCCCGACGGCCTGCGCCGGCAGCAGGACCTGCCGGTTCTCCTCGACGATCTGCCCCTCGAAGCCCGAGGCCCGCACCAGCAGCTGGGCCGCGTCCCGGGCCCGGACAGCGTGCCCGCTACCGATGTTGACCACCCCCGTGGCGGCCGACACCGCGGCCGCCTGGATGGCCCGCGCGACGTCCCGCACGTCCACGAAATCCCGGTATCCGGACAGGTCCGGCATCCGCACCTGGTGCTCGTCCCGCTCCAGCGCCCGCCGCAGGCCCTCGGCCAGCCGCCCGAACAGCGAGGCGGTCGGCGCCCCCGGGCCCACCACGTCGAACACCCGCAGCACCGCCGCGTCCAGCCCGGACGCCAGCACCAGCTCCGTCCCGGCCAGCTTGGACACCCCGTACGGGCCGACCGGCCGCGGCTCGGCCTGCTCGGACACCGGCACCCCGCCCGGCACCGGCCCGTACTCGGCGGCCGAGCCGACGTGCACCAGCCGGGCCGGCTCCCGGCTGCGCCGGATGGCCTCGCAGACGGTCGCGACGGCCAGCGTGTTCGACCGGATCAGGGTGCGCGAGCTGCCGTAGGTGGCGCCCGCGCAGTTGATCACCACCTGCGGCGCGACCGCGTCCAGGAACCGGGCCAGCGCGCCCGGGCTCCCGGTGGTCAGGTCGAAGCGGATGTCGGCCGAGTCGCGCCGGCCGAGCACCGTCACCTGCAACTCCTGGTCCATCAGCAGACGATCGGTGACCCGGCGGCCGATGAAGCCGTCGGCGCCCAGCAGCAGCACCCTCATCGGGGGTGTCCTTCCACGAAGCCAGCTCGGGACGACCTGGCGGACTGAGTTCAACGAACGGGACGAAACCGGGGATCACGCGGTGGATCCCGGAGTGGATCGAAGGAACGGGCGGACGGCCCCCGGCGGGCCGTGCCCGGCGGACGGCGCTCAGCGGTACGAGCAGGCCCGGCCGAGCACCACCCCGGCGTACGCCAGCAGCGCCACCGCGACGGTGCCGCCGCCGAGCAGCCACGCCTCCGGGGCCGAGCGCCCCAGGGCGAGCGGCCCGAGCACCGCGGCGGCCCCGGACGACGCCCCCGCCGCGGCGGCCGTCGCCCGGCCGCACCGCGCCAGCAGCACCGGCAGCACCAGCAGCAGGCCCAGCACGCCCTGCGCCGCCCACTGGGCGGGGCCGGCCCGCTCGGCCGCCAGGTGCAGCAGCCCGCCGCCGTGGCCCGGTCCGGGGCGCGGCGCGACGACGGCCAGCACGGCCAGCGCGGCGAAGCTCAGCACCCCGAGCACCGCCAGGTGCAGGGCCAGCGCGACCGGGAGCACCGGCCGCATCCGGGCCCGGAACCCGGCCAGGGTGCCCGCCGCACCCAGGTGGCCGCGGCCGACCTGCCGGTACCAGCGGGCGGTCCGCTCGGCCGCCCCGACCGACACCGCCGCCGCCACCGCCAGCGCGACGGCCGCCGGGCGGTCCCCGCCCGGCGCGGCCGGCGGGAGCAGCAGCAGCGCGGCCAGGCCCAGCCCGTGGCCCAGCGCCGCCGGACGGAGCCGGGCGCCGGGGCGACCGGGCCCGGCGCCGGGCGGGGCCGGCTCAGCCCGTTCGGCCCGCTCGGCCGGGGGCGGCGCGGTCAGCGCGGGCAGCAGCACCAGCGGGACGGCGGCGCACAGCAGCACCGGCCAGCGCGGGCCGAGCGCGGCCGCCCCCGCGCAGGGCGGCGCGGCCAGCGCGGCCGCGGTCAGCGCGGCCCTGGCGGCGGCCCCGCCCGTCCGCGGCCGCTCCACCGGCCCGGGCACCGGCGGGCGGCGGGGCACCCGGGCGTACAGCTCCTCGGCCAGCGAGAACAGGTCGGCGTGCCGGCAGCGGGCGGCGGCGTCCCGGCCGAGCCCGGCCTCCTCCAGCCCGGCGGCGATCTCCAGCGGGTCGACGGCGCGCTCGCACAGCTCGCGGTGCTCCGCCATCACCTCGCGCACCGGGTCCGCGCTGCCTCCGAGCAGGGTGGCGCCGGACATCAGAGGGCCTCGGCGAGTTCGGCCGACCGCCGCCCGGCCGGCTCCCGCAGGCTGCCGGGGTCCGCGCTGCCGCCCGCCGCGGTGGCTTCCCCTCCATGCGGGCCGTCGGCCAGCCAGTACTCGGCGGGGCGGGCGAAGGGGCGCGGCGCCGGCCCGCCCTCGCCGCCGCCCCCGCCGTCGGGGAAGGCCGGGTACTGCGAGACCAGCTCCAGGTAGATCTCCCGGAAGGCGCCGATCACCGGCTCCACGGCGAAGCGTTCCTGCGCCCGCAGCCGCCCGGCCAGCCCGAGTCGGCCGCGCCGCTCCTCGTCGCGCAGCAGGGCCAGGCAGGCGCCGACCAGGGCGCGCGGATCGCGGGCGGGCACCAGCAGCCCGGTCGGCCCGACCACCTCGCGGGCCACCCCGACGTCCGTGGAGACCACCGCCCGGCCGCTGAGCATCGCGTCCGCCAGCAGCCGGGGGCTGCGCTGGGACCGTCCCGAGAAGACCGCCACCGTCCCCGACTCCCAGGCCTCGGCGAGCGAGCCGGGGCGGCCGGCGAAGTCCACCGCCGGGGCCACCCCCAGCCGTTCGGCCACCGCCGCGCAGTGCGCCCGGTGGCCGGGCGCCGTCTCCTCGGCGTACACCACCAGCCGGGCGCCGGGCAGCTCGGCGCGGACCCGGGCGAAGGCGTGCAGCGCGAGTTCCGGGTCCCGGCCCGGCTCCAGCGCGCCCGCCCACACCAGGGTCGGCGCCGCGGGCTCGGGCCCGGCGGCCGGGCGGTCCACCGCCGGCGTGCCCTCGTACACCACCCGGGTACGGGCCGGGTCGGCGCCGCAGCGGCGCTGCCACTGCTGGTCGTGGGCACTGCCGGGGGTGAGTATCGCGGCCCGCCGGTACGTCTCCTCGGTGAGCGCCCGGAAGAAGGACAGCAGCAGCGCGCGCACCGGCCACCGGTACGGCGCCTCGCGGTGGGCCAGGTACTGCTCGCGCAGGTGCGGGCCGTGCTCGGTGACCACGAACGGCACCCCGTGCAGGTGCCGGGCCACCAGGGCGGGCAGCGCGGCCGGGCCGCCGCCGACCACGTGGCACAGGTCGGCCGCGCCGAGGCCGCCGGGGCCGGTGCCGTACCAGGGCGCCGACAACGGGCGCAGGCACTGCTCCAGCAGGTCCGCGGCGGCCAGCACGTCGCACACCGGCGGCCGCCCGGCCGAGGTGTCCGCGCCGGGCAGCCGCCAGGTCCGTTCCAGCAGCCGGCGGGCGTGCGCGGAGGCCAGGAAGGCGGGCAGCGCGCCGTCCTCCCGGGCGAGTGCCGCCAGCCGGTACAGCCCGGGCCCGAAGCCGGCCCGCTCGGCGGGCAGCACCAGGGCCCGCACCAGTTGTTCGTACGCCCCGGCGTACCGGCGTCTGCGCGGCGCGGAAGGGCGGCGCAAGCGCCCCGCCGCCCGGCCGGCCGGCCGGCGCCCCCACGGCGCGAGCTCGTGCGTGCCGCGCCACACGGGCGACGGTCGCTCCGCGGCGCCCGGGGCCCGCGGACCGGCGAGCAGGTAGCGCTCGAACCCGTGCTCCGGCAGGCCCTCGGCGAGCCGGTCGCACCAGTCCCCGGTACCACGCCGGGAATGCGGACGGGCACTCTCGGTGAGCAGGGCAACGCGCACGGGAGACCTCCGGGGCAGAGCGGATTCGCTGGGCGGGATCGCGGACGGATCGACGGATTTCCGGGCGGCCCGGGCGGTGGCCCGGGGCCCCGCACGGTGGCGGGGACGGGTCGGAGCGGGGAGTCCGGTCGGCCCCGGCCGGCGCCGCGGTGCCTCCGTGCGGCCCGCCGGCGGTCCGGTCGCGGACGCGCCGCGTTCCGTTCCCCCGGGTGCCCGCTCGCTCCGGCGGGTCGGGCCCGACCCGCCGGGACCCCTCGGCCGCGGCCGCCCTCCGGTTCCTCCGGCGGCCGCGGGCCCCCACACCTGTTCGGTCCGACAGCAGAAAGGTAGGACCGGCCCAGGCCGATCCATCGGTCACATGCCTGCCTGCCACCTGATCGAGTGAACTGACGTGACCTCGACCGGAACCGGGGCGTTACCGGGCGGTATGCGCGGCCGCCCGCGTGGCGCCCGCCCGGGCGCGCGGTCGGACCGCCACGGCGCGCGTCCGACCCCGGACGGGTGCCCGCCCCCGGACGGGTACCCGGCCCCGCGGGCGAGCCCCGGGCTCAGCCCTCGGCGTGGGCGATCAGCTCCCGCACCGCCCGGGCGACCTCCTCGGGGTGCTCCATCATCGCCACGTGCCCGGACTCCGGCAGCACCAGCAGCCGGGCGTCCGCGAACGCCGCGCAGGCGCGGCGGGCCGAGCGGTAGGAGACCAGCTTGTCGCGCAGCCCGTACACCAGCAGCACCGGCGCCGCGACCTGCTCGGCCTGCCGCCACAGCGCCTGGTCGCCGCGCTCGGTGTACGCCGAGACGATGCCGCGGGCCGAGCCGACCAGCGCCTGCATCGCGTGCGGCACCTCCAGCCGGCGCCGGTACTCGGCCACCGCCTCGGCGCGGGCCGCCGGGCTCAGCCCGTCCGGGTCGCCGTAGACCAGCCGCAGCAGGTCCCCGGTGGCAGCCTCGGCGTCACGCCCGCCCGCGGACAGCCGGCGCAGCAGCGCCGGCACCCCGGGCACCGCGAGCAGGCCGGTCGGCCAGGCGGAGCGCTGCGGGGGCAGTTCGGGCAGCGCCGGGGAGACCAGGGTGAGGCTGCGCACCAGGTCCGGGCGCAGGGCCGCGAGCCGGACGGCGACCGCCCCGCCCAGCGAGTTGCCGAACAGGTGGACCGGGCCGCGGCCGGAGGCCTCCAGGTAGCCGATCACCGCGCGGACGTGGCCGGAGACGGTGAGGTTGCCGTCGGTGGGCGGGTGGGAACGGCCGAAGCCGGGCAGGTCCACGGCCTCGCCGTCGACGTGCCCGGAGAGCCGGTCCATCAGGGCCCCCCAGTTGGCGGCCGAGCCGCCGAGGCCGTGTACGAAGAGCCCGGGCTCGCGCCCGTCGGCGGCGCCGTCGGCGGCGGGTCGGTGCACCGCGAGCACCGCGCCGGGGACCTCGACCGTACGTACCTGCTGCTCAGCGCTGCTCATGGTGGACGATGGTAGTGAGCCTCCCCCCGCAGGCACCGGGGTGGTCCGGCCGCCGGACGCCCGCGTCCCAGCCACTGCCGAGGCCGAGGTCAGCGCCGTATTGTGGGCTCCTGACAACAAGGCCGACCGTCTTTTCACGCCCTCGCCGAACGCGGGCGCGGTTACCGAAAAGTAGAATCGGCCGTCTTGCCAGCCGCGAACAGACCCCGAAGTGAGGAGCGCCGTGACGGCCATCCAGGAGGCGCAGGAGCGCCCGCGCGGTGCCCGCCTGCCGCGAAGCGCCCGCCGTGAACAACTGCTCGGTGCCGCCCAGGAGGTGTTCGTCGCGCAGGGCTACCACGCGGCCGCCATGGACGACATCGCCGACCGCGCCGGGGTGAGCAAGCCGGTGCTCTACCAGCACTTCCCCGGGAAGCTGGAGCTCTACCTGGCGCTGCTGGACAAGCACTGCGACGCCCTGGTCGAGTCGACCCGCGAGGCGCTGTCGACGACCAACGACAACAAGCAGCGGGTGGCCAACACCATGGAGGCGTACTTCAACTACGTCTCCAGCGAGTCCGGTGCCTTCCGGCTGGTCTTCGAGTCGGACCTGACCAACGAGCCGGCCGTGCGCGAGCGGGTCGAGCGGGCCTCCGAGGCGAGCGCGACGCTGGTCAGCAAGGTGATCCAGGAGGACACCGACCTGCCCGAGGCGGAGTCCAAGCTGCTCGCCGCCGGCGTCTGCGGCCTGGCCCAGATCACCGCCCGGTACTGGCTCTCGCAGGGCCTGGAGATCCCGCGCGACGAGGCGGTCCGGCTGGTCGCCAGCCTGTCCTGGCGCGGTCTGAAGGGCTTCCCGATGCACACGGGCGAGCAGCCCGGCGAGGGCACCGCCCACCAGGGCTGATCCGCCGACCTTCGTCGGGCCGGGGATCCGGTGCTCTATGGTGAAGCCGTACGGCACGGTCGCCGCGAACGCTTGTCCCAGGCGGTCCGGTGCCCGTGCGTGGAGGCTGCAACCCCGGAGGGACGGAAGCCGTGGAGGTCAAGATCGGCGTGCAGAACGCGCCGCGCGAGATCGTGATCGAGAGCTCGCAGACTGCCGATGAGGTCCAGAACGCGGTGGCGAAGGCGCTGGAGGGCTCGGAGAAGATCTTCGCGCTGTCCGACGAGCACGGCCGTCGCATCATCGTTCCGGCCGAGCGCCTGGCGTACGTGGAGATCGGCGAGTCCGCCGCCCGCAAGGTCGGCTTCGGCACCGTCTGAGGCGTCGCCGCACAGGATCGTCCGGTGCCCCGTTCCCACCAGGGAGCGGGGCACCGTCGCGTGTACGGGCAGGTCGGGCGGGGTACGGCGGAGGGTGCGGCACCCTCCGCCGTACCCCGCCCGTTCCCCCCCGGGAGGCAGCCTTGCTGATCGAGTCGATCGCCTTCGCCCTCGTCGGCCTGGCCACGGGCGGCGCCGCCCTGCTGGCCCTGCCGGCGTACTTCCGGGCCTCCCGCGCCCTGACGCTGGGCACCGCGCTGGCGGCGGCGCTGGTCGGCGGGGTCGTCGCGCACTTCGGCGTGGACGGGCGCCAGCCCGCGGTGTCCGTCGTGGCCGCGGTGGTGGCCGCGGGCGTGCTCACCTCACTGCTGGCCCGGCCGGACCTCGCCGCCGGGCGCGCCCCGGCGCACCGGCACCACCCGCACCACTCCGGCACCCACCGCACGTCGCGGCGGCACCGGGCGGCCTGAGCGGGCCCGGCACCGGGCGGCCTGAGCGGGCCGGGAACCGGCTAGGACGCCAGGCCGAGGGCGGCCATCCGCCGGGTGTGCGCCTCGGTGATCCGGTTGAACATCTTGCCGACCTCGACCAGGTCGAAGCCCTGCACCTGGACGCCGCCGACCAGCAGGTTGGACAGCGCGTCGCGCTCGGCGACCACCCGCTGGGCCTGGCTGAGCGCCTCGCCCATCAGCCGCCGGCCCCACAGGGCGAGCCGGCCGCCGGACCGCGGGTCGGCCTCGATCGCCTGGCGGACCTTGTCGACCGCGAACTGGGCGTGGCCGGTGTCGGACATGACGCTCAGCACCAGGTCGCGGGTGTCGTCGTCCAGCCGGACGGCCACCTCGCGGTAGAAGTCGGTCGCGATGGCGTCGCCGACGTAGGCCTTGACCAGGCCCTCCAGCCAGTCCGAGGGCGCCGTCATCCGGTGGAACAGCTCCAGCGGCTCGACGAAGGGCCGCATCGCCTCCTGCGGGTCGGCGCCGATCTCGGCGAGCCGGTCGTGCAGCCGCTGGTAGTGCTGGAACTCGGCGGAGGCCATCCTGGCCAGCGCCGCCTTGTCGGCGAGGTCGGGCGCCAGCTTGGCGTCCTCGGCGAGCCGCTCGAAGGCGCTCAGCTCGCCGTACGCGAGCGCGCCGAGCAGGTCCAGTACGGCCGCCCGGTAGCCGGGGTCGGCCGAGCACGCGGCCCAGTCCCCGATCGAGCCGGCCGCCGCGTCCTGCGTCTCACCACTGGTGTCCATGACCCGCAACCTTAGTCCCGCCCCGCCACCCCGTGCCCGGGCACGCCTGGTGACCGGCCGTACCGGTCGCTCCGGTGGCAGTTGCCGGGGGCAATGTCAGACGCGTCACGTGTTCGACTCGTCGCCTGACTGTATGGTGGTACGGAGCCCGTCGTGTTCGCATGGTGTCACCGCCGTCTCGGTACCCCGCGCGAACCCTCCGTAACGGCACCGTCCAGCCGGACGTGTCCGCACCGGTGGCACGGGTACTCACGTACGCGGATGCCCGGTCGGAGAGCCGATCGGCTCCGACCATGGCTTGGACTTCAAGCCTTGGCACCGCATCAGTGGCCGAGCGAGGGCCGCCGAGACCACGCCCCGAGGCGGAGGTCCCGCGCAGGTCCCTCACGGGAATCCTCCCCGACGCCGCCGGCGACGCGCCCCGCACCAGGGCAGCGCGCACCGGCCGGCCGCAGGGACCGGCGCGGTTGTGCGTCCGCGCAGCTGTACCAGGGCCGCCCAGGCCCGTAGACAGCCGCGCGGCTGCCCGCCCGCCGCTCGCTCTCGGCCCCTCCACACGGAAGAGGCAGCACCCTGTCCACCACCGCTGAACCCATCAAGACGACCTTCCGGGACCTGGGGATCCTCCCGGAGACCGCCGAGGCCCTGGAGGCCGTCGGCATCGTCCACCCCTTCCCCATCCAGGAGATGACCCTCCCGGTCGCGCTGACCGGCCACGACGTCATCGGCCAGGCCAAGACCGGCACCGGCAAGACCCTCGGCTTCGGCCTCCCGCTGATCGAGCGGGCCATCGTGCGCGCCGACGTGGACGCCGGCCGGGCCACCGAGGACCAGCTCTCCGACTTCCCGCAGGCGCTGATCGTCGTCCCGACCCGCGAGCTGTGCACCCAGGTCACCAACGACCTGCAGACCGCCGGCAAGGTGCGCAACGTACGTGTCCTCGCCGTCTACGGCGGCCGGGCGTACGAGCCGCAGGTCGAGGCGCTCACCAAGGGCGTGGACATCGTGGTCGGCACCCCGGGCCGGCTGCTGGACCTCGCCGGGCAGAAGAAGCTGAACCTGTCCAAGGTCCGCGCGCTGGTCCTGGACGAGGCCGACGAGATGCTCGACCTCGGCTTCCTGCCCGACGTCGAGAAGATCATCACCATGCTGCCGGCCAAGCGGCAGACCCTGCTGTTCTCGGCCACCATGCCGGGCCAGGTCATCAGCCTCGCCCGCCGGTACATGAGCCAGCCGACCCACATCCGGGCCGCCGCCCCGGACGACACCGGCGCGACCGTCGCCAACATCGAGCAGCACATCTTCCGCGCGCACTCGCTGGACAAGGTCGAGATGGTCTCGCGCATCCTGCAGGCCGAGGGCCGCGGGCTGGCGATGATCTTCTGCCGCACCAAGCGCACCGCCGCCGACGTCTCCGACCAGCTGACCCAGCGCGGCTTCGCGGCCGGCGCGGTCCACGGCGACCTCGGCCAGGGCGCCCGCGAGCAGGCCCTGCGGGCCTTCCGCAACGGCAAGGTCGACGTGCTGGTCTGCACCGACGTCGCGGCCCGCGGCATCGACGTCGAGGGCGTCACGCACGTCATCAACTACCAGTGCCCCGAGGACGAGAAGACCTACCTGCACCGGATCGGCCGCACCGGCCGGGCCGGCGCCTCCGGCACCGCCGTCACCCTGGTCGACTGGGACGACATCCCGCGCTGGCAGCTGATCAACAAGGCGCTGGACCTGTCGTTCAACGACCCGGAGGAGACCTACTCCACCTCGCCGCACCTGTACGAGCTGCTGAAGATCGCGCCGGGCACCAAGGGCATCCTGCCGCGCTCGGAGCGGACCCGCGCCGGGCTGGGCGCGGAGGAGGTCGAGGACCTCGGCGAGACCGGTGGACGCGGCGCCCGCTCGGGCCGCGGCAACGGCCGCGGTGGGCGCGGCGGCCAGGGCGGCTCCGACCGTCCGGGCACCGGTGCCGCTCCGGCCGAGGCCGAGGAGCAGAAGCCGCGCCGCACCCGTGAGCGCCGTCGCACCCGTCGGGGCTCGGTGGTCGGCGCCGAGGGCGAGGCCGCTGCCGGCGTGACCGAGGCCCCCGTGGCGGCTCCGGCCGTCGAGGGCGCCGAGGGCGAGGCCGCGCCGCGCCGTCGCCGCCGCCGCTCGCGCGGTGGCGCCGCCTCGGCCGCGGTCGAGGCCGCGGTCGCCGTCGAGGCGACTCCGGCCGCCGAGGCCGTCGTGGCCGAGGCCGTGGCGGTCGTCGAGGCCGCCGCCGAGGCGGTCACCGAGGCTCCGGCCCCGGCGAAGAAGGCCACCCGCACCCGGACCCGCAAGCCGAAGGCGGAGGCCGTCGTGGCCGAGGCCCCGGCCGCCGAGGCCGTCGCCGTCGTCGAGGTCACCGAGGCCGCCGCCGAGGCCACCGAGGCTCCGGCTCCGGCCAAGAAGGCCACCCGCACCCGGGCCCGCAAGCCCAAGGCGGAGGCCGTCGTCGCCGAGGCGGAGGCCGTCGTCGAGGCCGCCGCCGAGGCGGTCACCGAGGCGGTCACCGAGGCTCCGGCCCCGGTGAAGAAGACGACCCGTGCCCGCAAGCCGAAGGCCGAGGCCGTGGCGGAGGCCGTCGAGGCGGCTCCGGCCGCCGAGGCTCCGGCCCCGGCCAAGAAGGCCACCCGGGCCCGCAAGCCGAAGGCCGTCGCCGAGACCGCCCCGGAGGCCCCGGCCGCCGAGGGCGCCGAGGGCGAGGCCGAGGTCCCGGCCCCGCGCAAGCGCACCCGGACCCGCAAGGCCGCCGCGCCCGTGGAGGCCACCCCGGAGAGCTGACACCTCCGTGACTCCCCCGAGGGGGCGCGTCAGGCCACCCGGCCGGCGCGCCCCCTCGGGCGTTCCACGCCCTAAGCTCAGGGCGTCGGGGGCGTCGGGGAGCCGCCCGAAGGACAGCAGGTCACCGGCAGGACAGCAGGGAGAGCAGCCCATGAGCACGCCGCCGTTTCTGACGCTGCCCGGGTGCGCGCGAGCGGAGCGGGTGGCGACCGGGCGCGGGGAGTTCGCGGCGCTGCGGGCGGAGCCGGCCGGGCCGGTGCGCGGCTCGGCGCTGCTGGTGCCGGGGTTCACCGGCAGCAAGGAGGACTTCATCGCGCTGCTGGAGCCGCTGGCGGCCGCCGGGTACCGGGTGACGGCCGTGGACCAGCGCGGGCAGTACCAGACCGGTGGCCCGGACGACCCCGCGGCGTACGGCGTCGGGGCGCTCGGGGCGGACGTGCGGGCGCTCACCGAGGCGCTGGCGGCCGACGGCACCCCGCTGCACCTGCTGGGGCACTCCTTCGGCGGCCAGGTGGTGCGCGAGGCGGTGCTCGCCGCGGCGGCCGAGGGCCCGCTGCCCTGGCGGTCGCTGACGCTGGTGTCCACCGGTCCGGGCGCGATCGACCCGGCCGAGGCGGCCCGCACCGAGCTGCTGCTGGACGCCCTGCGGGTGATGGACCTGGAGCGGATCTGGCAGGTGATGCGGCAGCTGGAGGCGGAGAGCGGGCAGCCGCGGCCGAGCCTGGAGCCGGCAGTCGCGGAGTTCCTGCACCGGCGCTGGCTGGCCAACGTGCCGCGGGCGCTGTCCGTCACCGGCGGCCACCTGGTGGCCGCGCCGGACCGGGTGGCGGAGCTGGCCGCCGCCACCGCCGGGCTGCCGGTGCTGGTGCTGTCCGGGGTGCGGGACTACGCCTGGCCGGTGCCGGAGCAGACCGCGATGGCCGAGCGCCTGGGCGCCCGCCGGGTGGTGGTCGCGGACGCCGGCCACTCCCCCAACGCCGAGCAGCCGGCCGCCACGGCCGAGGCGCTGGCCGCGTTCTGGGCCTGACGCCGCCCGCGCGGACGCGTGCCGGCCGGGGCCGGTTCCGCCGCCCCGCCAATAGTGGTCTGTACCACTTCCGCAACTTCGATCGGCTTCAACACAGGACAAAATTCGTTAGTTACGGTAATCTTTGATTCTGTCCGGGAATCATCGCCGGCCTCCACTTCGGCGCGGACCACCCGAAACCCGGACTTCACGGGCGGGCAACGCCCCGGTAGCACTGCCACCTCACCGTGGTTCACGAGGCACTGGACGCACCAGGCAAGCAAGGGGGGCCCTTGCCGCAGCAGACCGCCGCACGAGCGACGACGAACCGCCCGGTCCGGCCGCACCGCCGGATCCGCACGACCCCGAAAGGGCTGATACCGACTCAGCCGCGACCGCCCCGCCCCGCGGGGCCAGGAATGGAGACGCCCATGACGAAGACCATGCGCTTCGAGATCGTCCGACTCGACGACGTCAACGGCTCCGCAGCCGACCGCCTGATCGCCGACGCCGCCACCGTGCGCGAGGTCGTCGATGCCGCCGCCCGCACCGGCGAGCGCCTGCTCATCCGCCCGTGCCCGACCGTCTGACCGAGCGCGGCGCCCGCTCCGCGGAACCGCCAGCCGCCGCCGACGAGCCGGGAGCGTCCGATCCGGACGTCCCGATACCCGCCTGACGCCCCGTCACCGCATTCGCCGATGACGGGGCGTCAGTGTGTCCGGGGCCGGGGCCCCGGACGTTTGCCGCCGCCCGGGACGGGACATCCCCCAACGGGAACCGCCCGCGCCGCACCCACCCGGTGCCGGTTCGGGCGTCCGCCACCGACAGGTGCCGCCGAGCCCTCCGTACGGGTGATCGTCCTTGACGCGGCGGTCCGGAGGGAGGAGCGTTGACGGCTATGAGGGGCGAGCCAAGCTGCCCGAGGTGCGCCGGTCGGGTCCGCGCCCCCGGTCTGTTCTCCGACACCTGGCAGTGCGACCGGCACGGAGCGGTGCACCCGATGCAGCCGGTGCTGCCCCCGAGTGTGGAGGCCCTCGGCGTCGCCGTCGCCCGCTCCCAGGTCCCGGTCTGGCTGCCCTGGCCGCTCCCGGTCGGCTGGCTCTACACCGGCATCGCCCACGTCGGCGACGACGTCTCGGGCGCCCGGGCCACCGCCGTCGCCTGCTGCGGTCCGGCCCCGCTCGGCGGCTTCGGCGAGCTGGTGCTGGTCGCCGAGGAGCTCGGGGTCGGCCTCGGCGCCCGCTACGCGGGCCTGCCCGGACCGGACCCCGGCGACTCCGTCGGCCTCTACAAGCCCGCCGACGCCAAGCTGATGGCCGCCGGGCGGCCCACCCCGATGTTCCACGTCCCGGACGCCCCGGCCGACCGCGCGGTGTTCGTCGGCGAGGCCCGCGGGCTCTGGCTGTGGGCGGTCGCCTGGCCCGAGCAGTCCGCGCTGGTCATGTACGACGAACTGGTGCTCACCGACCTGCGCGAGGCCGGCGCCGAACTGGACCTGCTGCCCTGCGGGGCGCTCACGCCCCGACTGCTCGGCTGACGGCCGTCCCGCGGGCCGGGTCCGCCCGGGCCCATGGGACGGCGCCGTCCGCTGGCCTATCCTGGGCGGCACCCACGAGCCCCCGGGAGTCCGATCCGTGCGCATCGACCTGCACGCCCACAGCAACGCCTCCGACGGCACCGACAGCCCGGCCGAGCTGGTCGCGGCGGCCGTCGCCGCGGACCTCGACGTGGTGGCGCTGACCGACCACGACACCGTGGCCGGCCACGCCGAGGCCGCCGGGGCGGTGCGCGCGCTGCCCGAGGGCACCCGGCTGACCGTCGTCCCGGGCGCCGAGCTGTCCTGCGTCGTGGACGGCATCAGCATGCACCTGCTGGCGTACCTGTTCGACCCCACGGAGCCGGAGTTCGCGCGCGAGCGGGACCTGGTGCGCACCGACCGGTTCCGGCGCGGGCGGGCGATCGTGGAGCGCTGCCGGGAACTCGGCGCGGACATCAGCTGGGAGCAGGTGGAGCGGATCGCCGGGTCCGGCTCGGTCGGGCGGCCGCACATCGCCAGCGCGCTGGTCGAGGCGGGCGTGGTGGCCACCGTCTCGGACGCCTTCACCGCCGACTGGCTGGCCAACGGCGGGCGGGCGGACGTCCGCAAGCACGAGACCGACCCGGTCGCGGCGGTCCGTCTGGTCCGGGGCGCCGGCGGGGTGCCGGTGTTCGCCCACCCGGGCGCGGTCAAGCGCGGCCGGACGGTCTCCGACCAGGTGATCGCCGACCTCGCGGCGGCCGGGCTGGCCGGGCTGGAGGTCGACCACACCGACCACGACGAGGAGACCAGGGTGCGGCTGCGCGGCCTGGCCGGCGAGCTCGGCCTGCTGGTCACCGGCTCCAGCGACTACCACGGTGCCCGCAAGACCGTCCGGCTCGGCGAGCACACCACCGACCCGCAGGTGTACGAGGCGCTGCTGGCGCAGGCCACCGGCGCGAAGCCGATCGAGCGCTGAGCCGACGCGGGCCTCGCCCGACGAACGCGGGACCAGGGGACTCGTGATCCCCTGGTCCCGCGTTCCGTGTGTCGAAGTGTCGAGCGGGCGTACGGACCGGCCCGTACGCCCCGCCTGACCGGGCGTCAGCCGGCCGGTCAGTCCAGCCGGACGCCGCGCCGCTGCGGGTCGCGCAGGTCGGTGCCCTGGTCGAGCCAGCGCTCCTGGAGCGCGGCCGCGCCGTGCACCCGCTTCCAGCCCGCCTCGTTGGGCGTCATCGGCAGCAGCGGCAGGAAGCGCACCGGGTCGGCCGGGTCGGCCAGTTCCAGGTCCTCGACCAGGCCGCCCGGTTCGGCCGCGAGCACCGAGGTGAAGGGCGCGCCGTCCCAGAGCGGGGAGCCGAGGTCCAGCGAGCCGCCCGGGGCCACCACCAGGCCCTCGACCTGCGGGGTGGCGGCGAAGGTGGCCAGGGTGCGCAGCACGCTGTCCCGCCCGCCGCGGACGGTCAGCACCAATTCGGCGCGCGGGCCGCGCAGTTGGTCGGCGACCGGCGCGGTCGGGTCGGCCATCGGCGCGGCGGACATGCCGAGCGTCGCGTACCGCACCAGGCCCGCGACGTCCGGCCCGAAGCGCAGCACCTCGATCCGGTCGGCGCCGAGGAAGGTGACGGCGGCGCGGCCGCCCGGCTCGCCGAAGGTGGAGATCAGTCGGGCCTCGACGGCGGCCAGCACCGCCTCCCGGGAGAGCTCCGGGGAGCTGCCGCCGTGGGGGTCGCCGAAGAGCGGGAAGTCGTGCGCCATGCCGGTGAGCGTAACCCCCGGGGGTTCGCGGGCCGCGCGGGGGCGGCCCGGAGGGGCCCGTGGGCGGCACGGAGGGGCCCGTGGGCGGCACGGAGGCCCGCCCGGCCGGGGCCGCGCCAGGGTCCCGTAAAGCCTTGGGAAACCTCCGGGAACCCCTCGGCTGCGACGCCCGGTCAGATGTTAGGGTGAGCGACTGGCCACCGGGATCGTTTCGTCCCGGGGCGGCGGCGCGAAGGAGGTGGTTGCGGTGGATACCGGCCGACCATGCAGTACCGGCAGCTCTGCCCGGCCCCGACTTCCCCGTACCCCTCGCCCCGCAGGCCCAATCGGCTGAATCAGCCGCGGTAGCCCCGGGCGCGGGCCCCACGGCGGACGGACCGGCCGGGAGAGCACTCTCATCCCCGTTTCACCGGTGTTCTCCGCCGTCGTACCGCGGCCGAACGTTTCTTCTTCCGTGCCGCCGCGCGACGGTTCCTGCCTCTGGGAGCCTGTCATGTCGATGATCAACAGCCTGCGCGCCGCCGTCCGCACCAACCGCCGCCGCGGCGCGGCCGGCGTCTACGGCGTCCTGCCCGAGGACGCCGCCTCGGCGGTCGTGGACTGCGCGGTCTACCAGCACGGCAAGCGCAGGGGCGAGACGTGCAGCCCGCGCGAGGCCGCCCACCGGGTCAGGGCCGCCCACCTGCTCCCCGAGGGCGAGGGCTCGTTCAGCTGGATCGGCCTGCACGAGCCGACCGAGGCCGAGTTCGCGGGGATCGCCCAGCGCTTCGGGCTTCACCCGCTCGCGGTCGAGGACGCGGTGCACGCGCACCAGCGGCCGAAGGTCGAGCGCTACGACGACGTGCTGTTCGCCGTCTTCAAGACCATCCGCTACGTGGAGCACGACCAGCTCACGCCCACCAGCGAGGTGGTGGAGACGGGCGAGCTGATGGTCTTCGCCGGCCGGGACTTCGTGATCACCGTCCGGCACGGCGGCCACGGCTCGCTGCAGGAGCTGCGCCACCGGCTGGAGGCGGACGCGGACGAGGCCGGGCTGCTCGCCAAGGGCCCGTCGGCGGTGCTGCACGCGATCGCCGACCACGTCGTGGACAACTACCTGCTGGTCGCCGAGCGGCTCCAGAACGACGTGGACGAGATCGAGTACGGCGTCTTCTCGGCCAAGGGCGGGCGCAGCGCCGACGTCGGCCGGGTCTACCAACTCAAGCGTGAGGTACTGGAGTTCAAGCGCGCGGTGGTGCCGCTGCTGCGCCCGATGCAGCAGCTGTCGGAGCCGGTCCAGCGGCTGGTGGACCCGGACATCCAGAAGTACTTCCGGGACGTCGCCGACCACCTGGCGCGGGTCGCCGAGCAGGTGCACGGCTTCGACGAGCTGCTGAACTCGCTGCTGCAGGCGAACCTGGCGCAGGTCTCGGTGGCGCAGAACGAGGACATGCGCAAGATCACCGCCTGGGCGGCGATCTTCGCGGTGCCCACCATGATCACCGGTGTCTACGGCATGAACTTCGAGTACATGCCCGAGCTGCACCACAAGTACGGCTATCCGACGGTGCTCGGCGCGATCGTGCTGATCTGCTTCGGGATGTACCGGGGCTTCCGCCGCAACGGCTGGCTCTGACGGCTACCTGCGCCCGCCGCGGGCGACCAGGACGAGGCCGAGCAGGATCAGCACCACCGCCGGGTAGGCGGCCGCCGGGGGCCACTGGCCCAGCCAGAGGGCGGCGATCAGCGCCGCGCCCGGGGTCTCCAGCAGGATCGCGGTGGAGGTGATCGACGGCCCGAGGTTGCGCACCACGCGGTTGCTCAGCGAGTGGCCGAGCAGCTGGGCGGCGACCATCAGCAGCACGATCTGCCACCAGACCCCGGCCGGCCACCCGGCCAGCGGCGTCCCGGCGACCAGGCAGATCCCCAGCAGCACCGCCGCCGTGGTGGCGTAGCAGACCAGCGTGTACGCGGTGGTGCTGACGGTCTTGCGGACCTCGGCGCCCAGCAGCATGTACCCGGCCGCGGCCAGGCCGGCGGCGAGCGCGAGCGCGTCGCCGAGCAGCGCGCGCGGGGAGAGCGAGAGGTCCACGCCGGTCAGCACCAGCACCCCGGTGAAGGCGACGACGGTGCCGAGCCAGACCAGCCGTGGTGCGCGGACGCCCATCAGCCGCATCAGCAGGATGGTCCACAGCGGGGTGGTGGTGACCAGGGCGGTGGCCGAGGCCACCGAGGTCATCCGCAGGCTGGGCATCCAGAGCGCGAAGTGCACGGCGAGCAGCGCCCCGGCGGCCACCGCGAGCAGCAGCGCCCGCCGGCCGATCCCGCGCAGCTCGGCGCGGTGGCGCAGCAGCGCGTACGGGCCGAGGACGCCGACCGACATGACGTTGCGCCAGAGGGCGATCGCCAGCGCGGGCGCGGCGGTGGCGCTGATCAGCGGGCCGGACAGCGAGATGCCGCCGATCGAGACGGCGAGCAGCAGCAGGTCGAGGGTGGGGAGCGGGTGCGCCGGGCCCGGGTCGGCGGTCGCGGGGGCGGCGGTCGGGGTGGTGGCGGTCGCGGGCCGGGCGGCGGGCACGGCGCTCCTTGCTGGTCGCGTGGGTGGGGCCGTCATACGGTAAGGCCCGTGGCGGCGCAATGGAACTGTCGCCCGGGGGCTGAGACGTCCGGGCGTCCCGGCCGCGCCACGGGACGGGCCCACTGGCCGTACGCTGTCCGCCATGGACCGTACGCCCGCCGCCGCGACCGCCGACGACTTCCTCGACCAGGCCCTGCTGGAGGAGGCCGCGAAGAAGTCGGGGCTGCTCTGGGTGCGCGCGGAGGGGCAGGAGCACGCCCGGCCGCTGTGGCACGCCTGGCACGACGGCGCGGTCGTGGTGGTCGGCGGGGGCGGCGAGCAGCCGCTGCACGGCCTGGAGCCCGGCGCCGGCGCCGTGGTGACCGTCCGCAGCAAGGACAAGGGCGGCCGGCTGACCGGCTGGAGCGCCCGGGTCGTCGAGCCGGCCCCGGACAGCGAGGCCTGGCTGGGCGCCGTCGAGGAGCTCAAGGGCAAGCGCCTGAACGCGCCCGACACCGACGCCATCACCGCCCGCTGGGCCCGCGAGTGCCGGGTGCTGCGGTTGGAGCCGGTCGGCCCGCTCACCGAGCGCCCCGGGGCGATGCCGGACGACTCGCACCTCGCGCAGCCGCTGCCCACCCCGGCCACCACCCGCCGCCCGATCCCGGCCGGCCTGCCCAAACTGCTGTTCAAGCGCCGTTAAAGGTTCACGCCCAGGACTCGTCCGACGGCTACCGTGCCTCCCGGCCGGGCCCGGAACACGCGGGTAGCCTTGGCCGCGGGTGCGCCCCCGGCGCCCCCGGTACGGCGTCGAGCGAGTCGAGGGAGTCCATGGCAGGGCCAGGCACCCGGGTCTTCATCTCCCATCTCTCCGCCATCGCGGTCTTCGACCCGAACGGCGACCAGGTCGGACGGGTCCGGGACGTGGTCGTGTCGCTGCGGCTCGGCGGCCGCCCGCCGCGCGTGCTCGGCCTGGTGGTCGAGGTGGTCGGCCGGCGCCGGATCTTCCTGCCAATGACCCGGGTGACCAGCCTGGAGTCCGGCCAGGTGCTCACCACCGGCGTGATCAACCTGCGCCGCTTCGAGCAGCGCCCGTCCGAGACCCTGGTGCTCGCCGAGCTGCTGGACCGCACCGTCACCTGGTCCAAGACCGGTGAGGACGTCACCGTGCTGGACGTCGGCATGGTGCAGACCCGGCTGCGCGAGTGGGAGATCAGCAAGGTCTTCGTGCAGGTCGGCCGGGCCGGCCGGCTGCGCAAGGGCAAGGGTGAGCGGCTCACCCTGGACTGGCAGGATGTCACCGGCTTCTCCCTGCCCGAGCAGGACCAGGGCGCGGCCAACCTGCTCGCCACCTTCGAGCAGCTGCGCCCCGCCGACCTCGCCAGCGTGCTGCACCACCTGTCCGCCAAGCGCCGCGCCGAGGTGGCCGCCGCCCTCGACGACGAGCGGCTGGCCGACGTCCTGGAGGAGCTGCCAGAGGACGACCAGGTCGAGATCATCGGCAAGCTCCAGGAGGAGCGCGCCGCCGACGTCCTGGAGGCGATGGACCCGGACGACGCCGCCGACCTGCTCTCCGAGCTGCCCGGCGACGAGGCCGAGCGGCTGCTCCAGCTGATGGAGCCGGACGAGGCCGCGCCGGTGCGCCGCCTGCTGACGTACGAGGAGGACACCGCCGGCGGTCTGATGACCACCGAGCCGATCGTGCTGGAGCCGGACGCCACGGTCGCCGAGGCGCTGGCGAGGGTCCGGGTCAGCGACCACAAGCCCGCCCTGGCCGCGCAGGTCTTCGTCTGCCGCCCGCCGAACGAGACCCCGACCGGCCGCTACCTGGGCACCGTGCACTTCCAGCGGCTGCTGCGCGAGCCCCCGTACGTCCTGGTCGGCTCGCTGGTGGACGACGACCTGGACCCGCTGCCGCCGGACACCCCGCTGTCGTTGATCACCAGCTACCTGGCGACCTACAACCTGGTCGCCGCGCCGGTCGTGGACGAGGCCGACCACCTGCTCGGGGCGGTGACCGTCGACGACGTGCTCGACCACCTGCTGCCGGAGGACTGGCGCGACGCCGCGACGCACCCCGGCGACGACACCCACCAGGACGACAGGGAAGGGGTGACCGGTGGACGGTGACCGCAACGGCCGGAAGGACGACTCCGCGCGCCGGCGCCTCCAGGGCGAGCTGCGCCAGCTGCGGCAGCTGCGCGAGCTGCGCACCCGCGAGGGCGGCCGGGACCGGCGCGCCGACACCGCGCCGATCACCGGCACCGGCCGCACCCGGCTCGACCAGCCGCGCACCGCGCGCCCCGGCCTGATCACGCTGCCCTCCTACGATCCGGAGGCGTTCGGCGTCCTGTCCGAGCGGATCGCCCGCTTCCTCGGCACCGGGCGGTTCATCGTCTGGATGACGGTGGTGGTCGTCGTCTGGATAGCGTGGAACACCCTGCTGCCGACGAGCGTGCGCTTCGACGAGTACCCGTTCATCTTCCTGACCCTGGCGCTGTCCCTGCAGGCCTCGTACGCGGCCCCGCTGATCCTGCTGGCGCAGAACCGCCAGGACAACCGGGACCGGGTCAACATGGAGCAGGACCGGGCCCGCAGCGACCGCAACATCGCCGACACCGAGTACCTGACCCGCGAGGTCGCGGCCCTGCGGCACGGGCTCGGCGAGGTCGCCACCCGGGACTTCATCCGGTCCGAACTCCAGTCCCTGCTCAAGGAGATCGACGAGCGCCGGGACGCCCCCGAACCGCTGTGACCCTCGGCACGCTACCGACGGGTCAACGACTTCGCCGGGCGCCGTACCATCAAGGCATGGCCAACGAGACAGAGGTCGCGGCCGGCGTCACGGAGGAGTCCGTACGCCAGGCGCTGGCGACCGTCAACGACCCGGAGATCAACCGCCCGATCACCGAGATCGGCATGGTGAAATCGGTCGGGATCGCCGAGGACGGCGCGGTGCGCGTCGCGGTCTACCTGACGGTCTCCGGCTGCCCGATGCGCGACACCATCGTCACCCGGGTGCGCGAGGCGGTCGGGAAGGTCCCCGGCGTGACCGGCGTCGAGGTCGAGCTCGACGTGATGAGCGACGAGCAGCGCAAGGAGCTGTCCCAGCTGCTGCGCGGCGGCGCCCCCGAGCGGGAGATCCCGTTCGCCAAGCCGGGCACCCTGACCCGGGTCTACGCCGTCGCCTCCGGCAAGGGCGGCGTCGGCAAGTCCTCGGTGACCGTCAACCTGGCGGCCGCGATGGCCGCCGACGGCCTGAAGGTCGCCGTGGTGGACGCCGACATCTACGGCCACAGCGTGCCGCGCATGCTGGGCGTCGAGGGCCGGCCGACCCAGGTCCAGGACATGATCATGCCGCCGCAGGCGAACGGCGTGAAGGTCATCTCGATCGGCATGTTCACCCCGGGCAACGCCCCGGTGGTCTGGCGCGGCCCGATGCTGCACCGCGCGCTCCAGCAGTTCCTCGCCGACGTGTACTGGGGCGACCTGGACGTGCTGCTGCTGGACCTGCCGCCCGGCACCGGCGACATCGCGATCTCGGTGGCCCAGCTGGTCCCCAACGCGGAGATCCTGATCGTCACCACCCCGCAGATGGCCGCCGCCGAGGTGGCCGAGCGGGCCGGCACCATCGCGGTGCAGACCCACCAGAAGATCGTCGGCGTGATCGAGAACATGTCCGGCATGCCGTGCCCGCACTGCGACGAGATGATCGACGTCTTCGGCACCGGCGGCGGCCAGACCGTCGCGGACGCGCTCACCCGCACCGTCGGCGCGACCGTCCCGGTGCTCGGCTCGATCCCGATCGACGTGCGGCTGCGCGAGGGCGGCGACGACGGCCGCCCGGTCGTGCTCGCCGCGCCCGACTCCCCGGCCGGCGCCGCCCTGCGCGCGGTGGCCGGCAAGCTCGGCGGCCGCCAGCGCGGGCTGTCCGGGATGTCGCTGGGCCTGACGCCCAGGAACAAGTTCTGAGGCCGTGACCGACGGAGGGCCGGGTGGGCACACCACCCGGCCCTCCGTCGTACGGCCGTACGGCCGAGGGCCCTACGGCCGGGTGTAGGCCGCCAGGTCCGGGACGGTGGAGAAGCCGATGCCGTAGGCGCTGACGCCCCGGCCGTAGGCACCGAGCAGGACGCCGGGGGCCTCGCCGGCCAGCACCCAGCCGTACTCGGACTCGCGGTAGCGGAAGGGCTGCGGCAGGCCGTTGACCGGCAGGCTGAGGGTGGACCAGCCGGGGCCGGCCAGGTCGTCGGCGAGGTCCCAGGCGAGGCTGCTCTGCTGGTCCAGCCAGTCCTGGCGCAGCGCCCGGTCCAGCTGCCCTGGCCAGGTCGCGGCGAGCAGGCCGGAGCCGGCCAGCCAGGCGGCGGAGGAGGCGGAGGTCGCCTCCAGGGTGCCGGTGTTGTCGGCGCTGCGCCGGCTGTCCCGGCGGGCCACCGTGACCACGACGGCGAACTTCCGTACGTCGCGCGGCTCGTACTGCCTGGCCGGCTCCTCGCCGTGGCCGAGCGAGCCGTAGTCGAGGCTGCCCGCGGTGCGGGGGCCCGCGCCGGCCTGCACCAGGAAGCGGCGGCCGGTCCAGCCCTCGTCCAGCCCGTACCAGGGGAAGTCGGCGGACAGGTAGGGCACCAGCGGGTCCGCCGGGCCGGCCTGTCCGCCGACCACCGGGCCGCCGGCCGTGACCGTCGCCCCTCCCGTCTGACTCGTCGCGTCCATCCCCGGGCCTCCTCAAACACACGTTTGCCTGCCGTGGCGCGCTCCCATGGTGGCGCACCGCGGCGTTCCGCGGGGCCGTTCCCGGACCGCGACGGGGCGCGGTGTGACGGACGGCTCAGCGGAACAATCAGCACAATAGCGGCGCACACGCCACCGCCCCGCTCAGCCGGGTGGCCGGGCGGGGCGGTGGCGCGGCGCCGGGGCGCCGGACGCGGTACCGGTCAGGTCGCGTCGGGGTCGAACGGGGGCCGCTCGCCGGGCGCCAGCGGGGCTCCGGTGGAGGCGGGCGCAGGGGCGGACTTCTCGAAGCTGACGCTGCCGCTGCGGCCGTTGACCGGCGCCGCTGGCTTGTCGTCCAGGACGGACCGGATGTCCAGGCTGTCCTTCATGTCCTTGAGGCCCAGCGGATCGTCCTGGTCGCCCATGAGCTGCTTGCGCACGAAGGTCTTGGGGTTCAGGTCCTCGAACTCGAAGTCCTTGAACTCGGGGCCCAGCTCGCTGCGGATGTCCTCCTTCGCGTTGTCGGCGAAGGACCGGATCTTCCGGATGAAGCCCATGGTGTCCTGGATCAGCTTGGGGAGCTTGTCCGGGCCGAAGATGATGATCGCCATCACGACCAGGGTCAGGACCTCCAGCCCACTGACGTCGCTGAACACCTTTGCTCCCTAACTCGTCGGACGACGGTTCCTACAGGGTAATGGCCACCGGCGAGTCCTTGGCCCACGCTGTGATGAAGCCGTGGTAAAGACCTGCCGGTGGCCGGGCGTCCGAGCCGGAGCGCCGGTGTCCTTCGGGGTCTAGCGGATCTGCTGGCGCAGCGCGGCGAAGCCCCCGGGGTAACGCTCCGGGGAGCCCGGCGGGGTCGCGTCGCGGGTCGCGGCGACCGGGCGGCCTGCGAAGTCCACCGGGACCTGCGCGGTCGTCGGGACGAGGCCGCTGCGGCCGCTGCCGGGCGGGCTGACGGTGGTGCCGTGGCGCTCCTCACCCTGCGTGCTGAGCCCGCCGACGCCGCCGAGCGTCACCGCGGCGACGGAGAAGGCTCCCGCGGCGGCGAACACCAGCCGTCGGCCCCGCACGGGGGACCGGCCGGCGGCGGCCGCGGCGGGCTGCGGACGGGCCGGGGCGGCGGCGGTCTCGGAGCGGGCGGAGCGCCGGCCCATCAGCGGCCGCAGCACCGTGCCGCGGCCGAAGGCGCGCGGGTCGACGCCGGGCAGCGGGGAGTCGGCGCCGAGCGCGCCCGCGCCGAAGGAGGCCCCGGCGCCGCGGCCGAAGGAGCCGCCGTCGAGCCGGCTGCCGCCGAGCGTGCCGGTGGCCGCGACCCCGCCGCCGGGCAGGTCGTCGTCGTCCTCGCGGCGTCCGCGCCGCCCGGAACGCCAGTCGCCGTCCTCCGGGGCGTCCTCGGGGAGGTTGCCGACGGCCATCAGCCGGGCCATCAGCGCGGAGGACGGGCCGGGCGGGCCGGAGCGGGCCAGCATGTGCTTGACGGCGCGGCCCTCGTCGGCCTCCGCGAGGCACTGGGGGCAGGTCGCCAGGTGGGCCTGGACGCGGTCGCGCGAGTCGTGGCCGAGTTCGCCGTCCAGGAAGGCGGAGAGGCGCTCGCCGAGGTGGTGCTCCTCGACGGCGGGGCGGACGGGGAGCGCGTGCAGCGCCGTGTCCGCGGGCAGTGCCACCCCGGGCAGCACGGGCTCACCGGGTTCGTCGCCTCCGCGACGGCCCGGCAGGGCCCAGCCCCGTCGGCTCGGAGACCGGTCGGAGGCGTCCGACCGGTCCGAACCGGACCGGCTGGTTCCGCTCACGATCGCCTCCGTCCGCGCCCACCGGGCGCGACCGCGGCCTCGAGCGCACCGGCGCCGACGGCCACCGGAACCGGCTCCTCCGAGCCGCCGCGGCGCTCACGGCCGGGGGCCGAGCCGGGGGCGCGGTGCTTGAGCGCGGCGCGCAGGTGCGAACGGCCGCGGTGGATGCGGCTGCGGACGGTGCCGAGCTTGACGCCCAGCGTGGCGGCGATCTCCTCGTAGGACAGGCCCTCGATGTCGCAGAGCACCACGGCGGCGCGGAACTCCGGCGCGAGGGTGTCCAGGGCCTGCTGCACGTCGGCGTCGAAGTGGGTGTCGCTGAAGTGCTGGGCCGGGCTGGGCTCGCGGGAGGCGAGCCGCTCGGCCGCGTCCTCGCCGAGCGCGTCGAAACGGATGCGCTGGCGGCGGCGGACCATGTCCAGGAAGAGGTTGGTGGTGATCCGGTGCAGCCAGCCCTCGAACGTGCCGGGGGTGTACGTGGACAGCGAACGGAACACCCGGACGAAGACCTCCTGGGTGAGGTCCTCGGCGTCGTGCTGGTTGCCCGTCAGGCGGTAGGCCAGCCGGTAGACCCGGGCGCTGTGCGCCTCGACGATCTCCTCCCACGTGGGCGGAGTCCAGGTCTGCGCGTCGGGACCCTCGGAGAAGGTCGCGAGAGCGGGGGCCTCGGTGGCACCGTCGGCCGGCGTCGCGGCCACGGGCTGGTCCAGGTCGGAGTGCGCAGGCTGGTTCATCACGGGCTTCGGCGTACGGGCCGACGCGGTGCCGCGGAAGTGCCGCCGCACAGGGACGTCGCCCTCGGCCACACCTCCTCGGTCGGCTCTTCTGCCCAGCAGGGCCACCACCATATCCACCTCACCCGTCAAGCCCGGATAAAAGTGCCCGGGAGGTCTTGCGCCCCCGGTCTGACATGACAACGGCCCGCCGCCGTACGCGGTTCCCGGTCGGCCAGTAATCTGTGCCAGGAAATATCGACATCCCTCGGCACCGGGCCGCCGCCCGGGGCTCCGAAAGAGGCAGCCATCAGCGAGTTCGGGCCCGCGCACGCGGCCCTCGCCGACACCTACGTGGGCGAGGACGCCGTCCTGACCTACGCCCGGGCGCAGTCCGCGCGGACCGGGATACGGGCGATCGGGCCGAGCGGCGGGGCCTGCCTGCGGCTGCTGGCGGCCGCGCTGGACGCCAAGGCGGTGGCCGAGATCGGCACCGGCACCGGTGTGTCCGGGGTCTACCTGCTGCGCGGCATGCGGCCGGACGGCGTGCTCACCACGGTCGACTCGGAGCCGGTGCGCCAGCAGCTGGCCCGCGAGGCGTACCAGGCGGCCGGGTTCGCGACCAACCGCTCCCGGTTCATACCGGGCCGGGCGCTGGAGGTGCTGCCCCGGCTCGCCGACGGCCAGTACGACCTGGTGTTCTGCGACGGCGACCCCGCGGAGTCCTGCGAGTACCTGCGCGAGGCGCTGCGGCTGCTGCGGCCGGGTGGGATGGTCTGCTTCGAGGGGGTCTTCCAGGAGGGCCGGCTGGCCGAGCCGGAGCTCCAGGACCCGCAGACCGGCGCCGTCCGGGACCTGGTCCGGGACGTGCGGGAGAGCGAGGACCTGCTGCCGGCGCTGCTGCCGGTGTCGGACGGACTGCTCTGCGCGATCAAGCGCTGAGCCCGGCGCCCCTCGGGGCGCCGCGGACCCGCGGGCCTCACGGCCCGGGCCCGGAAAACGTGCGGACCCGGGCCGACATGACGTCGTACCCGGGCCCGGCAGCACATCTCCAGGAGATGGCGAGCACCTGCTGCGGTCAGCCGCAGGCCTTCTTCAGGGCCTCGCCGAGGGCCTCGGCCTCGTCAGGCGTGAGCTCCACCACAAGGCGTCCGCCGCCTTCGAGCGGAACGCGCATGATGATGCCCCGCCCCTCTTTGGTGACTTCGAGCGGGCCGTCACCCGTCCGCGGCTTCATGGCCGCCATGCTCGTTCCCCTTCCTGCAACCGCTCAGCTACGCACCGGCAGTCCGTCCACCGCCGGTATCGAACGCATTGATCGGAAGCCATTATCCCGCATGCCACGGGCTGATGACCAACATCACTCTCGGTGCAACCACGGCCGGACCGCCCCCAACCACCGCAATTCACGTCATAAGCCCCGGCGTGGCGGCGGTGCGGACGCCGCGGGAAGGTGCGATACCTCACACTCCCCAGCCCCCCGCGTGCTCCGGCATCCTGACACACACGACTGACACCGCCACGACCCCGGGGAGCCCTCACCCATGTCCGATTCCGTGCTGTACGAGCTGGACGGCGGCTTGGCCGTCATCACCATCAACCGCCCGGAGGCGATGAACGCGCTCGACGTCGCCACCAAGATCGCGCTGCGCGACGCCGTGGCCGCCGCGGCCGCGGACCCGGCGGTCCGGGCCGTGCTGCTGACCGGGGCGGGCGAGCGGGCGTTCTGCGTCGGCCAGGACCTCAACGAGCACCTGGCGCTGCTGAAGCGGGCCGAGGAGACCGGCGAGGGCGCGCTGCGGACCGTCGCCGAGCACTACAACCCGCTGGTGCGGGCGCTGGCCGGGATGCGCAAGCCGACCGTCGCCGCGGTCGGCGGGGTGGCGGCCGGAGCCGGCGCCTCGCTCGCCTTCGCCTGCGACTTCCGCGTCCTGTCCGACCGGGCCGGCTTCAACACCGCCTTCGCCGGGATCGCGCTGACCGCCGACTCGGGCGCCTCCTGGACGCTGCCGCGACTGGTCGGGCACGCCAGGGCCACCGAGCTGCTGATGCTCCCCCGGACGGTCAAGGCCGCCGAGGCGATGGAGCTGGGCCTGGCCACCAGGGTGGTGCCGGCCGACGAACTCGCCGCCACCGCACGGGCCTTCGCGCGCGAGCTGGCCGAGGGGCCGACCGTCGCCTACGGCGCCATCAAGGAGTCGCTGACGTACGGCGCCTCCCACTCCCTGGACGAACTCCTCGACAAGGAGGACGAGTTGCAGACGATGGCGGGCGAGAGCGAGGACCACCGGATCGCGGTGCGCGCCTTCATCGCCAAGGAGAAGCCCAAGTACCTGGGCCGCTAGGTCGGTTGGCCACTGCAGGCCGGCCCGTCCGATCGGACGGGCCGGCCGGGGCCCCGGTCAGCGCCCGGCGGCGGCGCGGACGTGGCAGTCCGCCAGGTGGTCGTCGACCAGGCCGCAGGCCTGCATCAGGGCGTAGGCGGTGGTCGGGCCGACGAAGCGGAAGCCCGCCTTCTTCAGCGCCTTCGCCAGCGCCGTCGACTCCGGCGTGACGGCCGGTACCTCGCCCATCGTGCGGGGGGCCGGCCGGTCCGGGTCCCCGGCGAACTCCCAGATCAGCGCGTCCAGTCCGCCCTCCAGGTCGCGGGCGACCCGCGCGTTGGCGACCGCCGCCTCGATCTTGGCCCGGTTGCGGATGATGCCGGTGTCGGCGAGCAGGCGCTCCTTGTCCGCCTCGCCGAACTCGGCGACCCTGGCGATCTCGAAGCCCGCGAACGCGGCCCGGAAGCCCTCGCGGCGGCGCAGGATGGTCAGCCAGGACAGCCCGGACTGGAAGGCCTCCAGGCAGACCCGCTCGAACAGCGCGTCGTCGCCGTGCACCGGCCGGCCCCACTCGGTGTCGTGGTAGACCCGGTAGTCGTCGGTGGAGTCGCCCCAGCCGCAGCGGCGCAGGCCGTCCGCGCCGAGCACCGCGCCCTCGTCCGTCACTTGTCCCCCCCGGGCTCGGCGTCCTCGGGGGTCCGCTCCCCGGCCGGCCGCTTGGCGAGCGCCACGGCCGGCTCGACCACCTGGGCGAACTCCTCCAGGCCGGGCAGCGGTTCGGCCGCCGGGTCGGGGGCGCCGCCCGCCTCGACCGCGCCGCGCAGGTGGGCGGCGGCCTCCAGCTCGGCGATCCGCGCGTCGCGGTAGGCGAGTTCGGCGCCGAGGCGGTCCAGGACGTCGTCCACCTCGTCCATCCGGTAGCCGCGCAGGGCCATCGGCAGGCGCAGCTCGTCCACGTCCGCCTTGCCCAGCGGGCGGTCCTGCGGCAGCCGCGCGGAGACGCGGTCCGGCGCCGCCTCCGGCATCGAGCCTCCCCCACCGAGCGCCACCAGGGCGGCACCGCCGACCACCACGGCCATGGCGACCACGATCACCCAGAACACGAGCTGTCCTCCCGAACTCCCGGCCGGTCCGCTATGTGGTGGCAGGTAACCACACTGATCATGACAGCATGGTCCCTTAGTGAGGCCGGGGGCCATCATCGCACCCGCAGGAGCTGTGGAGGAGACATCGGTGGCACTGCGCCTGGGACCGCGGGAATTCGGTGACGACGAGCTGGTGATCATGGCGATCGTCAACCGGACGCCGGACTCGTTCTTCGACAAGGGCGCGACCTTCGCCGACGAGGCCGCCTTCGCCGCCGCGGACCGGGCGATGGCCGAGGGCGCGGCGATCCTGGACATCGGCGGGGTGAAGGCCGGGCCGGGCGACGAGGTCACGGTCGAGGAGGAGCTGCGGCGCACCGTGCCCTTCGTGGCCGAGCTGCGCAAGCGCCACCCCGAGGCGGTGATCAGCGTGGACACCTGGCGGCACGAGGTCGGCGAGGCGGTCTGCGAGGTGGGCGCGAACCTGCTGAACGACGCCTGGGGCGGGGTGGACCCGAAGCTCGCCGAGGTGGCCGCCCGGTACGACGTCGGGCTGGTCTGCACCCACGCGGGCGGCGCCGAGCCCCGCACCCGGCCGCACCGGACCGGGTACGAGGACGTGATGGCGGACATCCTGCGGGTGACGGTGGGACTGGCCGAGCGCGCGGTGGAACTCGGCGTGCGGCGGGACGCGCTGATCATCGACCCGGGACACGACTTCGGCAAGAACACCCGGCACTCGCTGGAGGCCACCCGGCGGCTGCCGGAGATGACCGCGACCGGCTTCCCGGTGCTGGTCTCGCTCTCCAACAAGGACTTCGTCGGCGAGACCCTGGACCGGCCGGTGAACGAGCGACTGCTCGGCACCCTGGCCACCACCGCGGTCTCGGCCTGGCTGGGCGCGCGGGTCTACCGGGCGCACCAGGTCGCGGAGACCCGCCAGGTGCTGGACATGGTCGCCTCGATCCGGGGCACCCGCCCCCCGGCGGTCGCCCGCCGGGGGCTGGCGTGAACGCCTCGGCCCGGTCCCGCCGAGGGCCCGCCCAGGACCCGCCCGGGGCCGGCTAGATCTCGCCGGCGGGTCGGCGGGCGTCGGCGAGGATCTTCATGACCTCGTCGATCTCGTCGGTGATGTGGAACAGCTCCAGGTCGTGCGGGGCCGCCTTGCCCTGCTCGACCAGGGTGTTCTTCAGCCACTCGTAGAGGCCGCCCCAGTAGGCGCTGCCGTAGAGGATCACCGGGAAGCGGGTGACCTTCTTCGTCTGCACCAGGGTGAGCGCCTCGAACAGCTCGTCCAGCGTGCCGAGGCCGCCGGGCAGGACCACGAACCCCTGGGCGTACTTCACGAACATCGTCTTGCGGACGAAGAAGTAGCGGAAGTTCAGTCCGAGGTCGACGAACTCGTTGAGGCCCTGCTCGAAGGGCAGCTCGATGCCGAGCCCGACGCTGAGACCGCCGGCCTCGGAGGCGCCGCGGTTGGCGGCCTCCATCGCGCCCGGGCCGCCGCCGGTGATCACCGCGTAGCCGGCCTCGGCCAGGGCCCGGCCGATGGCCACGCCCGCCTGGTACTCGGGCGAGTCGGCCGGGGTCCGGGCGGAGCCGAAGACGCTGATCGCGGGCGGGAGTTCGGCGAGGGCGCCGAAGCCCTCGACGAACTCGGAGGTGATCCGCAGCACCCGCCACGGGTCGGTGTGCAGCCAGTCGGTGGGACCGGTGGTGTCCAGCAGGCGCTGGTCCGTGGTGCTCGTGCCGACCTGGTCCCGGCGCACCAGCACCGGGCCCTTCTGCTTCTCGGGCCAGGCCTTCTTCTTCCGCGGCACCCCGACCTGCTCGGGGCCGTGACCGTAGTGCTTCTCGTCTCCTGTGCCTGTCATGACGAAACCCTACGCCCGCCTTCCCCCGTTTTCAGGCAACGGGGGAAGGTCGGTTGAGCATCCGGAAGGTGGCGTTCGGCCGCCGTCCCGACGGTCGGCGCGGCGCGCGGCTCAGCTGGTCAGCCAGGCGCGCAGCCGCTCCTCGACCTCGGCGATGGCGCTCAGCGAGCAGTGCTCCTCGCGCTTGTGCGCCAGGTTCGGGTCGCCGGGGCCGTAGTTGACCGCGGGGACGCCGAGCGCGCTGAACCGGGCGACGTCGGTCCAGCCGAACTTGGCCCGGGCCTGGCCGCCGGTGGCCGCCAGGAAGGCCTGGGCGGCCGGCTGGGAGAGTCCGGGCAGGGCGCCCGGGGCGAAGTCGGTGACGGTCAGCTCGAAGCCGTCGAAGACCTCGCGCACGTGCTTCTCCGCGTCGGCCTCGCTGCGGTCCGGCGCGTAGCGGAAGTTGACCGTCACGACGCACTCGTCCGGGATCACGTTGCCGGCCACGCCACCGTCGATCCGGACCGCGTTCAGGCCCTCGCGGTACTCCAGGCCGTCGATCTCCACCCGGCGCGGCTGGTACCGCTCGAGCCGGGTGAGCACCTCGGCGGCGTGGTGGATGGCGTTGTCGCCGAGCCAGCTGCGGGCCGCGTGGGCGCGCACGCCGGTGAGCCGCACCTGCGCCCGCAGGGTGCCCTGGCAGCCGCCCTCGACCATGGCGCCGCTGGGCTCCATCAGCACCGCGAAGTCGCCGGCCAGCCACTCCGGGTGGTCCTTGGCGAGGTGGCCCAGGCCGTTGCGGTGGGCCTCCACCTCCTCGCAGTCGTAGAAGACGAAGGTGAGGTCCCGGTTGGGCTCGGGCAGCGTGGCGGCGAGGCGCAGCTGGACGGCCACGCCGGACTTCATGTCCGAGGCGCCGCAGCCGTAGAGCAGGTCGCCCTCGACGTACGAGGGGAGATTGTCGGCGATCGGCACGGTGTCCAGGTGGCCGGCCAGGACGACGCGCTCGGCGCGGCCCAGATCGGTGCGGGCGACCACGTTGTTGCCGTGGCGGTCCACGGTGAGGTGCGGGTAGCCGCGCAGCGCGGCCTCCACTGCGTCGGCGAGCGCCTGCTCGTCGCCGCTCACCGAGGGGAAGTCGACGAGCCGGGCGGTCAGCGTCCCGCCGTCGAGAGTGAGGTCCAGGGGCGTCGGATTCGGGCTGCTCATGGGCGCCAGCCTAGTCCGCGGCCCGGTCCGCCCGGTCCGGTCCGCCCGGCGCGACCGCCGCGTGACGCGGTCCGGACTCGGCGGCGAGTGGGCGGGCGACGGCAACCGGGGGGCGCCGTACATCCGTCCGAGTGGGTACGGTGTCGGATCAAGGAGCAGGCGCGAGAGGGGCGACGGTGGCCAGGAGAAGGAGCAGCGAGCAGCTGGGCGACGAAGAGGAGCCCACTCGCCGCCGCGGGCCGCTGCGCGCCCTGCTGATGGTGATCGTCGGGCTGCTCGGCCTGGCGCTGGTCGCCGGTCTGGCCGTGGTCGGGATCTGGTGGTTCGGCTTCAAGCCGGGCGCGTCGGAGGAGTGCACGGTGAAGAGCGCGGCCGGCAACGGCACGCTGGAGCTGCCGCAGGCCGCCAACGCCGCGACGATCGCCGCGGTGGCGCGCTCGCGCGGGCTGCCGGACCGGGCCACCACGATCTCGCTGGCGACGGCGATGCAGGAGTCCAAGCTGCGCAACCTCGCGGGCGGCGACCGGGACTCGATCGGTCTCTTCCAGCAGCGGCCGTCGATGGGCTGGGGCACCCCGGCGCAGATCGCGGACCCGGTGTACGCGACCAACAAGTTCCTGGACGGCCTGGTCAAGGTCCCCGGCTACACCCGGATGCCGCTGACCGACGCCGCCCAGACGGTGCAGAAGAGCGGCTACCCGCAGGCCTACGCCAAGCACGAGACCAAGGCGACCCTGCTCACCTCGGCGCTGGCCGGCCGCGAGCCCGCCTCGTTCTCCTGCGTGGTGCACGACTACGCCAAGCCGGACCCGGCGGACTCCGACTCCCCCGCCGCGGGGGCCGCCCCGGGCGCCACCGCGACCCCGGCCGCGGCGCCGGACCGGGCCCAGGTGCTGTCCGACCGGGTGCGCCGGGAGTTCGGCCGTACGGTGACCCCGGCGACCGGGTACACCTCGACCATCAAGGGCGCCGAGAACGCCGTCGCGCTGACCCCTGACCCGGCCACCACCGCACTGACCTCAGGACCGGACGCGGGGACGGACGGCGGGGTGAGCGCCGAGCGGGCGAGCGGCTGGGAGGTCGCCCACTGGGCGGTCGCCCAGGCCCAGCAGCTGGGCATCGCGACGGTCGCCTACGACGGGAAGATCTGGCGCAAGTCCAAGTCCGAGGACGGCTGGCAGACCCAGACCTCGGGCACCTCGACCAAGCTCGTCCAGGTCACTCTGGCCCCGCCCACGAAGAGCTGACGCACTGGTGTTCGGGTTGCCGCCGGACGAGTGATTCCGGTCAACCCCGGTGGACCGACCGCCCGTTCCGGCGAACCGGGATGAAGAACCGTCACTCCCCTTGTCCGGGGCCGGTTCGACGGCGTCCGACCGGCCCCGGCGGACGGTCCCGCTGCAGTCGTACGATCCGATGGTCGGTCAGGAATCTTCCTTGCACCGGCCGAAACCTTCTGGCTTCTCAAGCGGTAACAACGTCGTCCGTCCGGTCGGCAACGCCCGGCCCCCCAGGGCGGACGGGACGGACCCAGACCCCTTCGAGGAGCCCCATGTCTCACCCCCTCACGCGCCGGATCGCCCAGGCCGCGCTCGTCGTGGCCGCCGGAGCGACCCCGCTGCTCGCGGCCGGCTCCGCGTCCGCTCTGGGCGGGGACGCCCTGCTGCCCAAGAGCGACCTCGCGGCACCGCTGGGCCAGCTGACCAACTCCGACGCCGGCTCGACGCTCCAGCACACCACCCACCAGCTCGGCCAGGCCGCCGGCACCACCGGGGCGGCCACCGTCGCCGCGGGCGTACCGGCCTCCGCCGACGCCGCCGGCAACATCGTCGCCCAGCAGCTGCCCGAGGCCAACGAGAAGGCCGGCTCGCTGACCGCGCCGGTCGACCAGACCGCCGCGACCGCCGGCCAGCTCTCCACCGTCACCCCGAAGGTCGCCTCGGCCCTGGCCGGCAAGCTCGGCGAGGCCGTCACCGGCAAGAGCGCGGAGACCCGCGGCGCCACCGCCGGCACCAACCCGCTCGGCGGCCTGACCCAGACCGGCTCGGTCACCCAGGCCGTGCCCGGCGCCGAGACGCTCACCGGCGCCGTCCCCGGCGGCACCGCCGTCGCCGACGCGCTGCCGGTCGGCGCGGTGCAGCGCGCGCTGCCGCTCGGTTCGGTCGGGCAGGCCCTGCCGGCCGAGCTGCCCGCCACCGACGTGCTGGGCCTGGCCGAGCACGGCTCGGCCAACCGCCTCGGCGGTGCCGACCTCGGCAAGAACAGCCCGCTGTCCGGCCTGACCGGCGCGCTCGGCCCGCTCGGCGGCCTGCTGGGCAGCCTCAACGGCGGCGGCCTCGGCGGCCTGCCGCTGTAGTCCGGTCCGCACCCGTTCTCCGGGGCGGAATCCGAAGGGGGCCGGTGTCCGTGACACCGGCCCCCTTCGCCGTACGGCCCCGGGGTGCGCTCCCCCGGGTGCGGTCAGCGCGCCGCGCCCAGCCGCTCCACGGCCGCGGCGACCCGCTCGTCGGTCGCCGTGAACGCGACCCGCACGAAGCGGTCGCCGGCCGGCCCGTAGAAGTCGCCGGGCGCCACCAGGATGCCCAGCCCGGCCAGTTCGGCCACCGTCTCCCAGCACGGGCGGTCCTGGGTCGCCCACAGGTAGAGGCTGGCCTCGGAGTGCTCGATCCGGAAGCCGTACGCCTCCAGCGCCGCCCGCAGCGCCGAGCGCCGGGCCGCGTACCGCTCGCGCTGCTCGGCCACGTGCGCGTCGTCCGCGAGCGCGGCGACGGTCGCCGCCTGGACGGGCGCCGGCACGATCATGCCGCCGTGCTTGCGCACCTCCAGCAGCTCCCTGACCACCACGGGGTCGCCCGCCACGAAGGAGGCGCGGTAGCCGGCCAGGTTGGAGCGCTTGGAGAGCGAGTGGACGGCCAGCAGGCCCTCGTGGTCGTCGCCGCAGACGTCCGGGTGCAGGACCGACACCGGGTCGGCCTCCCAGCCCAGCTCCAGGTAGCACTCGTCGCTGACCAGCAGCGCCCGGTGCTCCCGGGCCCACTCGACGGCGCGGCGCAGCTCGTCCGCGCCCAGCACCCGGCCGGTCGGGTTGGACGGCGAGTTCACCCAGAGCAGGCGCACCCGGGAGCCGTCCAGCTCGTCCACCGAGTCGTACTCGACCGGCTCGGCGCCGCACAGCCGGGCGCCCACCTCGTAGGTCGGGTAGGCCAGGCGCGGGTAGGCGACCTGGTCGCCGGGGCCGAGGCCGAGCTGGGTCGGCAGCCAGGCCACCAGTTCCTTGGAGCCGACGGTCGGCAGCACGGCCTGCGGGCCGATCCGCGCGCCCACGCGGCGGTGCAGCCAGCCGGCGATCGCTTCGCGCAGCTCCAGCGGGCCCCAGACGGTCGGGTAGCCGGGGGTGTCGGTGTGCGCGGCCAGCGCCTTCTGGATCACCTCGGGGACCGGGTCCACCGGGGTGCCGACGGAGAAGTCACAGAGGCCGCCGGGGTGGGCCAGCGCGGTCGCCTTGTACGGCTCCAGCTTGTCCCAGGGGAAGACCGGCAGCTTGTCCGAAACGCGGCGCGCCGCCCCCGGGTGGCCCGGGAACGGCGCGTGCGTGCTGTTGGTGCTCACAGCTGTTGTGCCACCGATCGTCAGTGGTCGGCGTTCTGCGGCGGCAGAGCGGCGATGAACGGGTGGTCACGCTCGATCAGGCCGAGCTTGGAGGCGCCGCCGGGCGAACCCAGGTCGTCGAAGAACTCGACGTTCGCCTTGTAGTAGTCCTTCCACTCCTCCGGGGTGTCGTCCTCGTAGAAGATCGCCTCGACCGGGCAGACCGGCTCGCATGCGCCACAGTCGACACACTCATCCGGGTGGATGTAGAGCGATCGCTCGCCCTCGTAGATGCAGTCAACCGGGCATTCTTCGATGCACGCCTTGTCCTTCACGTCGACACAAGGCTGCGCGATGACGTAGGTCACGCTGTCGTTCCTCCTCGGAAGGGCCTGGTGGCCCGTTCTGTTCTGCTGCCGTGCGCGGTGAGCGCGGCGTCGTCGATGCCCGCCCCTAGTATCGCGGGTCGGAGACCGCAAATGCACAGGAGGTGGCCAGATGGCCTCGGTCAACCCGGTCGGCGACCGTCCGGAGGTCCGGATAGACCGCTCTGACGTGGGACGACGCGTGTCCGTCCGCCGGCTTGCGGAGTTCGTGGACGACCGTCCGGTGTTCCGGGATTCGATCGGCGTGCTCACATCGTGGGATGATCATGGGCTGACCATCGTCCCGCGCACCGGCGATCCGGTGTTCTTGCCGGAGAAGCTGCTGGTCGCAGGCAAGGTCGTGCCGCCGTTTCCGGCCCGGCGCGCCCCCTTGCCGGTCACCGGGCCGGTCGAACTGCAGCGGATCGCGGGGCGCGGCTGGCCGGCCGTCGAACAGGAGCCGCTCGGCGAGTGGACGCTGCGCGCCGCGGCCGGGTTCACCCGGCGGGCCAACTCCGTCCAAGCCCTCGGGGAACCGGGTCTGCCGCTGCCTCAGGCACTGGCGGCCGTCCGCGACTGGTACGCGGCGCGCGGGCTGCCCGCGTACGTCGAGGTGCTCTCCCCCGGCTCGCCTCCGGCACTGGTCGCCGAGCTCGACCGGCTCGGGGCCGGGTACGCGCCCACCCTGGTCCGCACCGCCCCGCTGGCCGGGCCGGCCCGGGGCGGCGCCGGGCAGGCCGAGGGCCGGGGGAGGGTGCGGCTGGCGCGCACGGCGGACGACGGGTGGCTGTCGGTGTACCGCCGGGTCGGCGACGACCCGGCGGTGGAGGAGGCGGCCCGGCAGGTGCTGAACGGCGGGCCGTCGGTGTGGTTCGCGACCGTGCCGGGCGCCCCCGGTCAGCCGCCGCTGGCGATCGGGCGCTGCGTCATCGACGGGGCCTGGGCCTGCTTCGGCGCGATCGAGGTCCAGCCGTACGCGCGGCGGGCCGGGCTGGCGACGGCGGTCATGGCGGTGCTCGCCTCGCGCGCGGCCGAGGAGGGGGCGAGCGGCGCCTACCTGCAGGTCGAGGCGGAGAACGCGGGGGCGATCGCGCTCTATGACGGACTCGGCTTCACGACCAGTCACACTTACCACTACGCGCTCCTCCCCCAGGGGTAGCCGCCAGGCCGTACCGTCCGCCCGATCACCCGCTTGTCCGACCGCCGCCTTGTCCGTCCGCCGTACGAAAGCCGTCGCCGTCACCGTGACCGAGCAGAGCAGAGACCGCTTCCGGACCGCCGCCCGCGCCGAGCAGCCCGACCCGGTGCTGCTGTGCGTGCTCGCCGCCGCCGAGCACGGCATGGTGCCCGACCCCGGCGACCCGGGCGAGCCGCCCGGCGTGGACACGCTGCTCGCCGCCTGCGAGGCCGCGCTGGAGCGGCACGCGGCGGAGGTCCGGACGGCGGTCGCCGAGCGGGCGCCCACCGGGCCCGAGGAGACCGCCGCCCTGCTCGCCGCGGTGCTCGGCGGACGGGAGCGCTTCCACGGCCGGCAGTCGGACTACCGGCGGCTGGAGTCCTCACTGCTGCCCGAGGTGCTGCGGCGGCGGCGCGGGCTGCCGATCATGCTCTCCCTGGTGTGGATGGCGGTCGGACGGCGGGCCGGGCTGACCGTCCACGGCGTCGCACTGCCCGGCCACTTCATCGTCGCGGTCGGCGGCCCGGCGGGCGGCGAGGACTACGTCCTGGCCGACCCGTTCCACGGCGGGCGGCTGCTCGACCCGGAGGACGTCGAGCAGCTGGTCGCCGCCGCAGGGCACGAGTTCACCCCCGCCCTGCTCACCCCGGCCCAGCCGCTGGAGATCGTGCTGCGGGTGCTCGGCAACATCCGGCTCTGGGCCGCCGACCGCCCCGAACACGCCCGCACCCAGCTCTGGGCCACCGAACTCGCCCTGCTGCTGCCCCGGCACCCGGCCCAGCTGCGCCTGGAACGGGCCGAACTCCTCGTCCGTACCGGGGACTTCCTCGGCGGCTCGGCGGAGATGGACGCCTACGCGCAGATCCTGGACGCCTTCGACCCCGACACCGCCGCCAAGGTCCGGCAGGAGGCCAGGGCGGCCCGGCACCGGCTCAACTGACCTCCGTCAGAGCCAGCCCTTCTCACGGGCGATCCGGACCGCCTCGGTGCGGTTGCGCGCCTCGGTCTTCTGGATCGCCATCGACAGGTAGTTGCGCACCGTCCCCTCGGACAGGTGCAGCCGCCTGGCGATGTCCGCGTTCACCGCGCCGTCGGCGGCCGCGTCCAGCACGTCCCGCTCGCGCGCGGTCAGCGGGTTGGCGCCCTCGGCCAGCGCGGCGGCGGCCAGCGTCGGGTCGATCACCCGCTCGCCGCGCAGCACCCGGCGGATCGCCTCCGCCAGCTCGGCGGCCGGCGCGTCCTTCACCAGGAAGGCGTCCGCGCCCGACTCCATCGCCCGGCGCAGGTACCCGGGCCGGCCGAAGGTCGTCGCGATGACCACCTTCGTCCGCGGCGCCCGGCGGTGCAGCTCGGCGGCCGCCTCGATGCCCGTCATCCCCGGCATCTCGATGTCCAGCACCGCGACCTGCACGTCGTTCGCGAGCACCGCCGCCACCACCTCGTCCCCGCGGCCGACCTGCGCGACGACGTCGATGTCCCCCTCCAGCCCGAGCAGCGCGGCCAGCGCCTCCCGGACCATCCCCTGATCCTCGGCGAGCAGCACGCGGATCGAGGCCCCGTTGTCAGTGTCGTTCATGGCCACGACCTTAGGGCCAGTCTCCGGAGGGCCGGGCGGGAACGGGCCCGGGGTCGGGTCTCCCGTAGGGGGAGCCGCCAGGCCTGGCCGAGGTATTCCAGTGGTTCGCCGAGGCCCTGCGGACCAGACTGTCCCGGTGCTGACCCTGGAACTCCTGCGCCCCGACCACGCCGACGCCGTACTGGCCTTCGAACGCGCCAACCGCGCGTACTTCGCCCGCACCGTCCCGGACCGCGGCGACGCGTACTTCGCCCGGTTCGCGGACCGCCACGCCGCCCTCCTCGCCGAACAGGCCGAGGGCGTCTGCAGGTTCCACGTCGTCCGCGACGCGGCCGGCGACCTGGTCGGCCGCGTCAACCTCCTCGACCTCGTCGACGGCAGCGCCGAACTCGGCTACCGCGTCGCCGAATCCGCCGCCGGCCGAGGCATCGCCACCGCCGCCGTGGCCGAGGCCTGCCGCCTCGCCGCCACCGCCTACGGCCTGCGCTCCCTGACCGCCGTCACCACCCTCGACAACCCCGCCTCGCAGGCCGTCCTCGCCCACAACGGCTTCATGCCCCGGTACGAGTTCCTCCTCGACGGCCGCCCCGCCCTCGCCTACCGCCGCTCCCTCGCCGGCCTCGGCTGAGGCCGGCCGGGCGGCGTCCTACACCGGAAGCCGGCGGCGGGCGGATTCGAGGCTTTCGGCGATGCCGAAGCCGATGACGAGAACGGCGGGCCTGTCCGGTACGACGTCCGTACCGGCCGTCCGGGTTCCCCGCGGAGGCCCGCGCGGCGCGCTAGCGCGGCTTCGTCGCGGGCGAGTGCTCGGAGGCCGGCGCCGACACCGTGCGCAGCGGCACCGAGGCGCGCAGCCGGAAGCCCCGACCGTGCTCCCCCGGCCCGGTCTCCAGCCGCCCGCCGACCAGCGCCAGCCGCTCCTCCAGACCGGACAGGCCGTTGCCCGGCTGGGACTTGCCCGGCCCGCGCCCGTTGTCGGCGACCTCCAGGACGGCGTAGTGCTCGCCGCCCGCCTCCCAGCTCTCGTCCGCCGTGACCGTGCAGACGGTGGCGTCCTCGCCGTGCCGGACGACGTTGGTCACGGCCTCGCGCAGCGCCCAGGCCAGCGCGCCCCGTTCCTCGTCGGACAGCGCCGGCCAGGCGTCCACCAGCTCCGGCGCGGCCTCCAGCCGGACCTGGGCGGCGGCCAGCGCGGTCCGGGCGGCGGCCAGTTCGACCGGCAGGGTCGGGCGGCGGAAGCCGGTCACCGCCTCCCGGACGTCGATCAGCGACTGCCGGGCGACCTGTTCGATCTCGGCGACCTGCGCCCGCGCGGCCTCGTCCTTGCCGGCGTCCATGAACCGTCCGGCCAGCTCGCTCTTCAGGGTGATCAGCGACAGCGAGTGCCCGAGCAGGTCGTGCAGGTCGCGGGCCATCCGCAGCCGCTCCTCGGAGGCGGCCAGGTGCGCGACCGCGGCCCGGGCCTCGCGCAGCTCCTTCATGGTGGCGACCAGTCGCTGCAGGCCGGTCATCGCGACGCCGGAGAGGAAGGCGCTGAGCGCGAAGGTGGAGACGTTGTCGACGTCGGCGCCGATGCCCACGCCGACGGCGGCGGTGAGCGCGGCCATGGCGACCAGCGTGCGCAGCCCGTAGCGGGCCGGGGTGATGATCGCGACGCACACCGAGGCGTAGATGAACAGCGTCAGGAACGCGTCGCCGAGCACGACGGAGGCGGCGATCGCGAGCCCGACCATCGTCGTGACGATCGCCAGGCAGGCCCGCGGCCGCATCCCGGCCTGCGAGCGGAAGATCACCAGCAGCACGTACGCGCCCATGAACGCGGCCAGGCAGCACCAGCCGAGCACCGTCCCGATCGTGCTGTGGCCGCCGCTCAGCAGGTCGCCGGCCGGGTAGGCCAGGTAGAGCATCCACAGCGTCATCCAGGCGACCTTGACCAGCAGCTGCCGCCTGGTCTCCACCGGGGAGCCGGGGACGTTCATGAAGGACGTGCGCGCCACGCCCACCTCCGGCGGTTCGTCGGGGCGGTGGGCCTGGCGCGCGTCACTCATGTCGATCATCATGCCTGGCGGGTGTCGCGGCGGTACAGCGCCGCAGCGGCGGCCGAGAACACCACGAGGAAGCCGGCCAGCCCGGCGACGGCGACGGTGTCCAGGGAGTGCCCGGGCTGGATGAAGGCGGCCAGCTTGTTGTACAGGAACACCGGGTTGAACCGGGCGAACTTCTCCAGCGAGCCGCTCACCGGGAACCAGGTGCCGCCGAGCAGCGCCATCGCCATGTAGGTGATCATCACGATCGGCTGCACCGCGTCCGGCGCCGCCGCGTACCCGAGTGCCACCCCGAGCGCGGCGAAGACGAAGCTGCCCAGCCAGAGCGCGGCCGCCAGTGCGACCCACTGCGCCGCGCCCAGCGAGACGCCCTGGCTCGCGCCGACCGCGAAGACCACCAGGATCGCCGGCAGCGTGGTGACCGCGGTCGCCGCGATCTTGCCGACGGTGTACGCCCGGCCGGGCAGCGCGGTCAGCCGCAGCTGGCGCACCCAGCCGCTCTTGCGCTCCAGCGAGATCCGCTGGGCGTTGCCGGTCAGCACCGCGCCGACCGCGCCGAAGGTGGCCATCGAGACCATGAAGTACGTCTTCACCGACAGGCCGCCGGCCAGCTGGGTGGAGCCGTAGGCGTTGATGAAGAAGAAGTACATCAGCGCCGGGTAGGCGATGGTGAAGAGCAGGTAGCGCCGGTTGCGGAGGGTCCGCAGGATCTCCAGCCTGATCAGGGTGGTCATCGCACGCTCTCCTTCTCGGTGCTCCCGGTGTCGGCGCCCCGGGCGCCGTCCTCGCGGTCCAGTTCCCCGGTGATGGTCAGGAAGGCCTGTTCCAGGCCCACGCCGGTGACCTCCAGCCCGCGCGGGTACAGGCCCGCCCGGTAGGCACCGGCCACGGTGGCGTCGGCGTCCGCGGTGCGGATCCGCACCGTGCGCACCCCGGGGACCCTCGCGGTGACGTCCAGCGACTGCACGCCCGGCAGGGTGCGCAGCACGGACTCCTCGAACCCGCCGTCCGCGTCGTGGAGTTCGAAGGCGATCCGGCGGGCGCCGGCCCTGGCCTTGATCTCCGCCGAGCTGCCGTCGGCGATCAGCCGGCCCCGGTGGAGCACCAGGACGCGGTCGGCGATCGAGTCGGCCTCCTCCAGGTAGTGGGTGGCGAACAGCACCGTGCGCCCGGCGTCGGCCTGGGCGCGCATGCTCGCCCAGAACGACTGCCGCACGCTGACGTCCATGCCGGTGGTGGGCTCGTCCAGCACGATCAGGTCGTTGTCGCCGGCGATGGCCAGGGCGAAGCGGACCCGCTGCTCCTGGCCGCCGGACAGCTTGTCGACCCGCCGTTCCGCCAGCTCCGTGATCCCGGCGTCGGTCAGCACCCCCGTGACCGACCGACCGCGCGGGTGCACGTCGCACGCGAGCCGGACCAGCTCACGCACCTTGACGTCGGACATCAGCCCGCCGCTCTGCAGCATCGCGCCGACCCGGCCGGCCTCGATCGCCGCCCGCGGGGCGCCGCCGAACAGGGTCACGCTGCCCCGGTCGGGCTCGCGCAGACCGAGCAGCAGGTCCAGGCTGGTGGACTTCCCGGCGCCGTTCGGCCCGAGCAGGGCGACGGTCTCGCCCGGCCTCAGCACGAGGTCCAGTCCGTCCACGGCGCGCACCCGCCCGTAGCTCTTGCCGACGCCGCGGAAGGCGGCCACCTCGGTACCCATCGCCCCGCTCCTCTTCCCTGGTGGTTCTCGCGTCCGGTGCTGTTCGCACCACCTCAGAGTCCCGCGCGGGCGGGTGGCGGCGGCAGTGTCCGCCGTCGTGCCTTCGGCATGACGGATGTCATGCCGGCGGCCGGTACCCCCGTCAGGGGCACCGGCCGCGGAAGGCGCTGGTCAGCGGGGTGTCACAGGCCCAGCGAGCGCTTCACGAAGTCGACCTGGAGCAGCAGCAGGTTCTCCGCGACCTCCTCCTGCGGGGTCATGTGGGTGACGCCGGACAGCGGCAGCACGGTGTGCGGGCGCCCGGCGGCGAGCAGCGCCGAGGACAGCCGCAGGGTGTGCGCGGCCACCACGTTGTCGTCCGCCAGCCCGTGGATGATCATCAGCGGGCGCTCCAGGCCGGCCGCGTACCCGCTCAGCGAGTTGGCGGCGTACACCTCGGGCCGCGCGGCCGGGTCGCCCAGGTAGCGCTCGGTGTAGTGGGTGTCGTACAGCTCCCAGTCGGTCACCGGCGCCCCGGCCACCGCCGCGTGGAAGACGTCCGGGCGGCGCAGCACGGCGAGCGCGGAGAGGTAGCCGCCGTACGACCAGCCGCGGATCGCGACCCGGTCGAGGTCCAGCGGGAACTCCCCGGCGAGCGCCCGCAGCGCGTCCGCCTGGTCGTCCAGGGTGGCCCCGGCGAAGTCGAAGGCGATCGACTTCTCCCAGGCCGGCCCGCGCCCGGGGGTGCCGCGGCCGTCGGCGACGACCACCGCGAAGCCCTGGTCGGCGAACCACTGCGACTGGAGGTGCGGGTTGTGCGCCTGGTAGACGCGCTGGCCGCCGGGGCCGCCGTACGGGTCCATCAGGACGGGCAGCAGGCCGTCCCGCTCGCGGTCGTAGCCGGTGGGCAGGAAGACGGCGGCGGGGATGCGGCGCTCGCCGGCGAAGCGGAAGACCGGACGGGCGGTGATGACCGGGGTCTCGGCGTGGGAGGCGATGGTGGCGACGTCGTCGACCGCCACGCCCTCGGGCAGGTCCCGGGCGACCTGGACCAGGGTGCCGGGCAGGTCGGGCTCGGCGGTGGCCCGGACGGTGATGCCGCCGCCGTGCACCGCGCTGGTGACGGAGGTGAACGGCCGCCCGTTGGCGGACTCCCAGCCCAGCCGCTTGCCGTCGTGGCTGATCCGGCCGACGGCGATCCAGCCCGGCTCGGGGTCGGTCTCGCCGACGCCGCCGGCGGCGCTGAAGAACACCTCCTCCTCGGTGACCGCGACGACCGAGCGGACGTGCAGGTCGGCACCGGTCACGGTACGGTCGCCGATCACCAGCGCCCGCACCCCTCCCTCCTCGGAGATCCGGACCAGCTTGCCGTCCGGGGTCCAGGCCGGCGCGCCCGCGAACAGCTCCAGCCAGGCGCCGTCCTTCTCCTCGTGCAGCACCTCGGTGGTGCCGGTGGCGACGTCCAGGCCGAGGATCCGCTGGTGGCGCTGGTCGCGGGACTGGACCTGGAGCAGCGGGACGCCGCCCTTCGACCAGTGCACCCGGCCCAGGTAGGGGAACGCGGCGCGGTCCCAGACCACCTCGGTGCGCCCGCCGTGCAGGTCGAGCAGCCAGAGTCCGACCTCGGCGTTGGCGCTGCCGGCCGCCGGGTAGGCGACCTCGGCGGGCTCGCGGTCCGGGTTCGCCGGGTCGGCGATCCACCAGCGGCGCACCGGGCTGTCGTCGGCGCGCTCGACCAGCAGCCGGTCGCTCTCCGGGGACCACCAGAAGCCGCGGTTGCGGTCCATCTCCTCCTGCGCGATGAACTCGGCCTGGCCCCAGGTGACGTTCGGGCCGTCCGGTTCGGCGAGCACCCGGTCGCCGCTGCCGTCGGCGCGGGTCAGCCGCAGCTCGCCGGCGGTGTTGGCGTACGCGACGTGGGTGCCGTCCGGGGACGGCCGCGGGTCCAACAGCGGCCCCTCGGCGGGCAGTTCGGCGGTGGCGCCGGTGGTCAGGTCGGCGGTGAACAGGCGGCCGGAGAGCGCGAAGGCGGCCAGGGTGCCGGCCGCGTCCAGGGCGTAGCCGACGATGCCGGCCGAGCCCTCGCGGCTGCGCTCGCGGCGGGCCTTCTCGGCGGGCGAGAGGTCCTCCTCGCCGCCGCCGAGCAGCGCGGCCGGGTCGGCGGCGATCCGCTCCTCGCCGGTGGCGGTGTCGAGGGTCCAGAGCAGGTTGGCCCGGTCGCGGCCGGAGGGCGAGCGGAGGAAGACGACCCGCGAGCCGTCCGGCGCGACGGAGAAGGAGCGGGGCGCGCCGACGGTGTAGCGCAGGGTCCGCGCGTACTGCCGGGGGAAGGTGTCGGCAGAGGTGTGGGAGGTCATGGCACCAGACCTTATGACGCCGAGCCACCACCCCCGGACGTGTGCTGATCACTCGTTCGGAGCATCGTCGCCAAGTACGCCCCAAAGAGGTCCAAACCGCCTCCGACCGGCCTATGCGCCCCTCGGATGCCACGATGCCCCGGCGCGCATGGACTCACCGAGGGTAATGCTCCCCTCACTCATCGGGTATGACTTGTCCGGCGAGTGATCGTCGGGCCCGTCCCGGACCGCGGTCGCCCGCAGCCCCCAGTCCCGCACCGTCCCTCGCCGCCCTCCCCGGGGGCGGCGTGCCCGAGAAGGGGTGTGAGCCGACATGGCCATGAACATCTCCGCCGCCGTGCTGATGCTGGTCATCGTGGTGATCCTGATCCGCCGGTCCGGCCTGAAGCTGGCGCACGCGATCGTCTGCGCGCTGCTCGGCTTCTACCTGGCCTCCAGCTCGATCGCCCCGTCGATCAGCCAGGTCACCAGCAACCTCGCCGGGATGATCAACGGCCTGAGGCTCTGACCCCGTCGCGGCGGTCGTAGGCTTCCTCCCATGACCGCGACTACCGGCCGCCGCCTCCTCCTGGTGCACGCGCACCCCGACGACGAGTCGATCGGCAACGGCGCCACCATGGCCCGGTACGCCGCCGAGGGCGCCCGGGTCACGCTGGTGACCTGCACCCTCGGCGAGGGCGGCGAGGTGATCCCCCCGGAGCTGGCCCACCTGACGGCCGATCGGGAGGACACCCTCGGCGCGTACCGGATCGGTGAGCTGACCGAGGCCATGCGCGCCCTCGGCGTGACCGACTTCCGCTTCCTCGGCGGCCCGGGGCGCTACCGCGACTCCGGGATGATGGGCGTGCCCGAGAACGACGTGCCCGGCTGCTTCTGGCGGGCGGACGTCGAGGAGGCGGCCGGCCACCTGGTCGCGGTGATCCGCGAGGAGCGCCCGCATGTCCTGGTCACGTACGACCCGGACGGCGGCTACGGGCACCCGGACCACATCCAGGCGCACCGGGTCGCGATGCGCGCGTACGAGCTGGCCGCCGACCCGGCGCACCGGCCGGAGCTGGGCCCGGCCTGGCGGATCGCCAAGGTGTACTGGAACCGGATGCCCCGCTCGGTGATCGAGGCCGGGCTCGCCGAGGCCGCCGCCAAGGCGTCCTTCCCGGGCGTCGCGCAGCCCGCCGACATCCCCGGCGTGGTCGACGACGAGCTGGTCACCACCGTGCTGGACGGCTCCGCGTACGCGGGGCGCAAGGCCGCCGCGCTGACCGCCCACGCCACCCAGATCACCGTGGACGGCGCGTTCTTCGCGCTCTCCAACGACCTCGCCCAGCCGCTGTTCACCACCGAGTACTACCAGTTGGTGCACGGCCAGGCCGGGCCGGGCGAGCCGGAGGACGACCTGTTCGCCGGCCTCGGGCCGGACGCCGCGCACGCCGAGGAGGGCACCCGATGAGCAAGCCCGCCGCCGGGCCGGCCCGCCGCCCGCTCGCCGCCGTCGTCCTCGGCACCCGCGAGGAGCGCCTGGCCGAGCCCCAGCCCCCGCGCATCGCCCGGATCGCGGCCTACGTCCTGTTCTTCCTGCTGGGCGTCGCGGTGTCGGTCTGCGGATCCTTTGTGCAGGCCCTGTGGCCGCCGGTGGGGATCCTGCTGGCGCTCGCCGCGACCGCCGCCACCTTCTACGCCGGCCTGCGGGTCACCGGCACCCGGCTCGGCGCGGGCGCGCCCGCGGCCGGCTGGTTCCTGGCGATGCTGCTGCTGATCGTGCCCCGGCCCGAGGGCGACAACGTGCTGTGGTCCAACGCCACCTCGCTGGCCTGGCTGTTCGCCGGCTCGGTGCTGGGCGTGATCTGCGCCACCCTGCCCACCCGCACCAGCTGGTTCCCCGGAGTGCCCGGCCCCCCGCGCTGACCCCGGTCGTGCACGGCGTACCGTACCGCGTACGACGCGCAGTCAGGAGCGAACGGCCTTACTCTCATACCGGAGGAACCGGACGTATCAGGATCTGTCCGAAGCCGTTCGCCGCTCTGTTCTTCCCAGTATGGTGGTCCCGCAGAACGCCGTACCCGACCGCCGCCCGCCCCAGTCAAGGCCCGGCGACCACGAACCGCGGTCGCGCCGCACGGCCCGCCCGCGAACCCGGAGCAGAGCAGCATTGAGCAGCCGCGAATCTGACAACGCCCACCCGACGCCCCGGCGCACGGGTCCGGACGCCTACCCGTCGGGCACGCCGCCCTACGGCACACCGGCGGGGCTCCCCGGCGGCGACCGGGCCGACGCGGGACCGGGCGCCGCGTCGGGCGGCGAGGACGACGGTCCGAAGACCGAGACCACCCTGACCACCCGGGTCCGGATCAACATCCCCGGCTCGCGCCCGATCCCGCCGGTCGTCGTCCGCAGCACCGTCAAGAACGAGGACGGCCCGGGCGATGACGCCCCGGCCGCCGCCCCGGACGCCCCGCGGCACCGCTCCGCGCCGGCCTCTCCCGTGCTCGGCGTGATGGAGGACGGCGGCCGCCAGGCCTCCCCGCCGAACCTGCCGCCGGAGTGGCAGATCCCGCCGATCCCGCCGGCCACCTCCGAGTCGGAGTCCACCGGCGCCTGGTTCCGGCCGCGCCAGAAGAAGGCCCCGGTCGCGGAGCCCGCCCCGGCCGCCGTGCCGGCCGGTGCCGCGGCCGCGACGCAGGCCCAGGCCGCGCCCGCCGCCGCCGAGCCTCGCTCGCAGGGTGCCCGTCCGGCGGTCCGCGGGGGCGGCGCCCCGAACGGCCGTCCGGTGCCCGCCCAGGGCAAGCAGCAGGCCCCGGCCGCGCCCGCCGCGCCGTTCCACGCCGAGGCCCCGGTGGAGGAGCCCGGCGTGTACGAGCCCGCCGACCCCTTCGCTCCGGTCGCCGACCCGTTCGCCCCGGTCGCCGACCCGTTCGGCACCTCCGTCCCCGACACCGACGCGCAGAACGGCCTCCCCCAGCGCAACCGCGGGAAGCGGAGCGGGCAGCAGCCCGGCGGCCGGCCGCAGTCCGGCCCGCAGAACGGCTTCAGGGCGAACGGCCACCCGACCGCCGCACGGCACCCGCAGGCCGGTCCTGGCGCCGAGCCCAGCCCCGAGGACACCTCGGTCGACGGCTTCGCGCCGATCCGCGACAACACCCCGCCGCCCGCCCCGATACCCGGTCTGCCCCGGAACGGTGCCCCGCTCGGCGCCGACGGCGGTCCGCAGCCGGGCCTGTTCGCCTCGGCCCCGACCGGCACCGACCCGTTCGCCACCCAGCGCCCGGCCGCTCCCGGCCAGGACGCGGCCACCCCGGCGGGCCCCGGCGCCCTCTTCCCGGGCGCGCCCGGTACCGCCCCGCAGCCCGGCGGCGACCAGGAGGCCACCGCGCTCACCCCGCTGCCGGCCCCGGCCCCCGGCCCGAGGCCCGAGGGCGCCAAGAACGCCAAGGGGAGCAAGACCCCCAAGGGCGACAAGGGTCCCAAGGGTGCCAAGGGCGACAAGGCCGCCCCGGCCCCTGCTCCGGCCCCCACCCCGGCGCCCGCTCCGGCCCCCGCACCCGCGAAGGCCGAGCCCGCCGCCCCCGCCAAGGCCAAGCGCGGCGGAGCCGGCAAGAAGCTGGTCAAGCTGGGCGTCTACGGCGTCGGTGCGGTGCTCTTCCTCGGCGCCGCCGCCTACGGCACCGGACTGATGCTCAACCAGTCGGACGTCCCCAAGGGCACCGTGGTGCTCGGCGCCGAGATCGGCGGCAGCAGCCGTGACCAGGCGATCCACCAGCTGGACGAGTCGGTCGGCAAGGCCGGCCAGCAGCCGCTCAAGCTGAAGATCGGCGACCAGACCGTGGACCTCGACCCGGCGGTCGCCGGGCTGAGCTTCGACACCACCGCAACCGTGGACAGTCTGGCCCAGCACAGCTACAACCCGGTCGACGTCATCAAGTCGCTCAAGGGCGGCACCAAGGCCGTCGCCCCGGAGGTCAAGGTCGACCGGGCCAAGCTCAAGGCCGCCCTCGACTCCCTCGCGGCCGGCTCCGGCCAGGGCCTCCAGGAGGGCTACGTCAAGTTCGGCGACGTCAACGGCGAGCCGATCGTCGTACCCGGCCGGGCCGGCCAGGCGGTGGACTCGGCGAGCGCCCTGGACGCGATCGAGGAGGCCTACCGCGGCCGCGCCGACGGCAAGCCCGACCAGCCGATCGCCCTGGCCGTCACGGCCGCCCAGCCGAAGATCTCCACCCAGGCCCTCCAGGCCGCCGCCGACAGCCTCGGCAAGCAGGTGGCCGCCGGCAAGGTGCACGTCACGGCCGGCGCCAAGACCTGGGACTTCGGCCCGAAGACCGCCGCCAAGGCGCTCACCCTCGTCCCGGACGCCTCCGGCAAGATCGTGCCCAAGTGGGACCTCGACGCGCTCACCGGCCAGCTGGGCACCGCGTTCGACAAGGTGAAGGTCAAGAAGAACGGCCAGCTCAGCCCGATCACCCCGCAGGACGTCGCGGACGGCATCACCTCGGTGTTCGACAAGACCGGCGACAAGGACCGCACCTTCAAGTTCGCGGTCTGACACGTTCACGGACCCCGCCGCGGTCGGACCCGTCGCGGCAGGACGCCGCGGCGTCCGACGAACCCGCGCCCCGAGGGGCGGGCCCCATCCGGGCCCGCCCCTCGACAACGCCCCTCCCGGTCAGCAAGATGTGACGCCACACCATCCGCCACATCCACCCCGGGGAGCACGCCGATGCGCCGCCGCCTCCAGCACCACGGGACGGCCCTGCTCGCCGGTCTCACCGCCCTCACGCTCTCGCTGGCCCTCTGCTCCTGCACCTCGAACCAGGACGACACCGCCGCCGACGCCCTGCCGTCCGCCCTCGCCTCGCCCAAGCTGACCTCGATCGACATCAACCCCCACGACCGGGCCCAGCTGCGCCAGGGCGGCACCCTCAACCTGGCAGCCGCCCAGTTCTCCCGCCAGTGGTCGCCGATCCACGCCGACGGCAGCGACTCCTCGACCGTCATGGTCAGCAAGCCGCTGCTGCCGACCTTCTTCCGCTCGGACGCGGCCGGCACCCAGACCCCCAACCCCGCCTACCTGCAGGAGGCGCACGCCGAGTTCAGGGACGGCCGGCAGGTGGTCACCTGGACGCTCAACCCGAAGGCCCACTGGTCCGACGGCACCCCGATCACCTGGCGCGACATCGAGGCCAACTGGCGTGCCCTGAACGGGAAGGACCCGGCCTACAAGTCCTCCAGCAGCACCGGTTTCGAGCTGGTCTCCGCGGTCGAGCGCGGCAAGGACGACTACCAGGCCGTGATGACCTTCGACCACCCGTTCTCCGAGTGGCAGTCGATGTTCAACAGTGCCGGCAACGCCCCGCTGCTGCCCGCGAGCCGGATCTCCACCCCGGAGCTGTTCAACACCTCGTACCTGGACGCGTTCCCGGTCACCGCCGGCCCGTTCAAGGTCGAGCAGCTGGACCGCGCCGCCCAGACCGTCACCCTGGTCGCCGACCCCGCCTGGTGGGGCGACAAGCCCATGCTGGACCGGGTCGTCTTCCACGCGATGCTGCCCGACGCGATGGCCACCGCGTTCGCCAAGGGCGGGATCGACCTCGTCAACATCGGCCCGGACGTGGCCGGTTACCAGGCCGTCAAGAACACCAAGGGCGCCGAGGTGCGCCGCGCCGGCGGGCCCGACTTCCGCCAGCTCACCCTGAACGCCCGCACCCCCGCCCTCAGCGACGCGACCGTCCGTCAGGCCGTCTTCCAGGCGATCAACCGGGACGTGGTGATCCGCTCCGACCTCAGCGGCCTGGACTGGCCGGCCGTCCCCCTCAACAACCACCTGCTGGTCACCAACCAGAACGGCTACCGCGACAACTCCCTCGGCCTGGCCCGCTACGACCCCGCCGAGGCCGCCCGCAAGCTCGACTCCGCGGGCTGGAAGCTGGACGGCGACGTACGGAAGAAGGACGGCCGGGAGCTGAACCTGCGGATGGTCGTCCCGGCCGGCGTCACCCCGGCCCAGGCCGAGGCCGCCAACACCACCAGGATGCTCAAGGACGTCGGCATCAAGGTCACCACGGTGACCGCCGCCGCCAACGAGTTCTTCGAGAAGTACGTCAACCGCAACGACTTCGACATCGCCGCCTACTCGCTGATCGGCACGCCCTTCCCGGCCAGCGGCAACCGCGCCAACTTCGTCCAGAGCGGCGGCACCAACCACGTCGGCGCGGGCAGCCCGGCGGTGGACGCCGCGCTCGACCGGGCCGCCGCCGCGGGCGACGCCGCCACCGCCTCCGAGGCGATCAACCAGGCCGACGGCGAGCTCTGGAAGGTGGCCGGCGTCCTGCCGCTCTACCAGCGCCCGCAGCTGTTCGGGGCCCGCGCCGACCTCGCCAACATCGGCGCGCCGGGCCTGTCCGACATCGTCTGGGAGAACGTCGGCTTCGTGAAGTAGCCGCCCGCCGGCGCGGGGCGGGCCCGGGGCGGGCCTCAGCCGTGCAGCGTCTCGCGCCAGTAGTGGCAGGCGCTGCGCCGGCCCGCCGACTCCGCCCCGTGCTCACCGGTGACCGGCGTCAGCGGCGGGAGTTCGGTACGGCAGCGGTCCTGGGCGCGGCTGCAGCGCGGGTTGAACGCGCAGCCCTCCGGGAGGCTCAGCAGGCTCGGCGGCAGCCCCTTGATGGCGTGCAGGTCCTGGCCCTTCTGGTCCAGCCGGGGGATCGAGTCCAGCAGTCCCCTGGTGTACGGATGCGCGGGCCGGGCGTACAGCTCGTGCACCGGGGCGGTCTCCACGATCCGGCCCGCGTACATCACGGCGATCTTGTCCGCGACATCGGCGACCACACCCAGGTCGTGGGTGATCAGGATCAGCCCCATGGTGTACTCGGCCTGCAGCTCCGCCAGCAGGTCCATCACCTGGGCCTGCACCGTCACGTCCAGGGCCGTGGTGGGCTCGTCCGCGATGATCAGGTCCGGTTCCAGGGCCAGCGCCATCGCGATCATGATCCGCTGCCGCATGCCGCCGGAGAACTGGTGCGGGAAGTCCCCGACGCGCTGCCTGGCGGCCGGGATGCGCACCCGCTCCATCAGCTCGATCGCCTTCTCCCGGGCCTCCCTGCGGGAGACGCCCCGGTGCGAGCGGAACATCTCGCCCAGCTGGTAGCCGACGCTGAGCACCGGGTTCAGCGCGGACAGCGCGTCCTGGAAGATCATCGCGATGTGCCGGCCCCGGATGGACCGCCGGGCATCGCCGCCCATGGTCAGCAGGTCCTCGCCGCGGAACAGGATCCGTCCCGAGGCGATCCGCCCCGGCGGCATGTCCAGGATGCCCATGATCGCCTGCGCCGTCACCGACTTGCCCGAGCCGGACTCCCCCAGCACCGCCAGCGTCTCCCCCGCCGCGACGGAGTAGCTCACCCCGTTGACGGCCTTGGCGACGCCGTCCCGGGTGTGGAACTCCACGTGCAGGTCGTCGACCTCCAGCAGCGGTGTCCCGGGCTCCAGGCTCCCCCGACCGCCGCCGATCACCTCCACCGCGTCCATCAGCGCAGCCCTCCTCGGCACCCCCGCGTCCACCGCCGGGCGCAGAGCAACTATCAAGGAACGGGCCGCACTTGGCGAGCCTGCGGCAGGTCTCTTTTCCGTCACGGGAAGGGGCGCGCCCCCACCCGGGAGGACGCGCCCCGACAGAGGCCCCGGGTCAGCCGGAGCCCAGCCCGTCCGGCCCCGCCTCCCCCTCCGCCGTGCCGTGCCCGGTCTCGCGCTCCGCCGCGCTCTGCCCGATCTCGCGCTCCGCCGCGCTCTGCCCGATCTCGCGCTCCGCCGCGCTCTGTCCGATCTCGCGCTCCGCCGCGAAGTGGCACGCCGAGTCGTGCCGCGCCGCCCCGTCCAGCCAGGACGGCGCGGCCAGCAGCGGCACCTCGACCTCGCACCGCTGCTGCGCCTTCCAGCAGCGGGTGCGGAACCGGCAGCCGGACGGCGGGTTGGCCGGCGAGGGCACGTCGCCGGTGAGCACGATCCGGTCGCGCGTCTCCCGCGCCGTCGGGTCCGGCACCGGCACCGCGGAGAGCAGCGCCTGGGTGTACGGGTGCGTCGCGTGGTCGTAGATCTCCGCGTCGCTGCCGATCTCGACCACCTTCCCCAGGTACATCACCCCGACCCGGTCGGAGATGTGCCGGACGATCGAGAGGTCGTGCGCGATGAACATGTACGACAGGTTGAACTCGCCCTGCAGCTGCTCCAGCAGGTTGATCACCTGCGCCTGCACCGAGACGTCCAGGGCGGAGACCGGCTCGTCGCAGATGATGATCTCCGGCTTGAGCGCCAACCCCCGGGCGATGCCGATGCGTTGGCGCTGGCCGCCGGAGAACTGGTGCGGATAGCGGTTGATGTACTCGGGGTTGAGCCCGACCACGTCCAGCAGGTCCTGGACGGCCTTGCGGCGGTCGCCCTTGGGCGCCACCTCGGGGTGGATCTCGAACGGCTCACCGATGATGTCGCCGACCGTCATGCGCGGGTTGAGCGAGGTGTACGGGTCCTGGAACACCATCTGGATGTTCCGCCGGACGGCCCTCAGCCCCGCCCCGGAGAGCCGGGAGATCTCCTCCCCCTTGTAGCGGACCGATCCCGAGGTGGCGGGCTCCAGGTTCATCAGCACCTTGGCCAGCGTGGACTTCCCGCAGCCGGACTCGCCGACGACCCCGAGCGTCTCGCCCTGCATCAGGTCGAAGCTGACCCCGTCGACCGCCTTCACCGCGCCGACCTGCTTCCTGAACAGGACGCCCTTGGTGAGCGGGAAGTGCTTGACCAGGTCCCGGACTTCGAGGATCGGCTCGCCGCGCGGCACCTCCTGCGCGAAGACGACCTCCTCCGGCAGCGCCGCGCCCAGCGCGCTGGCCCCGTTAGCGGTCGTGGCCATGGAGGGTCTCCTTCCAGAAGAAGCAGGCGCTGCCGCGCCCCTCCAGCGGCATCCCGTCCTCCTCGGTGACCGGGAACAGCTCCGGCACCTCGACCCGGCAGACGTCCTGGGCGCGCGGGCACCGCGGGTTGAAGGCACAGCCCTTGGGGATGCGCAGCAGGTTGGGCGGCAGCCCCTTGATGGCGTAGAGCTCCTGGCCCTTCTGGTCCAGCCGGGGGATCGAGTCCAGCAATCCCCTGGTGTACGGATGCGCGGGCCGGGCGTACAGCTCGTGCACCGGGGCGGTCTCCACGATCCGGCCCGCGTACATCACGGCGATCTTGTCCGCGACGTCGGCGACCACGCCGAGGTCGTGGGTGATCAGGATCAGGCCCATGTTGTACTCGGCCTGCAGCTCCGCGAGCAGGTCCATCACCTGGGCCTGGACCGTCACGTCCAGGGCGGTGGTGGGCTCGTCCGCGATGATCAGGTCCGGTTCCAGGGCCAGCGCCATCGCGATCATGATCCGCTGCCGCATGCCGCCGGAGAACTGGTGCGGGTAGTCGTTCACCCGCTGCCTGGCGGCGGGGATGCGCACCCGCTCCATCAGCTCGACGGCCTTCTCCTTGGCCTCCTTGCGGGAGACCTTCCGGTGCGAGCGGAACATCTCGCCCAGCTGGTAGCCGACGCTGAGCACCGGGTTCAGCGCGGACAGCGCGTCCTGGAAGATCATCGCGATCTTCTGGCCGCGGATCCGCCGCCGCTCCTCCTTGCCCAGCTTGAGCATGTCCCGGCCCCGGTAGAGGATCTCGCCGCGCGGGATCCGGGCGGGCGGCATGTCCAGGATGCCCATGATCGCCTGCGCCGTCACCGACTTGCCCGAGCCGGACTCCCCCAGCACCGCCAGCGTCTCCCCCGCCGCGACGGAGTAGTTGACGCCGTTCACCGCCCGGGCGACGCCCTCCCTGGTGACGAACTCGACGTGCAGGTCGCGGACGTCGAGCAGCGGCCCCTGGTACGGCGCCTCCTGCTCGCGCCCGGCGGTGTCCACCGCTGTACTCACGATGCGCTCCCCTCGCTCAGCGAAGCTTCGGATCGAGGGCGTCGCGCACCGCGTCGCCCAGCATGATGAAGGCCAGCACGGTGATCGAGAGCGCCGTGGCCGGGAAGAACAGCACGTACGGCGCGACCCGGATGACCTTCTGGGCGGAGGCGATGTCGATGCCCCAGGAGATGGTCGGGTCCTGCAGACCGATGCCGAGGAAGCTCAGCGTCGCCTCGGTGGCGATGTAGCCGCCGAGGGCGATGGTCGCGACCACGATCACCGGGGCGATCGCGTTCGGCAGGATGTGCCGGAACATCAGCCGGCCCGTCCCGGCCCCGAGCGCCCGGCCGGCCACCACGTAGTCGGACTGCTTGACGGTCAGCACCGCTCCGCGCATGACGCGGGCGATCTGGGTCCAGCCGAGCACGCCCAGCGCGACGACCACGGTCCACACCGTGCGGGTGGCGAAGGCGTTCAGCAGCACCAGCGCGCCGAGCAGCAGCGGGATGCCGAAGAAGATGTCGGTGATCCGGGAGAGCAGCGCGTCGATCGAGCCGCCGAAGTAGCCGGCCGCCATCCCGGTCAGCCCCCCGAGCAGGGTGACGGTGGCGGTCACGAAGATGCCGACGGTGATCGAGGCCCGGGCGCCGTACACCACCCGGGCGTAGATGGACCGGCCCTGCGCGTCGTAGCCGAACCAGCCGGCCCCGAAGAAGTCGCTCCAGTCCGGCCGCCTGAGGTAGTTGTGCACCAGGTCGGCCTGGCGCGGGTCCGCGTCGGTGAACGCCCCGGGGAAGATCGCCATGATCACCAGCAGCAGGATCAGCAGCGCCGAGAGCAGGAAGATCGGCCGCCGGCGCAGGTCCCGCCAGGCGTCGCCCCACAGGCTGCGGGCCGCCTCCCGCTTCTCCACGTCGGGTTCGACTAAAGTCTCCTGCTCGACGGCCATGCCCTGCTCGCCCGCGTAGTCGAGGCGCACGACCCCCGGCTTGGGGTGCGGTTCGTACGACTCCTCGTCGTGGATGTCGGGCTCAGGCATAGCGGATCCTCGGGTCCAGGACCGCGTAGAGCAGGTCGACGAGCAGGCTGGCGACCAGGTAGACGATCACCAGGACGGTCACGATGCCGACCACGGTGGGGCCCTCCTTCTGGTTGATCGCCCGGTACAGGACGTTGCCGACGCCCTGCACGTTGAAGATGCCCTCGGTGACGATCGCCCCGCCCATCAGCGCGCCGAGGTCGGTGCCGAGGAAGGTGACCACCGGGATCAGCGAGTTGCGCAGCAGGTGGCGGGAGGTGATGGTGCGCCTGGGCAGGCCCTTGGCGACCGCGGTGCGCATGTAGTCGGCCCGCAGGTTCTCGCCGATCGACGTCCGGGTGAGCCGGGCGACGTACGCGAGCGAGAGCGAGCCCAGCACGATCGCCGGCAGGATCAACTGGGTCAGGTCGTAGCTGTCCTGCACCGTCGGCGTGACCCAGCCCAGGTTGGTGGCGAACACCGTCTGCGCGATGTAGGCCAGCACGAAGACCGGGATCGAGATGACCACCAGGGTCAGGATGAGCACCAGGGTGTCCGCGATGCTGCCGCGCCGCAGCCCGGAGACCAGGCCCAGGGCGAGGCCCACGACCGTCTCGAAGACGAACGCCATCAGGGCGAGCCGGATGGTGACCGGGAAGGCGTCCGCCATGATGTCGGTGACCGGACGGCCGGTGAAGCTGGTGCCGAAGTCCCCCTGGAAGAGGTTCCCCATGTAGTGCAGGTACTGCTTCCAGATCGGCTGGTCCAGGTAGTACGTGTGCTTGATGCTGGCGACCACGGCCGGGTCGGCGGCCTTCTCGCCGAACAGCGCCGCGACCGGGTCGCCGGGCAGCGTGTAGACCATCAGGAAGATCAGCAGCGTGGTGCCGAAGAACACCGGGATCATCTGCAGCACCCGCCGCAGCACGTAACTGCCCATCCGAGCCTCCTTCCTAGGTGTCCGAGCGGGTTCCGAGCGGGTTCCGACCGGATGTCCGGCCGGGGTGCCCGGCTGGGGTGCCCGGCCGACCGGGCCGGTCGGCCGAGAGACCGCGCCCCGCCCTCCGTGCGGGGAGGACGGGGCCGGCGCGAGGAGTCGGGGCTCAGCCCTTGACCTCGACCTGGGTCCAGGCCGGGTTGCCGAAGGAGTCGAACTTCACGTTCTGCACCTTGGTCGAGTAGCCCGAGTTGGTGCGGTAGTACCAGAGCGGGACGGCCGGCATCCCGCTCGGCAGCACCGCCTCGGCCTGCTGGTAGCCGGTCACCGTGTCGGCGACGCTGGGGGCCTCGTCGGCCTTGGTGGCCGCCTCGTCGAACTGCGGGCTGCTGTAGCCGAAGTCGTTGGACGCGGCACCGGTGCGGTACACGTCGGCCAGGAAGTTGGCGTTCAGCGGGTAGTCCTGCACCCAGCCGGTGCGGAAGGCGCCGTTGACGGTGTGCCCGGTGATCGCGGCCCGCGCGGTCTTGAAGTCGGGCTTCGGGTCGCCCAGGCAGTCGACCCCGGTGCTCTGCCGGATCGAGTTGCAGACCGCGTCGACCCACTCCTTGTGGCCGCCGTCCGCGTTGTAGGTGATCATCAGCTTGTTGCCGGGGACGCCGCCGCCCTCCTGGATCAGCTGCTTGGCCTTGGCCGGGTCGAACTTGCAGAAGTCGCCGCAGGTGCCGGACTTGTAGCCCTCGACACCCTCGGCCACCCAGGCGGTGGCGGGCTTGCGGGAGCCCTGGAGCACCGTCTTGGTGATGGTGTCGCGGTCGATCGCCATCGACAGGCCCTGGCGCACCTTGGCCTTCTCCGGCGGGGCCCAGTCGGCCTGGTAGAGCGTGAAGCCGATGTTCTGGATGGCGCCCTGCGGCTCGTCCACCGCGCGGTCGCCGAGGTCGCTCTTGTACGTGGCCAGCGCGGACGGCGGCACCTGGTCCATCACGTCCAGGTTGTTGGACTGGAGGTCGGCGTAGGCGGCCTCGGACGTGGTGTACATCTTGAAGACGACGCCGCCGTTCTTCGGCTTGTCCACGCCCTGGTAGTCGGGGAAGGCCTTGGTGGTCACGTTGCTGTTGTGCGACCAGCTGACGAACTGGTACGGGCCGTTGCCCACCGGCTTCTGCCCGTACCCGGCCGGGTCCTTGAAGAAGCCCTCGGGCAGTGGCGAGAAGGCGATGTAGCCGAGCTTGTACTCGAAGTACGAGACCTTGTGGCTGAGCTTGACGGTGAAGTGGAGGTCGTCGGTGACGGTCAGCCCGGACATCTTGTCGGAGGTGGGCTGGCCGGAGGCCGGGTGGACGTCCTCGTAGCCCTCGATGTCGGAGAACCAGGAGCTGTTGATCTGGTTGTTGGCGGGGCTGGCCCCCCAGTTCCAGGCGTCGACGAAGTTCTGGGCGTGCACCGGGGTGCCGTCGTGGAACTTCCAGCCGTCCTTCATCGTGATCTCGAAGGTCTGCGAGTCACTGGTGTCGATCTTCTCGGCGACCTGCATCCGGATCCGGGCGTCGCTCGGGTCGTAGTCGACCAGCCCCTTGAAGAGGTTCTGGATGATGCGACCGCCGCCGACCTCGTTCGCGTTGGCGGGCTGCAGCGGGTTCTGCGGCTCGTTGCTCTGGTAGCTGAAGGGCTTGCTGGCGTCCGAGGAGCCGCTGCCTCCTCCGCTGCCGTTGTTGCTGCACCCGGTGGCCACCAGGACCACGGACGTCGCGACGGCGAGGACCCAGCGAGCACGGGCGGCTACGGGCATGGAGGTTCCTCCTCAGGGGTTGTGTCGCATCACACCCCATGAGAAGCGCGCCCCGGCGACGGCGCGAGTCAGGAACACCCGGACGGGTGCGGTGACCTCCCGTCGAGTTGACGCGGCGCCGGAACGCCGGAAGGGCCCGCGGCGCGAACGCCACGGGCCCTTCCTGGAACCACCGCGGGATCAGGCCGCTGCGGCCTGCTCCCGGACCTCGGGGAAGTGGCAGGCCGACTCGTGCGCGGCCGGGCCCTTCAGCAGCGAGGGGACCGCGAGCAGCGGGATCTCCTCGGAGCACTTCTCCTCCGCCTTCCAGCAGCGGGTGCGGAAGCGGCAGCCGGACGGCGGGTTGGCCGGCGAGGGGATGTCACCGCTGAGGATGATCCGCTCGCGGGACTCGCGCGCCGTCGGGTCCGGCACCGGCACCGCGGAGAGCAGCGCCTGGGTGTACGGGTGGGTGGCGTTCTCGTAGATCTCCTCGTCCGAGCCGATCTCGACCATCTTGCCCAGGTACATCACGCCGACGCGGTCGGAGATGTGCCGGACGATGGAGAGGTCGTGCGCGATGAACATGTAGGAGAGGCCGAACTCGCCCTGCAGCTGCTCCAGCAGGTTGATCACCTGCGCCTGGACGGACACGTCCAGGGCGGAGACCGGCTCGTCGCAGATGATGATCTCGGGCTTGAGCGCGAGGCCGCGGGCGATGCCGATGCGCTGGCGCTGACCGCCGGAGAACTGGTGCGGGTACCGGTTGATGTACTCCGGGTTCAGACCCACGACGTCCAGCAGGTCCTGGACGGCCTTGCGGCGGTCGCCCTTGGGCGCCACCTCGGGGTGGATCTCGAACGGCTCGCCGATGATGTCGCCGACCGTCATGCGCGGGTTGAGCGAGGTGTACGGGTCCTGGAACACCATCTGGATGTTGCGGCGGACGGACTTGAGCGCCGCGCCGGACAGCCGGGAGATGTCCTCACCCTTGAACAGCACCTGACCGGAGGTGGCCCGCTCCAGGTTCATCAGCACCTTGGCCAGCGTGGACTTGCCACAGCCGGACTCGCCGACGATGCCGAGGGTCTCGCCCTTCTTCAGCTCGAAGGAGATGCCGTCGACCGCCTTGACCGCACCGACCTGCTTCTTGAAGAGGATGCCCTGGGTCAGCGGGTAGTGCTTGTGCAGGTCCTTGACCTCCAGGATGTTCTCAGCCATGGAGGGTCTCCTTCCAGAGGTGGCACGCGCTGCGGCGGCCGGCGAGCTCCTTGCCGTCCTTGTCCGTCACGTGGTGCAGCGCCGGGATCTCGGTGCGGCACAGGTCGGTGGCGACGTCGCAGCGGGGGTTGAACGCGCAGCCGGTCGGAACCTTCAGCAGGTTCGGGGGCAGGCCCTTGATCGCGTACAGCTCCTGGCCCTTCTGGTCCAGGCGCGGGATGGAGCGGAGCAGGCCCTTGGTGTACGGGTGCGCGGGGTTCGCGTACAGGTCGTGCACCGGGGCGGTCTCCACGATCCGGCCCGCGTACATCACGGCGATCTTGTCCGCGACGTCGGCGACCACGCCGAGGTCGTGGGTGATCAGGATCAGGCCCATGTTGTACTCGGCCTGCAGCTCCGCGAGGAGGTCCATCACCTGGGCCTGGACGGTCACGTCCAGGGCGGTGGTGGGCTCGTCCGCGATGATCAGGTCCGGCTCCAGGGCCAGCGCCATCGCGATCATGATCCGCTGGCGCATGCCGCCGGAGAACTGGTGCGGGTAGTCGTCCACCCGCTGCCGGGCGGCGGGGATGCGCACCCGGTCCATCAGCTCGATGGCCTTCTCCTTCGCCTCCTTCTTGGAGGCGCCCTGGTGCACGCGGAACATCTCGCCGAGCTGGTAGCCGACGCTGAGCACCGGGTTCAGCGCGGACAGCGCGTCCTGGAAGATCATCGCGATCTTCCGGCCGCGGACCTGCCGCCGCTCCTCGTTGCTCATCTTGAGCATGTCCTTGCCCCGGTACAGGATCTCGCCCTGCGTCACCTTGCCCGGGGGCATGTCCAGGATGCCCATGATGGTCTGCGCCGTCACGGACTTGCCGGAGCCGGACTCGCCGAGCACGGCGAGCGTCTCGCCGGCCGCGACGGAGTAGTTGACGCCGTTCACGGCCTTGGCGATCCCGTCCCGGGTGTGGAACTCCACGTGGAGGTCCTTCACCTCCAGGAGAGGGGTGCCAACTTCGAGACGATCGTTCTTCTGGTTGTTCTCGATCACGGTGGTCATCGGGTCGTCACCTCTTCTCTCAGCGGAGCTTCGGGTCGAGGGCGTCGCGCACCGCGTCGCCAAGCATGATGAACGCCAGCACGGTGAGGCTCAGCATTCCGGCCGGGAAGAACAGGGCGAACGGCGCCGTACGGATCACCTTCTGGGCCGAGTTGATGTCGATGCCCCAGGAGATGGTCGGGTCCTGCAGACCGATGCCGAGGAAGCTCAGCGTCGCCTCGGTGGCGATGTAGCCGCCGAGGGCGATGGTCGCGACCACGATCACCGGGGCGATCGCGTTCGGCAGGATGTGCTTGAACATGATCCGGGTGGTGCCGGCGCCGAGCGCCTTGGCCGCCGTCACGAAGTCGGCCTGCTTGACCGTGATCACCGAGCCGCGCATGACACGGGTCATCTGGGTCCAGCCCAGGGCGACCAGCGCGAAGACCACGCTCCACACGGTGCGCGAGGTGAAGGCGTTCAGGACCACCAGCGAGCCGAGCAGCAGCGGGATGCCGAAGAAGATGTCGGTGACGCGGGAGATGATCGTGTCGATCCAGCCGCCGAAGTAACCGGCGAGCATACCGGCGATGCCGCCGATGATGGTCACGCCGAGGGTGACGCAGATGCCGACCACGACCGAGGCGCGGGCGCCGTAGATGACGCGGGCGTAGATGCTGCGGCCCTGGAGGTCGTAGCCGAACCAGTCGGGCTGGAAGAAGTGACTGTAGTTCGGCTTCGACAGGTAGTGGTTGCGCAGGTCGCCGGCCCGCGGGTCCACCGAGGTGAACAGGCCCGGCGCGATCGCGATGACGATCAGCAGCAGGATGAGCAGCGCGGAGATCACGAAGATCGGCTTGCGGCGCAGGTCGTGCCAGGCGTCGGAGCCGAGGCTGCGCGCCTTCTCCGGCTTGGCGACCGCGACTGCGGCGGCCGGGGCCGGAGTCTCCTCGGCCGTCTTCTTCTCGGTCAGGTCAGGCATAACGGATCCTCGGGTCCAGGACCGCGTAAAGCAGGTCGACGATCAGGCCAGCAACCAGGTACACGATCACCAGGAAGGCGACGAAGCCGGAGACCGTCGTGCCCTCCTTCAGGTTGATCGCGTGGAAGAGCGCGTTGCCGACACCCTTGACGTTGAAGATGCCTTCGGTGACGATCGCGCCGCCCATCAGGGCGCCCAGGTCGGTGCCGAGGAAGGTGACCACCGGGATCAGCGAGTTACGCAGCAGGTGGGTGCCGATCACCTTGCGCCGCGGCAGGCCCTTGGCCACCGCGGTGCGGACGTAGTCGGCCTTGATGTTCTCGGCTATGGAGGTGCGGGTGAGACGCGCCACGAAGGCCAGCGACACCGAGCCGAGCACGACGGCCGGCAGCACCAGCTGGGTGATGTCGTTGGAGTCCTGGACCGTCGGGGTGACCCACTTCAGGTTGTCCGCGAAGATCGTCTGGAAGATGAAGCCGAGCACCGGGATCGGGATCGAGATCAGCAGCAGGGTGAAGATCAGGGCGCCCTTGTCGAACGCCTTGCCGCGGCGCAGGCCGGCGAACAGGCCGATGCCGATGCCCAGCACGATCTCGATGACGAACGCGAACAGCGCCAGCCGGACCGTGACCGGAAGCGCCTCGGTGATCACGTCGAGCACCGGCCGGTTGGCCAGGGTGGTCCCGAAGTCACCGGTGAGCAGGCCTCCCATGTAGTGGAAGTACTGCTGCAACATCGGCTTGTCGAAACCCATTTGGTGCCTCAGGGCGGCAACCTGGGCCGGGTCCGGCGCCTTGTCGCCCCACATCGCGGCCACCGGGTCCCCCGGCAGCGCGTGCACCATGACAAAGATGAGCAAGGTCGTTCCGAAGAAGACCGGGATCATCTGGAGCAGTCGCCTCGCGACAAAGCGCCCCATCGTGCCTCCATGTATGGCTCTGCCGGGCCCGTCAACCCGGCAAGAGATAAGTCGGCGTGCCAACGGCCGGTGCCAGTCCTCGCCCTTGTGGGGATGGACGGGCACCGGCCGTTGTCACCGGGTCAGGCGGTGCCGACCGATTACTTCTTCTTGACCTCGACGTCGGTGAAGACCGGGTCGCCGAAGGAGTCAAACTTCACGTTCTGGACGTTCTTGGAGTAGCCGGAGCTGGTCTTGTAGTACCAGAGCGGGATGGACGGCATGTCCTTGGCCAGCTGGGCCTCGGCCTGCTGGTACAGCTCGGCGGTCTTCTCGACCGAGGTGGCGGCGTCCGCCTCCTTGGCCAGGCGGTCGAACTCCGGGCTGGAGTACTGGTTGTCGTTCGACGAGGCGCCGGTGCCGTAGACGTCACGCAGGAAGTTGGCGTTCAGCGGGTAGTCCTGCACCCAGCCGGTACGCATCATGCTCTGGACCTGCTTGTTGGTGACGACGTCACGCACGGTCTTGAAGTCCGGCTTCGGGTCACCGGTGCAGTCCACGCCGGTCGACTGGCGGATGGAGTTGCAGACCGCGTCCACCCACTCCTTGTGGCTGCCGTCGGCGTTGTACAGGATGGTGACCTTGCCGCCGGGGACGCCGCCGCCCTCGGCGATGAGCTGCTTGGCCTTCTCCGGGTTGAACTTGCAGAACTCACCGCAGGTGTCGGCCTTGTAGCCCATGACGCCCGGGGCGACCCACGAGTCGGCGGGGATGCGGTTGCCGTTCAGCACGGTCTTGGTGATGGTGTCGCGGTCGATCGCCATGGAGATGCCCTGACGGACCTTCTCCTTGCCCGGGGCGTTCCAGTCGCCCTGGTACAGCGCGAAGCCGACGTTCTGGATGGCGCCCTGAGCCTGGTCGACGGCGCGCTTGCCCAGGTCGTCCTTGTACTTCGGGAGGTCGGTCGAGTCGACCTGGTCCAGGACGTCCAGGGTGTCGGACATCAGGTCCTTGTACGCGGCCTCACCGGCGCTGTAGTTCCGGAAGACGATGCCGCCGTTCTTCGGCTTGTCCGAGCCGGTGTACTTGTCGTAGGCCTGGACGGTGACGGCCTTGTTGTGCTCCCACGAGACGAACTTGTAGGGGCCGTTGCCGACCGGCTTCTGGCCGAAGCCGGCCGGGTCGGCGAAGAAGCCCTCGGGCAGCGGGGAGAAGGCCGTGTAGCCGAGCTTGTACGTGAAGTACGAGACGGGGCTGGTCAGTTCGATGGTGAAGTGGGTGTCGTCGACGATCTTCAGACCGGACATCTCGGTCGCGGTCGGGTCGCCCTTCTCCGGGTGGACGGCGTCGTAGCCGACGATGTCGGAGAACCAGGACGAGTTGATCTGGTTGTTCTTCGTGTTGGCCGACCAGTTCCAGGCCTTGACGAAGGACGCGGCGGTGACCGGGGTGCCGTCGTGGAAGGTCCAGCCGGACTTCAGCGTGACGGTGTAGTTCTTGGCGTCGGTGGTCTCGATCTTGTCGGCCACCTGGTTGCGCAGCGCACCGGTCGCGGGGTCGTAGTCGACCAGGCCCTTGAAGAGCACCTTGACGATACGGCCGCCGATGTTCTCATTGGCGTTGGCCGGCTGGAGCGGACGCTGCGGCTCACCGCTCTGGTAGCTGAAGCTGGCGGCGGCGTTGACCGCACCGCCCTCGGAGCTACCCCCGGAGGAGTCGCTGCTGCTGCACGCAGTCGCAGCGAGGGCGACAGCAACAGCTGCGACAACCCACTTGGCCTGGCTCGCACCGCGCATCGGTGTGCCTCCTGAATTCGACGTTGCAACGAGGAAGGCATCGCGGAACGGTGGTCACCGGGCCCGCTGTGCCGTCCGCGCTCGTGGTTTCGGCGCGCACCCCTGCGCGTTCACCCTTGACCCGAGCCTGACTGCACCCACTATCCGTCACGCACGGACACGAAAGTGACCAGTGACGATCTCAATTAGGTCACATGAACAGTCGGTAAGTTTCGAAAACCGGACATTTGAGACATAGCCAGACAGGCACCAAACGGACAGTCGTCACGGATGACGAACTGTCACGTCCGCTCAGCGGACACTCTGGTGTGATGAGCGCTATTCCGTGAATAGCGGACCCGACAACTTGGAGTAGTTGAAAAAGTTCGCCCCCCTCTCCATGGGAAAGGGGGGCGAATCATTTCGGCCAATGGCCGTTCAGTGCGTCCGGATCACGCCTTCTTGGCGCGCGAGGCGGTGCGACCGCGGTCCTTCTGGTCCAGAACGACCTTACGGATGCGAACCGTCTCCGGGGTCACCTCGATGCACTCGTCCTCGCGGCAGAACTCCAGCGACTGCTCCAGCGAGAGCTTGCGCGGCGGGACGATCGACTCGGCCACGTCGGCGGTCGAGGACCGCATGTTGGTGAGCTTCTTCTCCTTGGTGATGTTCACGTCCATGTCGTCGGAACGCGAGTTCTCACCGACGATCATGCCCTCGTACACCTCGGTGCCCGGCTCGCAGAAGAGCACGCCGCGCTCCTGGAGGTTGGTCATCGCGAAGGCGGTCACCACGCCGGCCCGGTCGGCGACCAGGGAGCCGTTGTTGCGGGTGGTCAGCTGGCCGAACCACGGCTCGTGGCCCTCGTGGATCGAGTGGGCGATGCCGGTGCCGCGGGTGTTGGTGAGGAACTCGGTCCGGAAGCCGATCAGGCCGCGGGACGGGACGACGAACTCCATCCGGACCCAGCCCGAGCCGTGGTTGGACATGTTGTCCATCCGGCCCTTGCGGACGCCCATGAGCTGGGTGACGGCACCCATGTGCTCCTCGGGCACGTCCACGGTGAGGCGCTCGACCGGCTCGTGGGTCTTGCCGTTGACCTCCTTGGTGACCACCTGCGGCTTGCCGACGGTCAGCTCGAAGCCCTCGCGGCGCATGGTCTCGATCAGGATGGCCAGCGCCAGCTCACCGCGGCCCTGCACCTCCCAGGCGTCCGGACGCTCGGTGTCCAGCACGCGCAGCGAGACGTTACCGATCAGCTCGCGGTCCAGGCGGTCCTTCACCTGGCGGGCGGTGACCTTGCGGTCCACCTTGACGCCGGACTTGGCGTCGGCGCCCTTGCCGCTGCCGCCACGGCCGACCAGCGGGGAGGTGTTGGTGCCGATGGTCATCGAGATGGCCGGCTCGTCCACCGTGATCAGCGGCAGCGCGATCGGGTTCTCCGGGTCGGCCAGGGTCTCGCCGATCATGATGTCGGAGATGCCGGCGACGGCGCAGATGTCACCGGGGCCCGCCACCTCGGCCGGCTTGCGGGTGAGCGCCTCGGTCATCAGCAGCTCGGAGATGCGGACGTTCTGGATCGAGCCGTCACGCTTGATCCAGGCCACGGTCTGGCCCTTGCGCAGCTCGCCCTGCTCGACGCGGAGCAGCGCGATGCGGCCGAGGAAGTTGTCGGCGTCCAGGTTGGTGACGTGGGCCTGGAGCGGGGCTTCCTCGTCGTAGCTCGGGGCCGGGACGTGCTCCAGCAGCGTGGAGAAGAACGGCTCCAGGTTGGTGCTGTCCGCGGGAACGGTGCCGTTCTCCGGCTTGGTCAGCGAGGCGACGCCGTCACGGGCGCAGGCGTAGACGATCGGGAACTCGATCTGCTCCTCGTCCGCGTCCAGGTCCAGGAACAGGTCGTAGGTCTCGTTGATGACCTCGTCGATCCGGGAGTCCGGACGGTCGGTCTTGTTGATGCAGAGGATGACGGGCAGGCGCTGGGAGAGCGCCTTGCGCAGCACGAAGCGGGTCTGCGGCAGCGGACCCTCGGAGGCGTCGACCAGCAGGACGACCGCGTCCACCATCGACAAACCGCGCTCGACCTCGCCACCGAAGTCGGCGTGGCCCGGGGTGTCGATGATGTTGATGGTGATCGGCGCACCACCGTCCTTGGGGTGGTACTTGACCGCGGTGTTCTTCGCGAGAATGGTGATGCCCTTCTCGCGCTCCAGGTCGTTGGAGTCCATCATCCGGTCATCGAGCTGCTGGTGGGCCGCGAAGGCGCCGGCCTGCTTGAGCATGGCGTCGACCAGCGTGGTCTTGCCGTGGTCGACGTGGGCGACGATGGCGACGTTACGGATGTCGTTGCGCGTGGGCATGCCTTGCGGATTCTCCCGGAATCGTGGGTTGCGGCGCCCGGCTGCGTGACGCGCACTTGCGATCCCTGTCGATCGCCGCCGCCCGTTCCGCCTGCTACTACCGGTCCACCCGCCGGGCACATGGCCATGCCGCGGCTTCCTCCTATCGTACGGGGAAGGGCGGAGGTCGGCGGAAACGAGCTGGTCCGGCGGGATCAAGATCACAGGCGGGTCACACGCCGTTCACCGACCGGCCGTGCTCCGACGGCCTTCCGTTCGTGATCCGACGGCCCGGAGCCCGGCCGCGCCCCGGATCGCCGACGACTCCCCGCGCCGCTTCGCCCGGGAGCTGCGGCAGCCCGCCCCGCCCTAGTCCCGCCCGGTCTCCGGTTCGCTCCAGCCCACGTCCTGGAATCGCGGCCACCCGAAGCCGTACGCGCCCGCGCCGACCACCCCGGTCCTGACCCCGACCAGCTCCGGCCGCTGGTAGAGCGGCACCGAGTGCCCGAGCTCCCAGATCCGTACGTCCGCCTCCTGGAGCAGGTCCAGCCGGGCCGCCTGGTCCGGCTCGGCGGCCGCCCGGTCGAACAGTCGGTCGATCTCCTCGGTGCCGCTGCGGCCGAAGTTGCCGCCCGGCTCGGGCACCCCGTCGGGGTCGGGCCGGGGCTTGGCGTAGGCGGGGCGCTGTTCGATCGCCGGGCTGGGGCCGGCCGGCCAGGTGAGCAGCGCGAGGTCGTAGTCCCCGGCGGCCAGGTGCTCCCCGACGAAGGAGTCGGCGGGCACGGGCACCTGCTGCACCGCGATCCCGGCGTCCGCGAGGCCGGCGGTGAGCGCGTCGGCGGCGCGCTTGGCGGTCGCCGAACCGGCCGGGACGAGCATCGAGAGGGCGAGCGGCTTGCCGTCCTTGGTCCGGGTGCCCCCGCCGCCGGGCCGCATCCAGCCCGCCTCGTCCAGCAGTCGGCCCGGGTCCCCCGGACCGGCCGCGCCGCTGTTGTCCCGGTAGCCCTCCTGGTCGCCCGCGAGCAGGTGGCTGCCCAGCGGCGCGGCGGGCAGGCCGAGCGGGGTGAGCGCGGCGTCGGCGATCCGCTGCCGGTCGACGGCCCGGGTGAGGGCGCGGCGCACCAGCGGGTCGGTCAGCGGGCCGCGCGCGGCGTTGAGGGTGAGCTGGGTGAGCGAGGCCGCGGCGGCCCGGTGCACGGTGACGTCGGGCAACGACTCGGCCCGGTGCAGTGCCAGTGCCGCCGCCTCGGGCGCGGCCGCGGGCGGCGGCGCGACGGAGGGGGAGGCGCCGGCCGCGGTGGCGCCGACGGTCGGGACCGGCACCGCCCGGTCGACCGCCGCGGTGAGCGGGGCGATGTCCAGCTGGTCCTGGTCCAGCGCGTCCAGCCGCTGCTCGGGCGGCGCGGCGAGGAAGTCGATCCGGTCGGCCTTCGGCGGGTCGCCCCACCAGAGCGGACTGCGCACCATGCTGACCGTCCCGTCCTCGGCGTCGTACCGGGCCACGGTGTACGGCCCGGCGCTCGGCCCGCCGCCGGTCAGCGGTCGGCCGAACGCGGCCGGGGTGGCCGTCTCGGCGGCCGGGTAGAGCGGGCCGAACAGCGAGCGCCAGTCGGCGTACGGCCGCCGGAAGGTCACCCGCACCTCGGACGGGTCGGCGCCCTGGGTGACCGAGTCGATGGCGTCGTACCCGACCGCCCGCGGGCCCCCGTACGCCGGGTCCAGGCCGGACAGCGCGGTCCACTGGGCGTCGAGGTCGGCGGCCGAGACCGGGGTGCCGTCGCTCCAGACGGCGTTCGGGTTGAGCCGGTACGTCACCACCTGCGGCCCCGGACCGGGCGGGGTGGACTCGGCGCCGGCCAGGTAGTCCGGATCGGGGACGAGCCGCCCGTGCTCGTCGGGCCGGAACAGCGAGGGGTACAGGGCGTGGGCGAGCAGCGCCGAGTCGGCGTTGGCCGAGCCCTGGTAGACGTTCAGCGTGGCCGGGACGTCGTCCACCGCCCAGCGCAGCGTGCCGCCGTCCCGGACGGCGGTGCGGTCGGCGGGCCCGACGTCCCCGGTGGTGGCGGTGGGATCGGCCGGGACGGGCACGGGGGCGGGTGTCTGGGCGGGCCCCGGGTCGTCGGAGCAGCCGCCGAGACCGGCGGCGAGCAGCAGCGCGGCGGCTGCGGCGGTGAGCTGGCGGACGCGCATGGCGGCCATCGAACGCCGCCCGGGGCCCTGGGACCGTGCCGACACGGCGGGCCGCCGGGCGACTGCACCCGTCCGGCCCACCGTTTCCGACGACTACAGCGCCAGCTCGAACCAGACGATCTTGCCCTTGGGCGTGCGCCGGCTGCCCCAGCGCTCGGCCAGCAGGCTGACCAGCTGCAGGCCGCGCCCGCCCTCGTCGGTCTCCTGGGCGCGCCGCTGCCGGGGCTGGGCGTAGCCGTCGTCCCAGACCTCGCAGACCAGGCCGCGCTCGCGCAGCAGCCGCAGCCGGATCTCGCCCCGGCCGTGCTTGAGCGCGTTGGTGACCAGCTCGCTGACCAGCAGCTCGGTGGTGTCGACCAGCTCGTCCAGCCCCCGGGAGAGCAGCCAGCTGCACGCCAGCTCCCGGGCCTTGGCCACCGAGGTGGGCTCGGGCGGCAGGAACCAGTTGCCGACGGCGTCGTCGGGGAAGGCGTGCACCTTGGCCATCAGCAGGGCGATGTCGTCCTCGCCGTGGTGCGGGTTGAGCTCGCCGAGCACGTGGTCGCAGAGGTCCTCCAGCCCCTTGCCCTGGTCGGAGAGCGCGGAGCGGAAGGCCCGCAGGCCCTCGTCCAGCTGGTGTTTGCGGCTCTCCACCAGGCCGTCGGTGTAGAGGGCGAGCACGGCGCCGTCCGGGAGGGTCAGCTCGACCTCCTCGAAGGGCTCGCCGCCGACGCCGAGCGGCAGGCCGGGCGGCACGTCGAGCATCCGGGAGCCCTCGCCGGGGCTGAGCAGCACGGGCGGCAGGTGGCCGGCGTTGGCGAAGATGCAGCGGCGGGTGACGGCGTCGTAGACCGCGTAGACGCAGGTCGCGAGGTAGACCTCGCGGGCCTCCTCGTCGGCGGTCGAGGTGAGCCGCCCGTACGGGGTGGGCGGGCCGGCCGGGACCGAGTCGTCGCCGAGGCCGCGGGCGATCTCGTCCAGCGCGGTGAGCACCTCGGCCGGGTCGAGGTCGAGCATCGCCAGGGTGCGGACGGCGGTGCGCAGCTGGCCCATCGCGACGGCGGCGCGCAGACCGCGGCCCATCACGTCACCGATGACCAGCGCGGTGCGGTTGCCGGGCAGCGGAATGACGTCGAACCAGTCGCCGCCGACCTCGGTGTTGTTGTTGCTGGGCAGGTAGCGGCAGGCGATCTCCAGGCCGCTGGCGGCCGGGTTGCCCGGGGGCAGCAGGCTGCGCTGGAGGATCAGCGCCCGCTCGTGCTCGCGCCGGTAGAGCCGGGCGTTGTCGATGCAGACGGCGGCGCGGGCGACCAGTTCCTCGGCGATCGCGACGTCGCGGGCGTCGAAGGGCTCGCTGCCGATCGCCCGGGAGAGCTGGACGAGGCCGAGCACCTGGTCGCGGGCGACCAGCGGGACGATCAGGGTGGAGCGCAGCAGCGGATCGCGCCCCGGCTCGGGGACGACGCTGCGGCCGGTGCGCAGCGCTCGGGCGTGCGGGGAGCGGCGCGGGTAGCAGAGGGTGCCGCCGGCCTCGGCGATCGGCAGGCCGGTGACCGAGCCGAGCACCGAGGAGGCGCCGCCGACCACGCTGGAGACGGCGACCCGGCGCAGTTCGCCGCTGCCGTCGGTGAGCACGGTGTCGCCGAGCCGGCCCGCGCTGGGCACGGTCTCGCCGGAGAGCAGCGCGGTGTACAGGTCGACGGTGGCGAGGTCGCAGAACGGCGGGACGACGACGTCCAGCAGCTCCTTGGCGGTGGTCTCCAGGTCGAGCGTGGAGCCGATGTGCGCGCTGGCCTCGTTGAGCAGGGCCAGGTTGCGGCGCACGCCGTCGGCCTCGCGCTCGGCGACATGCCGGCTGGTGACGTCGGAGACCTGCCCGGCGACGCCCATGGTCTGCCCGGCGGAGCCGTTCAGACGGTACAGCGAGACGGCCCAGAGCCGGTTGCCCTCGCGGGTCGGGACGGCGCCGTGGAAGCGCAGGTCGAAGACCGGCTCGCCGGTGGCCAGGACCTTGCGCAGGGCGGCGGTGAGCCGGTCGGCCTCGGACGGCGGGAAGAGGTCGTGCGGGGTGAGGCCCTCCAGGTCGGTGGGGACCAGGCCCATCCCTGAGGCGAAGGCGTCGTTGACCCGCTGCAGCCGCAGCCGGTCGTCGAACAGCACGAAGCCGGTGGGCGTCTGGCCGAAGACGGCCTCGGAGGCGGCCAGGTCGGTCTCGATCCGGCGCAGCCGCCCGAGGTCGACGGCCAGGCAGGTGGCGCCCGCGGTGGGCAGCGAGCTGTCGGGCATCAGGTAGAGCTCGGCGAGGCCCTCGCCGCCGTCGGCGTCCCGGTACGGGGTGGTGCCGACCCACTCCTCGCCCGCCAGGGTGCGCTCCAACCGGGCGCGGCCGCGCTGCCAGAGCTCGCGGGGGACGAAGGTGGCGATCGGGTCGGCTCCGACGGCCTCGGCGGCCGGGATGCCGAAGAACTCGGCGGCGCGCTCGCTCCACTGGCTGATCCGCCCGTCGGGGCCGATCGCGAAGGTGGCGACCCGGATGTAGTCGTAGATCGAGCCGGGGTCGTTGGCGCCCCAGGACCGGTCCCGGTCGGCGGGGCGGTGGCCGCGGCCCGCGGCCGCGCCGTCCCGTACGGGCAGGTGCGCGGACCCGGCCTGTCCGGGCACGACGGCATGACCGCTGCTGCTCGGCGACGCGCTCCGCGCCGGAGTGCTGTTCAACGGACCGACCCCTCCAACCCGCGACCGTCCGGATGTCGAGAAGACCGAGTATTCATCATCGAGGGGTACGTTCACACGCCCTCAACATCACAACATCAGATCGGGCGAAGGTTTTTGTCCTACCGCCCGCGCAACCACAATGCCACGCTCGCGCCCCCTTCCGGAGCGCACGCTCCCCCCGAGCGCCCGATGACATGTTCGACACCGCTCCCCTGCTGTTCGCTCCGATCACGACCCATCCGGCTCACTACCCGGCAGCGCCTGCTCGAACCAGACCACCTTGCCGATGCCCTCGGCCCGGGCGCCCCAGCGCAGTGCCAGCCGGTGGACCAGTTCGATGCCGCGTCCGCCCTCGTCGGCCTCGGCCGCGTGCCGCTCCCGGGGCGGGTCGGGCAGTGGGTCGGAGATCTCGACCAGCAGCGTCTCACCGAGCGTCAGCCGCACCCCGATGGGGGCGCTGGCGTACCGGACGGCGTTCGTGACCAGCTCGCTGACCAGCAGCTCGGCGGTGTCGGTGAGCTCCTCGACGCCCCACTCGAGGAGCGTGGCGCGGACCAGCCGGCGGGCCCGGGAGACGGCGGTGGGCTCGGCCGGGAGGGTCCAGCCCGCCGTCGGGGTGCCGGCCTGGCCGTGGCCGAGCCGGGCCAGCAGCAGGGCGACGTCGTCCGGCTCCCGGCCCTGCTCCATGGTGTCCAGCACCGCCTCGCAGGCGGCCTGGATGGAGGCGTGCGGGTCCTGGAGCACGGTGACCAGCCGGCCGAGGCCGACGTCCAGGTCCTTGTCCCGGGACTCCACCAGGCCGTCGGTGCACAGCGCCAGCAGGCTGCCCTCGGGGATCTTCAGTTCGACCGACTCGAACGGGACTCCGCCCACCCCGAGCGGGGCGCCGGAGGGCAGGTCGAGGATGCGGCCGGCGCCGCCGGGCAGCGGGCCGCCGGTGCGGGTCGGCTCCGCGGCGACCCCGCCCGGCACCACCAGCACCGGCGGGATGTGGCCGGCCTTGGCGACGATGAGCCGGGCCGTCGCCGGGTCGAACACCGCGTAGACGCAGGTGGCCAGCAGCGCCTCGTCCGGGCCCTGGGCGAGGTCGTCGGCCAGCTCGTGGACGTGCCGCAGCAGGACGTCCGGCGGCAGGTCGAGGGCGGCCAGCACCCGGACGGCGGTGCGCAGCCGTCCCATCGTGGCGGCGGCCCGCAGGCCGTGGCCCATCACGTCGCCGACGACCAGCGCGGTGCGGTCGCCGGGCAGCGGGATGACGTCGAACCAGTCGCCGCCGACCTCGGTGCCGCTGCTGCCGGGCACGTACCGGTAGGCGACCTCGACGCCGGTGGGCTGCGGGACCTGCTGCGGGAGCAGGGTGCGCTGGAGGGTGAGCGCGGCGGTGCGCTCGCGGGCGTAGAGGCGGGCGTTGTCCAGTGAGCTGCCGGCCCGGTCGGCCAGCTCGACGGTGAAGGCCAGGTCGTCCCGGTCGAAGCCCTCGCGGTAGCCGGCCCGGCTGACCAGCAGCAGGCCGATCACGATGCCGCGGGCGCGCAGCGGCACGACCAGCATCGAGTGCACGCCGAGGTCCCGGGCGGCCTGCGTCTTCGGGTCTCCGGGGTGGGTGACGTCTTCCAGCTGGTCGGCGCCGGAGATCAGCTCGGGCACGCCGGTGCGCAGCACCCGGCCGCAGGCGGAGTCCCCGGCGAAGGTGATCCGGGCGCCGCGGCGCAGCATCACGTCCACCTCGGGGCCGTCCTGGACGGAGGCGGTGCCGAGCTGGAGAAGCGAGGTGCGCCGGTCGTGGCCGTGCCGGGGCAGGTCGTCACCGTGCGCGACGGCCTGGAGCAGGATCACCGCCGAGTGGTCGGACAGCCGGGGGACGACCGAGCCGGCCAGCTCCTGGGCGATCCGGGAGGCGTCCAACAGGTCACCGACCCGGGAGCCGAACTCGTTGAGCAGCGAGAGCCGGCGCCGGGCGTGCTCGACCTTGGCGACCGCCCGGTAACGCTCGGTCACGTCCATCACGGTGCCGGAGATGCCGAGCACCCGGCCGGAGCGGTCGGTCATCCGGCTGTAGGAGATCGAGCGGTAGCCGGCCCGGGTGGTGACCGGGGACGCCAGGGTGACGTCGACGACCGGCTCGCCGGTGGCCAGCACCTGGCGCTGGATCGCGGTGATCTCGTCGGCCGCCCGCTCGGGAAGGGTCTCGCCGGTGGTGCGGCCGACGTGGTCGTCCGGGGCGACGCCGTTCATCTCGGCGAGCGTCCGGTTGACGGCGGTGTAGCGCAGGCCGGTGTCCATGATGGCGATGCCCAGCGGGGACTGTTCGAACAGCGCGTCGCGCAGCGCGAGATCCCGCTCGACGGCCTGGACGGCGGTCGCCTCGGCCATGCTGACCTGGAGGAACGGGGTGCCGTCGCCGTCCACCAGGAGGGAGACCCGGGCGTCCACGGCGACGGCCAGGCCGTCCCGGTCGAGCAGTTCGGCGTGGCCGGCCCAGCGGCCGTGCCGCAGGGTGGACTGGATCGCGGCCCGGATCCGGGCGACCTGCTCCCGGTCCGGGATCAGCTCGTCGATCCGGCGGCCGACCAGCAGCTCGTTCGGCCAGCCGAGCAGTTCCTCGGCGGCCGGGCTCCAGAGCACCACCCGGCCCGCGGTGTCCAGGATCGCGATGGCGACCTTGAGCATGTCCAGCAGGCCCTCGGCGGGCGTGCCGGAGCCCCCCGGGGCGTCGGTGGGCCCGCCGGGGAACGGCCGTCCGGGACGGCTGCGCAGGCCGCCGGGCCGGGGAGCCGGCTCGGCCACCGCCAGGGTCGGGGCCGGCTGGTGGGGCCGCGCGGTGGTGGGGGCGGCGGTGCCGGCGGCCTCGACGGTGCCGCCGCGACGGCGGCCGGCCGGAGGCTGGGGGGCGGCAGGACGGGCCGCGCGACGCAGTCGGGCGCGGGCGGCGGCGCTCCCCGCGGAGCCTGCCCGCCGCTCTCCCCCGCCGCCGTTCCCGGTACTCGACACCGACGGGGCCTCCGGCTCTGGTCGGGATCGGCGTCGCCGGCTGGGGACGGCTCACCGATGGTGACGAATAGTGCCGAAAAGTGACATACCCAGCAGCAACCAGGCTATCCCGGCGCCTAGGTCGTATTGTCCGATTGACCTACTCGGAGGACGGCGCGTCGCCGACCGCCGACACGCCGTCCACGGCCTGCGCCGGAGCACCCGTGAGCAGCCGTGCGACGTGCGGCAGCACGTCACGGTCGTGGTCGATCCAGTCCACCGCGTCCAGTTCCTCCGGGCCCAGCCAGCGCAGCGCGTCGTGGTCCTCCAGTGCGCGCGGCTCGCCGGCCAGCAATTCGGCGGCCCAGAAGTGCAGCTCCAGGCCGGAGCGCACGGCCCACGCGCCCGGCAGCCGGGTCAGCGCGCGCGCCCGGACGCCGAGCTCCTCCAGCAGCTCCCGCTCCAGCGCCTGCGCCTCGGTCTCGCCGGGCTCGGCCTTCCCGCCGGGGAACTCCCACCGGCCGGCCACCGACTCGGGTGCGCTGCGCCGGGCGGCGAGCACCCGGCCACCGCGCACCAGCGCGCCGCCGACCACGATCCGGGGCGCGGCGGGGGCGGCGGGGGTGTCGGAGCCGTCGGGAGCGGGGTGACTGGCGTGGGTCGCGTCCATGGCCCCGACCCTACGGGTTCAGGCGTTGCGGACCGTCCCGTCCGCCGCTTCCGGCCGGGCCTGCCCGTCCGCTTCGACCCAGTACATCTGCTTGTGGCCGCGGGCCTCGAACTCGGCGGCCAGCCGTCGGGCCTCGGCCGGGTCGAGGTCCTTGGCGACCACGAAGCGGTTGCCGTTGTCGTCCTGCCGCATGACCCGGTGGGTGCCCATGGCGGGAGGGTACCGGGACCGTCCCATGGCGGGACGGTCCCCGGCTCGCGTGGGGGTCGGGCCGGGGACGCGCCGTGGACGCGGTCACGACCGTACGGTCTGCGGGTTACCGGCAGGTACAGGCGAGGTCAACGCCCGGTAACCGGGGTGCGCGGCCGCTCAGACCCGCAGGTCGGGCGCCTGCTCGCCGGTCGACAGGCCCAGCCCGCGGCGGATCTCCAGGACCGTCGGAGCCGTCCTGGCCTCCGCCGCCCTGGCCCGGCGGAGGTCGCCCGCCAGGTCGGTGCCGGAGGCCGCGGCGTCCCAGGCGGCGGCCGCCTGGGTCTTGGCCGCGGCCAGCTTGGCGATCATCGGCTGGACGTCGAGCGGCCAGGCCACGCCCGTCCGGCCCAGCACCGCCGCCTGGGTCCGGGAGGCGGAGGCCACCCGGCGGGCCCAGGCCCGGTAGTCGGCCTCGGCGTCGGAGACGTCCCGCTCCGGCTCGTCCAGGTAGTCGTCGTTGAAGCTCCGGGCGGCCTCCAGGTAGGCCAGCTGGGGCGCGGTCAGGTGGCTCCGGTCGGTGCGGACCGTCCCCTGGTGCCGTTCCTCGCCGTCCTCGAAGGCGCAGGTGACGTACCGGGCGCCGGCTGTCCAGTTCTTCGCGGTCGGGTAGAGGTAGACGTCGTCCATGCCGTCCGGGACGGCCCACTGGTCGAGCGCGTAGTCGTCCAGCACCTTGCGGCACAGCCGGACCGACATCTCGCGGACCACGCCCTCGCCCGGGTACGGGCCGGCGCTGTCCGGGAGGTCGGCGGTGCCCGCCACCTCGCCGTGGTGCGGCTTGGCGCAGGGCACCCGGTTCACCCAGTACACCTTCGCGTCGCCGTTCTCGTCGACCGTCGAACCGTCCCCGGGGGAGTCGTAGCAGTCGCCGGTCTTGAGGTCCGACCAGTACACCGAGCCGGCCGGCGCCTTCGGGGCCTGACCGTAGCGGCCGGCCCGTGCCGAACTGAAGTCGGCCGCACCGAACATCAGGGCCAGCAGCACCGTGCCGACCGTGCCGAGCACCAGGCCGGTCACCGCCATGCCGGTGCCGCGCTCCTTGCGGCGGTTGATCTGGACCAGCGCGAGGATGCCGAACACCAGGGCCACCGGGGCCACCAGCAGCAGGCCGGTGACCAGGGAGCCGACGGCGAAGCCGTTGGTGGGAGCGGGGCCGGGGCCGGGGGCGAAGCCGGGGAGGGGGGCGGTGGCCGGGACCGGGCCGTGGGCCGGGGCGTACGGGTTGCCCGGCTGGAAGCCGGACTGGGCGGCGGGGGTGACGGAGGCCCAGCCGCCGGCGGGCAGCGGGTGCGGCGGCTGGGGCGGGGCGACCGACGGCGGGACGGCCTGCGGGGCCTGGGCCTGGGCCTGAGCCGGAGCCGGGGTAGGCCCCGGGGCGGTGGGCGGGGTCGCGGGCGGACCGGCGGAGAGGTCGGGTGCGGCCCAGGGGTCGACGGGCGGGGCGGGCTCGGCTCCGGCCGGGGTGGGCTCGGCTCCGGACTCGGCGGGCTCGGCTCCGGCCGGGACGGGCTGCGCGGGCTCGGCTCCGGCCGGGACGGGCTGCGCGGGCTCGGCGGTGTCCTTGCGGAAGTCCACCCGCGGGTCCTGGCCGGTCGCCGGCGTCTGCGTCGACGCTGCCGTCTCCGCCGACGTTTCCGTCCCAGTCGCCGCGACCGTCTCCGTCTCCGCCTCCGCTGCCGGCCCCGGGACGGGCGGCTCGGACTCAGGCTTGGACACGTGGACTCCCCCACCCCGCCGGAACGGGCATCGGCTCGGCGCTCGGCACCATGGCTCGGACCCGAACGGGCCCGAATCTGAACGGTCGCGCGACTTTACCCGATCTTTCCGAACGTCTGTCCATTCTTTCCGGCCCGCCCCGCGCCGGCTCAGCCGCGGGCCAGCACCTCGCCGTGCAGCATCGAGAACCAGCCGTCCCCGGCGGCGCTCCACTCCCGCCAGCCGTCCGCGATCCGGTCCAGCTCGTCCCGGTCCGCGAGGCCCAGCCCGACCGCCGTCCGGCCCAGCGCGGTGCCCGTCACCCGGTCCGCCCACATCCCGCCCCACCAGGCGCGCTGCTCGGGCGTCGCGAACGTCCAGGTGGAGGCGCTCGCGGTGACCTCGGTGAAGCCGGCCGCGCGGGCCCAGGACAGCAGCCGTCGGCCGGCGTCCGGCTCGCCGCCGTTGGCGCGGGCGGTCCGTCGGTACAGCTCCAGCCACCGGTCCAGCGCGGGCACCTCCGGGAACCAGGTCATCGAGGCGTAGTCGACGTCGCGGACCGCGACCACGCCGCCCGGCGCCGTCACCCGCCGCAGCTCGCGCAGCGCGGCCACCGGGTCGGCCACGTGCTGGAGCACCTGGTGGGCGTGCACCACGTCGAACTCGCCGTCCCGGTACGGCAGTCGGTGGACGTCGGCGCGCTCGAAGACGACGTTGGCCAGGCCCCGCCCGGCGGCGTGCCCGGCGGCCTGTTCCAGCACCTCGGCGGAGGTGTCCACGGCCACCACCCGCCCCTGCGGGCCGACCAGCCCGGCCAGGTCCGCGGTGATCGTGCCGGGCCCGCAGCCGACGTCCAACAGAGCCTGCCCGGGCCGCAGTTCGGGCAGCAGGTAGCCGGCCGAGTCGGCGGCGGTGCGGGAGCGGTGCGAGCGCAGCACGGCCTCCTGGTGGCCGTGGGTGTAGACGGCTGCGGGCTGCGGTCCGGTCATGAGGTCCCCCTGGGCGTGGTCGGTCCCGGTACTCCGCGACGCTACTCCTCGTCCCGCATCCCGAGAAGATCCGTCTCACATTCCGGCCCCCATGGGCCCGGTCCACCCGGCCCGCCCCCGGCCGCCGTACCGTGGAGACGCCCCCGACAGAACGGTCCCCACCCATGCCCGGCCCGCGCCCCTACGTCCTGCTGAGCGCCGCCGTCTCGCTCGACGGCCACCTCGACGACGCTTCCCCCGACCGGCTGCTGCTCTCCAATGCCGCCGACTTCGACCGGGTCGACGAGGAGCGCGCCGCCGCCGACGCGATCCTGGTCGGCGGCAACACCCTGCGCGTCGACAACCCCCGGCTGCTGGTCAACGACCCCGGGCGCCGGGAGGCCCGACTGGCGGCGGGCCGGCCCGAACACCCGCTGAAGGTCACCCTCAGCGCGAGCGGCGACCTCGACGCCGGCCTGCGCTTCTGGCACACCGGCGGCGCCCGGCTCGCGTACACCACGGACCGGGGGGCGGCGGTGCTGCGGCCCCGGCTGGACGGGCTGGCCGAGGTGGTCGCGCTGGGCGAGGCGGTGGACCTCGGCGCGGTGCTGGACGACCTGGGCGCCCGCGGGGTGCGCCGGCTGATGGTCGAGGGCGGCGGGGGCGTGCACACCCAGTTCCTGGCCCGGGGCCTGGCGGACGAACTCCAGCTGGCCGTCGCCCCGCTGCTGGTCGGTCAGGCCGAGGCGCCGCGGTTCGTCCGCCCGGCCGTGTTCCCGGGCGGGCCGGCCCGGCGGATGCGACTGCTGGAGGCACGTACCGTGGGCGACGTCGTCCTGCTCAGGTACGCCCCGAAGGAGCCCGCGCCGTGACCCAGTCCGCGTCCACCGACCTCGACCACCTGCGCCGGGCCGTCGAACTCTCCCGCCGCTGCCCGCCGTCGGAGACGGCCTTCTCGGTCGGCGCGGTGATCGTCGGCGCCGACGGCACGGTGCTGGCGGAGGGCTACAGCCGGGAGACGGACCCGCACGACCACGCCGAGGAGGCGGCCCTGGCCAAGCTCCCGGCGGGCGACCCGCGGCTGCGCGGGGCGACCGTCTACAGCTCGCTGGAGCCCTGCGGTCAGCGCGCCTCGCGGCCGGTGCCGTGCGCCCGGCTGCTCGTCGCGGCGGGCGTGCCGCGGGTGGTGGTCGCCTGGCGCGAGCCGGACCTGTTCGTCACCGACTGCCAGGGCACCGCGCTGCTGACGGCGGCCGGGGTCGAGGTGGTGGAGCTGCCGGAGCTGGCCGGGGAGGCCCGGGCGGTCAACGCCCACCTGCTCGGCTGATCTTTTGTATCATTTTGAAACAAAGAGCTCTTGTCCTCCGGCTCTCCCGTCGCCGCACTCCCCGAGGAGCCGCCCCGTGCCCGCCACCCCCGTCCGCCTGACCGCCCGCGCCGTCCTCCTCGACATGGACGGGACCCTGGTCGACTCCGACGCCGTGGTCGAGCGCTGCTGGAGCCGCTGGGCCGAGCGGCACGGCCTGGACCCCGCCGAGGTGCTCGCCGTCGCGCACGGCCGCCAGGGCCACGCGACCATGGCCGCCCTGCTGCCCGGGCGCCCGGCCGAGTTCAACCTGGCCGACAACGAGCGGATGCTCGACGAGGAGCGCGCCGACACCGAGGGCGTCGTCCCGGTGCCCGGCGCCGCCGCCTTCCTCGCCTCGCTGGCCGGGCTCCCGCACGCCCTGGTCACCTCCGCCGACCAGCCGCTCGCCCGGATCCGGATGGCCGCCGCCGACCTGCCGCTGCCGCCCGTCCTGATCACCGCCGAGTCCGTCGGCGCGAGCAAGCCCGACCCCGAGGGCTTCCTCAAGGGCGCCGCCTCCCTCGGCTTCGCCCCCGCCGACTGCCTCGCCTTCGAGGACTCCGGCGCCGGCATCACCGCCGCCAGGGCCGCCGGCGTCCGCGTCATCGGCGTCGGCCCGCGCGCCCTCCCCCACCGCCCGGACGCCCACGCCGACACCCTCACCGCCGTCACCGTCACCACCACCCCCGACGGCCTCCTCACCGTCACCATCGCCTGAGGCCCGACAACGCCGGAGGGGCCGGACTCCGTGGAGTCCGGCCCCTCCGGGCGGGGTGTCGCGCGGTGCGGTCAGACGTTGAAGCGGAACTCCACGACGTCGCCGTCCTGCATGACGTACTCCTTGCCCTCGATGCGGGCCTTGCCCTTGGAGCGGGCGTCGGCGATGGAGCCGGTCTCGACCAGGTCGGCGAAGGAGATGACCTCGGCCTTGATGAAGCCCTTCTGGAAGTCGGTGTGGATGACTCCGGCGGCCTCGGGGGCGGTGGCGCCCTTCTTGATGGTCCAGGCCCGGGCTTCCTTCGGGCCGGCCGTCAGGTAGGTCTGGAGGCCGAGGGTGTCGAAGCCGACCCGGGCGAGGGTGGCGAGGCCGGGCTCCTCCTGGCCCATGGACTGGAGCAGCTCCAGGGCCTCGGCCTCGTCCAGCTCGATCAGCTCGGACTCGATCTTGGCGTTGAGGAAGATCGCCTCGGCCGGGGCGACCAGCTCGCGCTGGGCGTTCTTGAAGTCCTCGTCGGCCAGCTCGTCCTCGTCCACGTTGAAGACGTAGAGGAAGGGCTTGGCGGTCAGCAGGTGGAGCTCGCGGATCGGGGTGGTGTCGAAGCCCGCCTCGAAGAGGGTCTTGCCGGTCTCCAGGATCGCCTGCGCGGCCTCGGCGGCGGCCAGCACGGGGGCGGTGTCCTTCTTGAGGCGCGCCTCCTTCTGGAGCCGCGGCAGGACCTTCTCGATGGTCTGGAGGTCGGCCAGGATCAGCTCGGTGTGGATGGTCTCGATGTCGTCCTTGGGCGACACCTTGCCGTCCACGTGCACCACGTCCGGGTCGGTGAAGGCGCGCACGACCTGGCAGATCGCGTCCGACTCGCGGATGTTGGCGAGGAACTTGTTGCCCAGGCCCTCGCCCTCGCTGGCGCCGCGCACGATGCCGGCGATGTCGACGAAGTCGACGGTCGCCGGGAGGATGCGCTGGGAGCCGAAGATCTCGGCGAGCTTGGTCAGCCGCTCGTCCGGGACGCCGACCACGCCGACGTTCGGCTCGATGGTGGCGAACGGGTAGTTGGCCGCCAGCACGTCGTTCTTGGTCAGGGCGTTGAACAGGGTCGACTTGCCGACGTTCGGCAGGCCGACGATTCCGATCGTGAGCGACATGAAGCGCAGTCCCGTGGGCTTGGAGGAGTTGGGTCGGCACCGTAGGGGCCGACCCCCAAGTCTACGGGCAGCCCCCGCCGCGCCTCACTCCTCGGTCGCCGCCGCCCTGGGCTCCAGGAACTCCAGCCGGTTGCCCAGCGCGTCGTCGGCGTAAAAGCGCCGGTGGCCGGGCAGGTTGTCGTCCCAGGTCACCGGGTGGCCGTGCGCGGCGAGACGGTCGGCGAGCGCGTCCAGCGAGCGGACCAGGATCCCCGGGTGCCCCTTGCGGGACGGGCGGAAGTCCGGGGTCACGCCCAGGTGCACCTCGACGCCGCCGCCCCGGAACCAGCAGCCGCCCCGGGCGGCCAGCGCCGGCGGCTTCGGCAGTTCGGTCATGCCGAGCACGCCGGACCAGAACGCCCGGCACTCGTCCTCGGCACCGGCCGGGATGTCGAGCTGGACGTGATCGAGCCGTTCGAACGTGAAATCGGTCATGTTGTCCCCCCGTGGAAAGCCCGTGTACGAATCCGGTGGTCATCGCCCGTCGGCTCGTCCGAGCAGGTCAGCCGACCTGAATGACGATCACATCACTACTCCGTCCGAAGACACGGGGCAAGACCTGAACGGTCCATTACACAGTGTGGCGATGATCGGACCGTACGTTGGGCGGGTGGAGCAGAGCATCCGTACCCAGCCGCCAGGGCCCAGACGCCGTCCGCCGACCGGCCGGGCCGCAGCCGCCGTCCCCCGCCCAGGCCGGGCCCCCGACAGCGCCGGGGCCCCCGCCGGCCGCGGCTCCCGGCCGCGCCCGGCGGCCACCGAGCACCCGGCCGGCCCCCGGCTGCGCCTGCGCGTGCCGCTGCGCGGGCAGCGCGACGACGAACAGTCGGACGGGCGGCGGCGTCCCGGCCGGCGGGCCCGGCTGACGGCCGTCGGCACCGGGGTGGTCGCCGTCCTGGCGACGCTCGCGGTGGCCGGCGTGGACCGGCTGCTGTTCGACGGCCTGGGCTGGGTGTTCGGCCTCGGCTACCTGGTGGTCTGCTTCCAGCTGGCCGTCCGGGTGCGCTACGTCGACCTGCTGGCCGCACCGATCAGCGGGCCGATCGCCTTCGCCCTCGCGCTGCTGCTGCTCGAACCGGTGAACTCCCCGGGCGTCACCGCCCGGGTGGTCTCGCTGGCGACCGGGCTGGCGCTACGGGCCGGCTGGCTGTTCTCCGGCACCGGGCTGGCCGCGCTGATCGTGCTCGCGCGGTTCGTCGCCCAGCGCCGGATCCACCGCTCCCGCTGACGCCGCCCTCCCCCGGGGCCTGAGCCGAGGACCGGCTGCCAAGCCCGGAGCCCGGCCCGCTCAGCCCTCCGCCCGGGCCGCCGCCATGGCGGCCCCGACGATGCCCGCGTCGTTGCGCAGCTCCGCCGGCACCACGCGCGCCTCGCGGCCCCTCAGCAGCGGCAGGAACTTCTCGTGCTTGCGGCTCACCCCGCCGCCGATCACGATCAGGTGGGGTGAGAACAGCCTCTCCACCAGGTCCAGGTAGTCGTCCACCCGCCCGGCCCACTGCTCCCAGTTCAGCCCGTCCCGCTCCTTGGCGGCCGAGGAGGCCCGGCGCTCGGCGTCCTTGCCGCGCAGCTCCAGGTGGCCCAGCTCGGTGTTGGGCACCAGCGTGCCGTCCACGAACAGGGCGCTGCCGATGCCCGTGCCGAAGGTGAGTACCAGGACCACGCCCGCCTCGCCGCGGCCGGCGCCGTGCGTCAGCTCGGCCAGGCCGGCCGCGTCCGCGTCGTTCAGGACGGTCGCGGGCATCCCCAGTGCCTCGCGGAAGAGGCCCGCCACGTCCAGGCCGATCCAGCCCTTGTCCACGTTGGCGGCCGTTCTGGTGCGGCCGTCGACCACCACGCCGGGGAAGGTCAGCCCGACCGGGCCCTGGTGGTCGAAGTGGCGGACCACCTCGCAGACGGCGGCGACCACGGCCTCGGGCGCGGACGGCTGCGGGGTGAGCACCTTGTGGCGCTCCTCGACGAGAGCGCCCCGGGCGAGGTCGACGGGCGCCCCCTTGATCCCCGAGCCGCCGATGTCCACGCCGAATACCGCCGTCATCACGTCCGCCCTCCGCCGTCGGCCGCGGACCCGGCCGGTCCACGGCCGGTGGATTGTCCACAGCCTGTGCACAAAGCTACGAGAGCGCGCCGGGGCGCGCACAGCGGAAGGCCCGGCACCCCGTGTCGGGGGTGCCGGGCCTTCCGGGTGGGGTCAGAGCTTGCCCGCCGCCTCGGCGCGCAGGTCGCGGCGCAGCTCCTTGGGCAGCGAGAAGGTCAGGTGCTCCTCGGCGGTCTTGACCGTCTCGACCGTGTCGTAACCGCGCGCGGCCAGGAACTCCAGCACCCCGTCGACCAGGATCTCCGGCACCGAGGCGCCGCTGGTCAGGCCGACCGTGGTGACGCCCTCCAGCCACTCCTCGCGGATCTCCTCGGCGAAGTCCACCAGGTGGGCGGCCTTGGCGCCGTACTCCAGGCCGACCTCGACCAGGCGGACGGAGTTGGAGGAGTTCTTGGACCCGACCACGATCAGCAGGTCGGTCTCCGCGGCCAGCTGCTTGACCGCGACCTGGCGGTTCTGGGTGGCGTAGCAGATGTCGTCGCTGGGCGGGCTGACCAGCGCCGGGAAGCGCTTCTTCAGCTCGCCGACGGTGGCCATGGTCTCGTCCACGGAGAGGGTGGTCTGGGACAGCCAGACGACCCTGGACTCGTCCCGGACCCGCACGTTGGCGACGTCCTCGGCACCGTCCACCAGGTGGATCCGGTCCGGGGCCTCGCCCATGGTGCCGATGACCTCCTCGTGGCCCTCGTGGCCCACCAGCAGGATGTCGAAGCCCTCGTCGGCGAAGCGCACGGCCTCCTTGTGCACCTTGGTGACGAGCGGGCAGGTCGCGTCGATGGTGGCGAGCTTCCCGGTCCGTGCCTCGTCGTGGACGGACGGGGCGACGCCGTGCGCGGAGAAGACGACGATCGCGCCCTGCGGCACCTCCTCCGTCTCGTCGACGAAGATCGCGCCCTTCTTCTCCAGGGTCTGCACCACGTACTTGTTGTGGACGATCTGCTTGCGGACGTAGATGGGCGCCCCGTACTGCTCCAGGGCCTTCTCCACGGCGATCACGGCGCGGTCGACTCCCGCGCAGTAGCCCCGGGGGGCGGCGAGCAGGACACGGCGCTGCGCGGTCTTGGACATGGCTCCATCGTACGGGCGATGGCGGGTCGCGCCGCCCCGGCCGGAGGCCTGCGCCACCGGTGGACGCTTTCCGTGCGGACTCGGTCGATACCGCTCAGAATGTGGTGTCTATGAGCTCTGTGAGCGAGCAGGTGACACCGAGCGGCCTGCGCCGCAGCCTGGGCGTGCGCGATCTGATGGTCTACGGACTGCTGTTCATCGCCCCGATGGCCCCGGTCGGCGTGTTCGGCGTGCTGGACGCCAAGAGCCACGGCGCCGTCGCCGCCGTGTACCTGGCCGCGACGGTGGCGATGGGCTTCACCGCCCTCTCGTACGCCGAGATGGTGCGCGCGGTGCCGCAGACGGGTTCGGTGTTCGCCTACGCGCGGGCCGGCCTGGGCGAGGGCCCGGGCTTCGTCGCCGGGTGGATGGCGATGCTCGACTACCTCCTGATCCCCGCGGTGGCCTACCTGTTCTCCGGGATCGCGCTGAACTCCCTGGTGCCGGACGTCTCCCGCTGGGTCTGGACGGCGCTCGCGGTGGTGGTGACCACCGCGCTCAACCTGATCGGGGTGCGGACGGCGGCCGCGGTCGGGTTCGCGGTGCTCGCGATGGAGATCGCGGTGCTGCTGGTGTTCACGGCCGCGGCCGTGGTGGCGCTGGTCCAGGACGGCGCCCGGCGCGGCTGGGACACCCCGTTCACCGCCGTCGGGGCGTTCTCGCTGACCGCGGTGATCTCGGCGGTGTCCGTCGCGGTGCTCTCCTACCTGGGCTTCGACGCGATCGCCACCTTCGTGGAGGAGGCGATCGGCGCGTCCGCGGCGGTGGCCAGGGCGGTGCTCTGGTGCCTGGCGCTGGCCGGGGTGCTGTTCGTCGTCCAGACCTACCTGGCGGCGCTGCTGGAGCCGACCGGCCCGCAGCAGCTCGCGGCGCACCCGGCGGCCCAGGGCTCGGCGTTCTACGACACCGTGGAGAGCGGGGTCGGGCACTGGCTGCACGTGCTGGTGGCGGCCAGCAAGGCGATCGGCGCGGCCTTCGCCGCCCTGGCCGGGCAGGCCGCGGCCGGCCGGCTGGTCTTCGCGATGGCCCGGGACGGCCGGTTGCCGCGGGTGCTCGGCTCGGTCGACCCGGCCAGCGCGGTGCCGCGCCGGGCGCTGCTGACGGCCGCGGTGATCACGATGGCGGCGGCGGTCTGGGCGGCCGACCGGGACGACGGGCTGGACCAGCTCACCTCGGTGGTGAACGTGGGCGCGCTGACCGCCTTCGCGCTGCTGCACGCCTCGGTGATCGGCTGGTACGCGGTGCGGCACGGTTCGCGGCGGTGGCTGCGGCACCTCGTCGTGCCGGTGCTGGGGATCGCGGTGATCGGGGCGGTCGTGTACGAGGCCTCGTCCACCGCGCAACTGGTCGGGCTGGTCTGGCTGGCGGTCGGCCTGGTGGTGCTCGCCGTCCAGGGGGCGAGCGGCCGGGGCGGCACCCGCGGCACCCGCGGCGGCCGCGGCCGGGGCGGCGGGCGCCGACAGCCGTAGGCGCGGCGGTAGCGGTAGCGGTAGCCGTGTCGGCCGGCGCCGCTAGCCTCGTACGCATGGCCAACACCAGCTCCCCCGAAGCGCCGCTCCCGGTCGGCAAGGTCTCCGCGCTGATCGGCGGCTGGATCGACCGGCTCGGCGCGGTCTGGGTGGAGGGGCAGATCACCCAGCTCAGCCGCCGCCCCGGCGCGGGCGTGGTGTTCCTGACCCTGCGCGACCCCCAGGCCGACGTGTCGCTCACGGTCACCTGCTTCCGCTCGGTGTTCGACCAGGTCGCGGACGTGGTGCAGGAGGGCGCGCGGGTCGTCGTGCACGCCAAGCCGGAGTGGTACGCGGCGCGCGGGCAGCTCTCGCTGCGCGCCTCCGAGATCCGGCCGGTGGGCCTGGGCGAGCTGCTGGCCCGGCTGGAACAGCTGAAGCGGCGGCTCGCCGGGGAGGGCCTGTTCGCGGCCGAGCGCAAGAAGCCGCTGCCGTTCCTGCCGCAGTGCGTCGGGCTGGTCACCGGGCGCGGTTCGGCGGCCGAGCGGGACGTCCTGGAGAACGCCCGGCGGCGCTGGCCGGCCGTCCGCTTCGAGGTGCGCAACGTCCCGGTGCAGGGGGTCAGCGCGGTGGAGCGGGTGAGCGCGGCCGTGCGGGAGCTGGACGAGCACCCCGAGGTCGACGTGATCATCGTGGCCCGCGGCGGCGGCAGTGTGGAGGACCTGCTGCCGTTCTCGGACGAGGGGCTGGTGCGGCTGGTCGCGGCCGCCCGTACGCCGGTGGTGAGCGCGATCGGGCACGAGCCGGACCAGCCGCTGCTGGACTTCGTGGCCGACCTGCGCGCCTCCACCCCGACCGACGCGGCCAAACGGGTGGTTCCGGACGTCGGTGAGGAGCTGGCCAGGATCCGCCAGCTGCGCGACCGCGCCCGCCGGCACGTGCTGTCCCGGGTCGAGCGCGAGCAGCACGGGCTGGACGGGGTGCGCAGCCGTCCGGCACTGGCCGCCCCGCACCGGATGCTGGACGGGCGCGGGCAGGAGGTGGACGGCCTGCTGGAGCGGGCCCGGCGCACCCTGCGGCACCGGCTGGACCACGCGCAGAGCGACCTCGGGCACACCCTGGCCCGGGTGGTGGCGCTCTCCCCAGCGGCCACCCTGGAGCGCGGCTACGCGGTGCTCCAGCGGGCGGACGGCACGGTCGTGACCGACCCGGCGCAGGTCGCGCCCGGCGAGGGGTTGCACGCCAGGGTGGCGGGCGGCGGCCTCGACGTCACCGTGGACCCCCGGTAGGCGGGCGCCGACCACGGCCGGACGGGGCTGGGGAGTGTCGGCCCGAGCCCCTACGCTGGCACGCATGGCAGAGCAGCAGGAACAGCAGGACGCGGCGGCGCCGAACCCGGACGACGCGCTGGGCTACGAGCACGCCCGGGACGCGCTGCTGGACGTCGTCCGGCAGCTGGAGAACGGCGGAACCTCGCTGGAGGAGTCGCTGGCCCTGTGGGAGCGCGGCGAGCAGCTGGCGAAGGTGTGCCAGCGCTGGCTGGACGGCGCCCGGGCCCGGCTGGACGCCGCGCTGGCCGCCGAGGAGGGCGCGGCCCCGGGCGGGGAGTGAGGCCGCGCGGCGGGTGGAGCCGGGCGGGAGTGAAGCAGCTCACATCCGCTTGGGGAATCGTTGAATCTTCACCTATGTTGGAAGGAGTGACCGGCCGCGGCCGGTCACACCGACGAACTCCTTTCCGCATGAGGTGCACAAGCATGACCACCGACGCTCTGGTACTCGACGCCGCCGCCCAGGACCTGCTGTTCCGCGAGGCCCGCACCGCGAACACCTTCACCGACGAGCCGGTCTCCGAGGAGCAGATCCAGGCCATCTACGAGCTGGTCAAGTTCGGCCCGACCGCCTTCAACCAGCAGCCGCTGCGCGTCGTCCTGGTCCGCTCGGCCGAGGGCCGCGAGCGCCTCGTCCGGCAGATGGCGGACGGCAACAAGGACAAGACCGCCGCCGCCCCGCTGGTCGCCATCCTGGCCGTGGACAACGAGTTCCACGAGGAGCTGCCGACCCAGCTCCCGCACTTCCCGCAGGCCAAGGACCTGTTCTTCTCGGAGCGCAGCGTCCGCGAGCAGTCCGCCACGCTGAACGGCGCCCTGCAGGCCGCCTACTTCATCGTCGGCGTGCGCGCCGCCGGCCTGGCCGCGGGCCCGATGACCGGCTTCGACGCCGACGGCATCAACAAGGAGTTCTTCGAGGACGGCGAGCACTCGGTGCTGGCCGTGGTCAACATCGGCCGGCCGGGCGAGGACGCCTGGTTCCCGCGTTCGCCGCGCCTGGCCTACGACGAGGTCGTCACCACGGTCTGATCCGCCCCGCGCACGCCGAAGGGCCCCGTACCGGACGAACCGGTACGGGGCCCTTCGGCGTGCGCGCGTGCGCGCGGAAGCCGGCGCGGGGGCGGGGGCGGGAGCGGGCTACTTGAGGGCCTGCGCCAGCTCGGCCAGCTCCTCGTAGGAGGCGGTGCCGGTGAGCAGGGTGGTCCCGACGCCGGTCTGCGTGGCCAGGGCGCGGTCCTTCTCACCCTGCAGCCGGTCCCAGGTGCGGCCGGCCACCTCGGAGGTGCCGTCCGCCTTGGCGCCCTTGACGTAGTCCGACACCAGGGAGTCGCGCGGGACGTCGCTCTGCTCGACCGCCGCGTACTGGCCGGAGGGGGTCACGAAGCCCAGGTGCCAGGCGTTGCCCTTGCCGTTGTTCTGGTCGGCCGGCCGGTAGGCGACCGAGGTGGCCCGCCACTTCTCCGGCAGCCCCTCCGGGGCGAGCAGCGGGTACGGCGCGGCGCGCTTGGCGGAGGCCGCCGCGACCTTGTACTCGACCACGTGCACCGGGTCGCCGTTGGCGTCGTGCGGGAGGAACAGGTACCCGATCCAGACGATGAAACCGACCGCCAGCATCGACAGGACCATGTCCCGTACGGTCTGCCGACCCCTCATGCCCTTGCTGTCTGCTGCCACCCCCACATGGTGACTCATCCACACACCGGGACGGCCACCAGGGGTATCCACGTATGGGTGAAAGGGGGCGAATCGGTGTTTTCCGCCACAGAGCAGCGACCCGCGCCACAGACAGTCATCTCGTGGGCAGATACGATCGCAATACCCTCACCACGGCGTTCGACCAGGCAGTAGTCGGGCGCTCACTGGCCGTCGCGTACAGAGAGGTAACGACGATGACCGCGCAGTACCCGCACCACCTTCCCAGTGCCCTGGAGGTCGCGCCCGAGGCTCCCGACCGGAACCTCGCGCTCGAGCTCGTCCGGGTCACCGAGGCGGCCGCAATGGCCGCCGGCCGATGGGTCGGACGTGGCGACAAGAACGGCGCGGACGGTGCCGCCGTGAAGGCGATGCGCACCCTCGTCTCGACCGTGTCGATGAACGGCGTAGTCGTCATCGGCGAGGGCGAGAAGGACGAAGCCCCGATGCTCTACAACGGCGAGCGGGTCGGCGACGGCACCGGCGCCGAGTGCGACGTCGCGGTCGACCCGGTGGACGGCACCACGCTGACCGCCAAGGGCATGAACAACGCGGTGGCCGTGCTGGCCGTCGCCGACCGCGGCACCATGTTCGACCCCAGCGCCGTGTTCTACATGGACAAGCTGGTGGCCGGCCCGGAGGCCGCCGAGTTCGTCGACATCACCGCCCCGGCGGCGGTCAACATCCGCCGGGTCGCCAAGGCCAAGGGCAGCGCCGTCGAGGACGTCACCGTCGTCGTGCTCGACCGCCCGCGCCACGACGGCCTGGTCCGGGAGATCCGCGAAGCGGGCGCCCGGATCAAGTTCATCTCGGACGGCGACGTGGCCGGCGCCATCATGGCCGCCCGCGAGGGCACCGGCGTCGACCTGCTGATGGGCATCGGCGGCACTCCCGAGGGCATCATCGCGGCCTGCGCGATGAAGTGCATGGGCGGCGTGATCCAGGGCCGGCTGTGGCCCAAGGACGAGGCCGAGCGGCAGAAGGCCCTGGACGCCGGCCACGACCTGGACCGGGTGCTCACCACGAACGACCTGGTCAGCGGCGAGAACGTGTTCTTCGTCGCCACCGGCATCACCGACGGCGAGCTGCTGCGCGGCGTGCACTACCGCTCGGAGACCGCCACCACCAGCTCGCTGGTGATGCGCTCCAAGAGCGGCACCATCCGCGAGATCAACTCCACCCACAAGCTCTCGAAGCTGCGGGCGTACAGCGCGATCGACTTCGACCGCGCCAACTGAGGCCCGGAAGAACGCGGCACCCCGCGGCCCCGGCGGAATCCCCCTCCGCCGGGGCCGCGGTGCGTCGCCGTCCCGCTCTCGGACCCGCCGTCACCCGGCTATCCGGCGCCGCGCGGCCGCCGTCGCCCGGGCCGCCTCGCGCAGCTCCGCGTCCCGACGGCGGCGCCGGGCCAGCACGACCCGCCGCTCGGCCGCCGTCAGCCCGCCCCAGACCCCGTACGGCTCCGGCTGGGCCAGCGCGTGCTCGCGGCACTCCAGCAGCACCGGACAGCGGGCGCACACCTGCTTGGCCTGCTCCTCGCGCGACAACCGGGCCGCCGTGGGCTCCTTGGAGGGCGCGAAGAACAGCCCCACCTCGTCCCGCCGACACGCGGCACCGGTGTGCCAGGGGCTGTCCTCGCCCGCGGGGGCACCCGCCTGGCCGCCCTGGGGCTGCGGCTGCGGCCGGACGCCGGGGCGGCGCTCCAGGACCTGCGCGGCGGCGACTGGCGAGGTGGTGCGGGACTCGATCGGATGCAGCACGGCCGTACTCCTGACGAGGCTCTCGGACACGGGGACCCCTCGCTCCCCCGCCGGCCGCGAGCCCCCGCTGTCCAACCCCGGCACGGCCGCTCGGCCGCCTCCGGTGCGCAACCGTCCAAGAAGCGATGTGCGGAAGGAACTACCCCGCCCGGCCGCGATTCATGCACACTGCACGCAATCGACTACGCAGCGCACTGGCCACAACGCCGAGCGCCCGACCGGGAGTTGATCCACGGCCGGGCACTTCGCAGGTCGATGGCGGTCAGTCGACGCCGAGTTGGCGGCGCACCCACTCCTTGAGCTTCTTGCCGCGGCGCGGCTTCGCCTCACAACCGCCGAACAGCGCAAGGCCCTTGATCCGGACAACCGGAGCGTACGGGTCCGCCGCGGTCGTCTCCCGGACGTCGAACCCGCCGAAGATGCCGATGCCGGACCCCTGCAGGGTGACGTTCTCCGGGACCCGGACCTGCACCCCGCCGAAGATCGCCGTCACGGTGATCTCCACCTCGGGGGACTCGAACACGGCATCGGTCAGATCGATGTCCACCCCGCCGAACGCGGCGAAGGCGCTCAGGTGCGAGCCCACCCGCCAGCGGCCCTTGCGGGCCGCGCCGCCGAAGATCGCGACCACCGTGGGGGACTCCAGGCGCGCGGGCGGCTGCGGCGGCGACGACGGCCGTGGGGCTGCCAGCGGCGGCTTCTCGAAGGACAGCGGGCGGGCCGGCAGGTCCCGGGTCAGCGGCGCGAGGTCGCCGAAGGTCTTCGCGGCGTAGGCGGCCTCGATCCGCTCGGCGTGCTCGTCCGCGTCCAGGCGGCCCTCGGCGTAGGCGTCCCGCAGCAGTTCCGCGACCTTCTCGCGGTCGGCGTCGGAGACACGCAGCTCCGCCTCGGCGGCCGGCGCGTGCGGGCGCGGCGCGGCCTGCGCCCCGGCCTCGGGTTTGGTCATCGGTACGGGCGCCGGCACCGGCGGCTGCCCCGGGTCGTCGTGCGACGGCGAGTTGTCCACGGGATCAGACTAGTCGCTCGCACTCCCGATCGAGTGAGCCCGGTCACGCAAGGCTGCCCTGTCCGCATGCCGACTTCCGACGGGTCCTACCCTTGATGGTGCTTCGCCGACGCAGCCGGACCAACTGGACAGCTAAGGACCGCCCCCATGGCTCCCACGCCAGACTTCGAGTACAGCGACCTGCTCCCCCTGGGCGCTGACCCGACCCCGTACCGCAAGCTCACCTCCGAGGGTGTCTCCACCTTCGAGGCCGGCGGTCGCACCTTCCTCCAGGTCGAGCCCGAGGCGCTGCGGCTGCTGACGGCCGAGGCGATGCACGACATCTCGCACTACCTGCGCCCCGCCCACCTCGCCCAGCTGCGCCGCATCCTGGACGACCCGGAGGCCAGCCCCAACGACCGCTTCGTCGCGCTCGACCTGCTGAAGAACGTCAACATCTCGGCCGGCGGCATCCTCCCGATGTGCCAGGACACCGGCACCGCGATCGTCATGGGCAAGCGCGGCCAGAACGTGCTGACCGAGGGCGGCGACGAGTCCGCCATCGCGCGCGGCGTGTTCGACGCGTACACCAAGCTCAACCTGCGCTACTCCCAGATGGCCCCGGTGACCACCTGGGACGAGAAGAACACCGGCAACAACCTGCCGGCCCAGATCGAGCTGTACGCCACCGACGGGGACGCGTACAAGTTCCTGTTCATGGCCAAGGGCGGCGGCTCCGCCAACAAGTCGTACCTGTACCAGGAGACCAAGGCCATCCTGAACGAGGCGAGCATGCTCTCGTTCCTGGAGCAGAAGATCCGCTCGCTGGGCACCGCGGCCTGCCCGCCGTACCACCTGGCCATCGTGATCGGCGGCACCAGCGCCGAGTTCGCGCTGAAGACCGCCAAGTACGCCTCGGCGCACTACCTGGACAACCTGCCGACCTCGGGCAACGCCAGGACCGGCCACGGCTTCCGCGACCTGGAGCTGGAGGCCAAGGTCACCGAGCTGACCCAGAAGATCGGCATCGGCGCCCAGTTCGGCGGCAAGTACTTCTGCCACGACGTGCGCGTGGTGCGCCTGCCGCGGCACGGCGCCTCGCTGCCGGTCGCGATGGCCGTCTCCTGCTCCGCCGACCGCCAGGCGCTCGGCAAGATCACCGCCGAGGGCGTGTTCCTGGAGCAGCTGGAGACCGACCCGGCGAAGTACCTGCCGGACACCACCGACGAGCACCTGGACGACGACGTGGTGCGCGTCGACCTCGACCAGCCGATGTCCGCGATCCGCGCCGAGCTGTCCAAGTACCCGGTGAAGACCCGGCTGTCGCTCACCGGAACGCTCGTGGTCGCCCGCGACATCGCCCACGCCAAGATCAAGGAGCGCCTGGACGCCGGCGAGGGCATGCCCAAGTACCTCCAGGACCACCCGGTCTACTACGCGGGCCCGGCCAAGACCCCCGAGGGCTACGCCTCCGGCTCCTTCGGCCCGACCACGGCCGGCCGGATGGACTCCTACGTCGACCAGTTCCAGGCGGCCGGCGGCTCGATGGTCATGCTCGCCAAGGGCAACCGCAGCAAGCAGGTCACCGACGCCTGCGCCGCGCACGGCGGCTTCTACCTCGGCTCGATCGGCGGCCCGGCCGCCCGCCTCGCCCAGGACTGCATCAAGAAGGTCGAGGTGCTGGAGTACGCCGAGCTCGGCATGGAGGCGGTCTGGCGCATCGAGGTCGAGGACTTCCCGGCCTTCATCGTCGTCGACGACAAGGGCAACGACTTCTTCCGCGAGACCACCGAGGGCCCGCTGATCACCAACCTGCGCGTCCGCTCCAAGGAGTAGCCCCGCCCGGGGCCGTGCCCGCACGTCCCCCAAGCCCCCGAACCGCCCCGGCCGCCACCCCGCGCCCGGGGCGGTTGCGCGCCCGGGCCCGCGCCGGGCCGGCCGTCGGCGTTCAGGTGCTCAGGCGCTCAGGTGTTCAGGCGCTCAGGCGCTCAGGCGCTCAGGCGTCGAAGTCGTACTCCAGGACGTAGGAGGCGGCGTCCAGGGTCATCTCGTTGAGTTCGACGACCTGGCCCTCGTCGGCGAAGGCGGTGCGGCAGATCAGGATGACCGGGGTGCCGGCGGACAGCTCCAGGCGGGTGGACTCCTCCGCGCTGGGCATCCGGGAGCGGACCTCCTCGCGGAAGTGCACGGGCTTGGCGCCGATCTCGGCGAGCCGGGCGAAGATGCCGCCGGGGCCGGTGTCCTCGCGGGTGATGGCGGTGCCCGCGACCAGTACGGCGGGCAGGTAGGAGGTCGAGAGCAGCACCGGCTTGCCGTCCAGCACGAAGCGGCGCCGGCGCACGCACATCGGGGCGCCCGGGCCGACCCCGAGCACCCGCGCCACGTGCTCGGGCGCGCCCTGCTCGGCGACGGTCACCTGGTCGACCACCAGGCTGCGGTCGTCGATGTCCGCCGACCATATCGACCGGCCGGTCCCCCACTGCCCCTGCGCCAGCCGCTGGATGCCGCGCCGGCGCAGCGGCCGGAAGTCCCGGACGAACACCCCGGCACCGCGGCGCGCCTCGGCGATGCCCTCGCTCTGCAGCACGCCGAGCGCCTGGCGGGCCGTCATCCGGGCCACGCCGTACTCGTCCATGAGGTCGTTCTCACCGGGCAGGCGGTCGCCCGCGCGGTACCGGCCGGCGTCGATGGCCGCCTTCAGCGCTTCGGCGATCCGCTGGTACTTGGGCTGCTTGTCGCCACTGCTGCCGGTCATCGCCGCTCTCCCTCTGCCTCGGACAAATCGTAGGCGCGCCCGCGGTCGCCGGTAAGGAGATACGACGGACCGTTGACATCTCTAGAGATATTAGCTTCTCTAGAGATGCTGGGCACACGCCGAAAGGAGCAGGCGGTGAGCACCCGACAGCGCGACACCTCGACCTACCGGCCACACGCGGGTGAACTCGTCCTCGACCGGAGGACCGGACGCACCGGCATCTACATGGACACCCTCGGCGGCGAGCACTACCTGCGCCCCGAGGGCGGCGGCCGGGAATGGACCGCCGAACCGCACCAGGTCTCACCCGTTCCCGGGCCCCGCGATTCGACTGAATGGGATCATTTGCGGTAATTGCGGCAAAATCCACGCAAACCGCAGCATTCAGGACTCGGCAATCCCCCGGTGAATCCGGAATTCCGGAACGCCGGACGCCCCCCGACCGGCACGTTACGGATAGCACCGGTCACCATGCGTGCACCAGAGGCCGAAATCGGCCACCACGGTGCACACGAATTGGCGCGCGCATAACCGACGGCGCCCCCGCACCCGGACAGGGCGCGGGGGCGCTCGGCCAGAACGGCTTACGGGTTGCCGCCGACCGCGTTCTCCGGCCGGTACGGGCCGCCCGGCTCGCCGGCGGGCTCCTCGATGTACTGGCCCTCGTCACCGAAGGAGCCGTTCTCGAACGTGTTCTTCTCCGCGTCGGTCGGCGCGGCGTACTCGGTCGGGTTCGAGGCCGCGGTCACCGCGCCCTCCACAGCCTTGCCCGCCTCCACAGCGGCGGCCGGGGTGCCGGTCTGCGCCGCGTTCTCGGGCGTCGACAGCACCGGGGTCTCGCTCTGGTCATTGGCCATTGGGCGGCCGCCTTTCGGTCATCAAATGTGTTCAGCCCGACCTCTGTGGCGCGGGCGCGCGGACAGTATCGTAGGGTTGATTAAATGTCCGATAAACATCGTGCGGCTTGCGGCGCCCTCCGGCAGAGTCGGGCGTCCGCCTAAGCTGAAGCATCGCGGCGGACCGCCGAGCGCCCTTTCACGGAATCGACACCACAGGCCATCGGGGGACTTCATGGAGTTTCTGGAGACGCCGCAGAACCCTGCGCTGCGCTTCCAAGTCCTCGGTCCGGTCCAGGCCTGGCTCGACGGCAAGCCCCTCTCCCTCGGATCGCCCCAGCAGCAAGCGGTGCTCACCACCCTCCTGCTGCACTCCGGACGCCCGGTCACCACCCAGGACCTGGTCGACGCCCTCTGGGGCGACCGGCCCCCCACCCAGGCCGTGGCCGCGCTGCGCACCTACATCTCCCGCCTGCGCTCCGTCATCGAGCCCCGCCGCGAGGTGCGCCGGCCCGCCGAACTGCTGGTCTCGGTCGCCGACGGCTACGCGCTGCGCATCCCGGGCGAGGCCCTCGACCTGACGGTCTTCGAGCGGCTCTCCGTCGAAGCCGCCACCGCGCGCACCGCGGGTGACAAGCACAGGGCGCACCGCCTGCTGGTGCAGGCCATGGACCTGTTCAGCGGCCGTCCGCTCATCGGCATCCCCGGCCCCTACGCCGACGCCCAGCGGCTGCGGCTGGCCGAGCGCCAGGTGGCCGCCGCCGAGGAGCTGTGCGCCACCGCCCTCGACATCGGCCTGCACGCCGAGATCGTCGGCGAGCTCAACAACCTGACGACCGAGCACCCACTGCGCGAGCGCCTGCGCGAACTGCTGATGCTGGCGCTGTACCGCTGCGGACGCCAGGCCGAGGCACTCGGTGTCTACACCGACACCCGCAAGCTGCTGATCGAGGAGCTCGGGGTCGAACCGGGCGCGGGCCTGTCCGCGATGCACACCCGCATCCTCGCGGCCGACCCGGCGCTCGCCGTCCCGGTCGCCCCCGCCGCCACCCCCACCGTCCGCGAGGACGGCCCGGCCGCACCCCCCGCTCCGGCCCAACTCCCAGCCGATGTATCCGACTTCAGCGGGCGATCGGAACTGGCGGTCGACCTCTCGGCGGCCCTGATGAACGCCACCGGTCAGGCCGTGGTCGTGACCTCGCTGGCCGGCATCGGCGGCGTCGGCAAGACCACCCTCGCGGTTCACGTCGCCCACCGGGTCCGCGCCGAGTTTCCGGACGGGCAGCTGTACGTCGACCTGCGCGGAGCCGGCGTCTCGCCCGCCGACCCGGCGGTCGTCCTGGGCGACTTCCTGCACGCGCTCGGTGTCGCCGACAACCCCGAGTCGCTCGAACAGCGTGCCGCCCTCTACCGCTCACTGCTCGCGAACCGCCGCATGCTGATCCTGCTGGACAACGCGCGTGACGCGGAGCAGATCCGGCCGCTCATCCCCGGCGTCTCCGGCTGTGCCGTGCTCGCCACCAGCCGCTCCCGGCTGGCCGGCATCCCCGGCGCCCAGCTGTTCGACGTCGAGGAGCTGACCCCGGACGAGGCGCTGTCGCTCTTCTCGGCCGTCGTCGGCGATCACCGGGTCGCCGCCGAACCCGAGGCCGCCATGCAGGTGGTCACCGCCTGCGGCTTCCTCCCGTTGGCCGTCCGCATCGCCGCCGCCCGGCTGGCCAGCCGTCCGCGCTGGAGCGTCTCTGACCTGGCCCGTCGGTTAGCCGACCAGCGACGGCGCCTGGACGAGCTCCAGCTCGGCAACCTCGCCGTGGAGACCACCATCGGGCTCGGCTACGGACAGCTGTCCGCGGCCGAGGCCCGCGCCTTTCGGCTGCTCGCCCTGATCGACTCCCCCGACGTCCCGCTGGCGGCCGCCGCCGCGCTGCTCGGCGTGGACGAGGACACCGCAGAGGACCTCGTCGAGGCGCTGGTCGAGGCGAACATGCTGGAGTGCTTCACCCCCGGCCGCTACCGCTACCACGACCTGCTCAGGCTCTACGCCCAGCGGCAGAACGAGCGGATGGGAGACACCGGCGAGCAGGAGCAGGCGGTGCTCCGGCTGCTCGACCTGCTGATCCCGACCGTGCGGAACGCGGCCCAGGTGATCGAGCCGGACGAACCCGTGCTCGAACAGCTGACCGCACTCACGTCGCCGGGGCTCGGCCTACCCACGAGTCACGCCGCACAGGACTGGCTGCGTACCGAGGGCGGTCTGTTGCTCAGCACCGTCGAGGCCGCCGCGAGCGGCCCCGGCGCCCTGCAGCGCGCAGCCATCGACCTGTTGAACTACCTGATCAGCATCGACCCGGACCCGACCCGCGGCCCCCGAGCACTCCGGACCCTGGAGGCCATCGGTGCGGACGCGCGTCGTCGTGACGACTCGGCCGCGCTCGCCCGGGTGCACTTCGCCCGCGGCACCCTGCAGTCCGACACCAGCGACTTTCAGGGGGCCGAACAGTCCTTCCGCCGAAGCCTGGACCACCAGGCGCCGGACGACGCGACGGTCCTGCTCCTCGCCACGGCCAACATGCTGGGCGTGATGCTGAACGTCGGCAACCGTCCCGCCGAGGCCCTGTTGTTCTACGAACAGGCCCGCGCCACCAGCCAGGCCGTCGGCGCACCGACGGCCGAGGCGCGGGTGGTCAGCAACATCGCCCGGGCGCAGCACCGGCTCGGCATGACGGAGACGGCGATCCGGTATGCCGGCGAGGGTGTCGCCGCCGCTCGGGAGTCCAAGAACGGCCCGCTGCTCGCGCAGACGCTCTACCAGCTCGGTGTGGTGCTCTCCGGCGCCGAGGCCGTCCCGCACCTGAGGGAGGCGCACGGGCTGTACCAGTCGCAGCAGAACGCCCTGTGGAGGGGTTACACCCTGGCCCGCCTCGCCACCGCCCTGCTCGCGGCCGGGCAGCCCGCCGAGGCCGCCGAGGCGGCCGGCGAGTCGCTCGCGATCGCCCAGGAGCTGGACTCCGCCTACTGCCAGGGGCTGGCGAACGCCGCACTCGGCGAGGCGCTGCTGGCACTCGCCCAGCCGGCCCGCGGGCTCGCCTGCCTCCAGGAGGCACATGCGACCTTCATCCGGCTCGGTGTGCCCGAGGCCTCCCCCGTGGCGGACCTCATCTCCCAGCAGCACACCGAGCCCTTCTCTCCCCCCGCGCCGTAAGGTCTCCGCTCCCCCACGGAAGACCTCCCCCGTTCCGCGTGTCGGCGCTCCCGCAGCCCCCCGGCTGCGGGAGCGCCCTCAACGCTTCCCCGGCGCTGGACTCCACTCTGCACCGCGCCGATTGACGTTCGATAAACGTCCGATAGTCAGCCTGCGGATCGGCAAAACCGCAGGTCATCGACGTCAGCCTGGCGCGCTGTCCGGCGCGCGGGGTCTCGCGCACAACCCCGCCCACACCCTCGTGCTTCCGCAACCCGTGCCACAACGGTCCAAGCACGGCGAGTTGGCCGGAAAGGGACCCCATGGCGCAGTGATCACGCATATTCTCAGATGCCAGTACGCACACGAGTGTCTGCCGGATACGCATCGGCGTGCAGTCCGTCCGTGTGGTGCGCAGAGCGTGACGTACCGCCACCGGCAGCGGCCCGCGGGGCCGTCGGGAGGAGCCACCGGAGGCCACGGGTGGAAGGGTGTCTCGCAACGTGACGACCGGACAGATATCCGACCCGTTCCCCGTCGGCGAGGACGCGGGCGACGACGAGCCCGAGGTACGGCGGCGGCGGGCGGCCCGGGCGCTGCAGGCGGTCGCCTTCGACACCATCGGCGCCGGGTACGGCGAGGCCTTCCCGGCCAAGGACGGCCAGCTGGCCTGCGGCCGGCGGCTGCTCGCCGGGCTGGAACCCGGTGCCCGGGTGCTGGACGTCGGCTGCGGCACCGGTGACCCGACCGTCGGGCAGCTGGCCGCGGCCGGTCTGCGGGTGATCGGCGCGGACCTCTCCGACGGGATGCTCACCCTGGCCCGGCGGGCCGCCTTTCCCGGCGTCTTTGCGCCAGTCTTCCATCGGATCGACCTGTACGATCTGGCCACCGAGCGTGCCGGCCGGGTCTGGAACGCCCCCGAACTCGGGCCGGACGGCCGGGGGCGCTTCGCCGCGGTCACCGCGTTCTTCTCGCTGATCCTGCTGCCGCAGGACGAGATTCCGACCGTGCTCGGGCAGCTGCGCGAACTCCTGCGTCCGGGCGGACTGCTGGCGCTCGGTATGGTCGAGGCGGACCTGGATCACGTTCCGCTTCCGTTCCTTGGCAGAGAGCTGCGGATCAGTGGGTATCTGAGGGAGGATCTGGAACGGGTTCTGGTCTCGGCCGGCTTCGCCGTCGAGGAGTGCTCGGGGCATCCGTACGCACCGGCCAGTACCTCGCTGCCGCCGGAGGAACAGCTGTTCCTGTGCTGTCGACGCGTCGGCTGATCGAACCGGGACAGGACAGGACCGGCCGTACCCACGGCCGGCGCAACAGAACAGCTCACCGACCACACCAAATCCAGGACAGGCAGCCGTGCGCGACCAGCTCAAGACCGAGGCGGAGCAGCCGCCCGCCGTCCCGGGCCAGCGCCGCCAGGTCCCGGCCGCGCCACCGGCCCCGGCCCTGGCCGCCCCGACCTCGGCCCCGGCCGCCCCGGCCCCGGCACGACGGACGGGCGCGCGGCCGGAGCGCGCCGAGATGGCGGACCGCCTGGCGTACCTCGACTCGGCGACCCGGCGGATCAACACCGCCCTCGACCTCGCCGCGACGCTGCGCAACATCGGCCGGGTGCTCGTCCCGACGCTCGCCGACGCCGCCGTCGTCCACCTGCGCGACCCGCTGCCCAACGTCGAACGCGAACCCGGGTTCCCGGAGGAGCTGCGGATACACCACAGCACCGGCACCCGGATCGGCCGCCGCGGCCGCCCGAGCGGCCTGGACGACCGGCGCCGCTCCCGCTACGGCGCCCGCTCGACCGCCGACGGCGGCCCGGCCACCCCGGTGACCCGCGGCGGGGCGCTCGCCCACGCCCTGCTGAGCCGCCGCCCCGCCGAGGCCGCCGTCCTCGGCACGCCCTCCGCCGAGCGCGCCGAGACACTGCTGCGCGAGCTGTACGGCACCCGCGGGGTGGCCCGGCTGGCCGCCGGCACCTCCGTCCTCGCCCTGCCGCTGCGCGGCCGCAAGGCGGTGCTCGGGCTGTTGATACTGATCCGCCGCCCTCCCGAACGCAGCGGCCGCCCGGTCTTCGACGCCGCGGACACCGCGACCGCGGCGCACCTCGCCACCCAGGCCGGGCTGGCCGTGGACACCGCGCTGCGCTACGCCCGCGAGTGGGAGATCGCCAACGAGCTGCAGCGCAGCATGCTGCCGCTGCGCCTGCCGCAGTCGCACGGCGTCCGGATCGCCCAGCGCTACCTGCCCGGCGAGCGCGGCGCCCAGGTCGGCGGGGACTGGTACGACGCCGTCCCGCTGCCCGGCAACCGGGTCGCCCTGATCGTCGGCGACGTGATGGGCCACTCGCTCACCTCGGCCGCCATCATGGGCCAGCTGCGCACCAGCGCCCAGACCCTGGCCGCCCTCGACCTGCCGCCGCACGAGGTGCTCTACCACCTGGACGAACAAGCCCAGCGGCTGGGCCGCGAACAACACCTGGCCACCTGCGTCTACGCCGTGTACGACCCGATCGCCAACCGGGTGATGATGGCCAACGCCGGGCACGTCCCGCCGGTGCTGGTCCGCCCGGACGGCACCGCCGAGCTGGTCGAACTGGACTCCGGGGCGCCGATCGGCGTCGGCGGGGTGGACTTCAACTCCGTCGAACTGCCCGCGCCGCCCGGCTCGGCGCTGCTGCTGTTCACCGACGGCCTGGTGGAGACCCGCACCCGCCCGATCAGCGACGGCCTGGAGCTGCTGCGCGCCCGGATCGCCGCCGCCCGCTGGCAGTCCCCGGAGCAGCTGTGCCAGGAGGCGCTGCGGATCCTGCCGCCCGGCGACCGCGGCGACGACATCGCGCTGCTCGGCGCCTGCTTCGACGGCATCCCGGCCGGGGACGTCGCGCACTGGTACCTCCAGCCGCGCAACGAGACGCCGGGACGGGCCCGCCGGCTGGCCGCGCACACCCTGCGCCGCTGGGGGCTGGACGAGCTCAGCGAGGCGACCGAGCTGATGGTCAGCGAGCTGGTGACCAACGCCGTCCAGCACGCGACCCGGCCGGTCACCCTGAGCCTGGTGCGCACCACCCGGCTGCGCTGCGAGGTCGGCGACGACAGCCCGCTGCTGCCGCGCCCGCGCCGCACCGGGCCGGAGGACGAACGCGGGCGCGGGCTGCAGATAGTGGCCCGGTGCGCGGACCGCTGGGGCGCGACCAGGCTGGGCACCGGCAAGGTGGTCTGGTTCGAGCAGCGGCTGCCCGCGAACGTGAACGCCGGGGCGTGAGCGCGCCGTTGTGAGCGCGCCACCGTGAACCCGGTGTCGTGAACCCGGTGTCGTGAACGCGACGGCGCCCGGCGGGAACGAGTCCCACCGGGCGCCCCGGGGCGGTCCGTCAGGCCCGGGTCGGCTCCTTGACCGGCTCCCGCGCCGGCTCCTGCTCCGCCTGCTCCGCCAGCCGGGCGATCAGTTGCTCGCCCTCCATGTCCACCCGCGGCACGACCTTCTCCAGCCGCTTCGGGAACCACCAGGCCGCCTTGCCGAACAGCGCCATCGCGGCCGGCACCAGCGCCATCCGCACCACGAAGGCGTCCACCAGCACGCCCACCGCGAGGGCGAAGCCGATCGGCTGGACGATCGGGTCGTGGCCGAAGACGAACGAGCCGAACACCGCCACCATGATCAGCGCGGCCGCGGTGACCACCCTGGCCCCGTTGCGCACGCCGCCCACCACGGCCTCGCGCGGCGCCGCGCCGTGGACGTACTGCTCCTTCATCCCGGAGACCAGGAACAGCTCGTAGTCCATCGCCAGCCCGAACAGCACGCCGATCAGCAGGATCGGCACGAAGCTCACCACCGGGCCGACCTTGGGCACGTCGATCAGGCCGTCCAGCCAGCCCCACTGGTAGACCGCGACCACCGCGCCGAGCGAGGCGGTGATGCTGAGCAGGAAGCCTGCCACCGCCTTGAGCGGGACGAGCACCGAGCGGAACGCCAGCGCCAGCAGCACCACCGCGATCCCGACGATCACCGCGAGGAAGGGCGGCAGCGCCTGGCCGAGCTTGGTGGAGACGTCGATGTTGGCGGCCGTGGTGCCGGTGACGGCGATGTCCGCGCCGGTCGCCGCCTTGAGCTCCGCCTTCTGGTCGCGGATCTCGTTGACCAGCGCCTTGGTGTCCGCGTGGTCCGGGCCGGTCCGCGGGATGACGGTCACCAGCGCGGTGCCGCTCGCCTGGTCGACGGTCGGCGGCAGCAGCGTCCCGACGCCGTCGAGGGTCCGGAGCTTCGCGGCCACGCCCTGCACCGCCTGCTCGGGCCGCGGCGCGCCGTGGGCGTCCACGACGACCACCAGCGGCGCGTTGAAGCCCGGCCCGAAGCTCTCGCCCACCAGGTCGTAGGCCTTGCGGGCGTCCGTCCCGACGGCCTGCGAACCGCCGCTCGGCAGGCCGAGGTCCAGGCTCGCGGCGGGCACCGCCAGGGCGCCCAGCCCGGCCAGTGAGACCAGCAGCACGGGCAGCGGGCGGCGGACCACGAAGCGGCCCCAGCGCTCGCCCATGGTGGTGCGGCCGTTGGCGGTCAGGGCCCGCTTCCAGATCGGCAGCCGGTCGATGGCCCGGCCGGTGAAGCCCAGCACGGCGGGCAGCAGCGTGATCGCGACCAGGACGGCCACCACGACGGCACCGGAGGCGGCCAGGCCCATCACGGTGAGGAAGGGGACGCCCGCGACGGCGAGTCCGGCGAGCGCGACGACCACGGTCAGGCCGGCGAAGACGACGGCGCTGCCCGCGGTCGCGGTGGCCCGGGCGGCGGCCTCCTCCGGCTCCAGGCCCTCGTCCAGGTGGCGGCGGTGCCGGAACAGGATGAACAGCGCGTAGTCGATGCCGACGGCGAGGCCGACCATCAGGGCCAGCACCGGCGCGGTGGTGATGATCTCGAAGGAGCCGGTGAGCGCCAGCAGGCCGGCCATCGTCACGCCGACGCCGACCAGCGCGGTCAGCAGCGGCAGTCCGGCGGCGACCAGCGTGCCGAGGGTGACCACCAGGACCACCCCGGCCATCACCAGGCCGATCGCCTCGCTGCCGCCCTCGATCTGGGCCATCGTGTTGTACGCGTCGCCGCCGAAGGCCACGTCCAGCCCGGCCGCGCGGGCCGGCTCGGCGGCGGCCTTCACGGCCTCGCGCTGCTGGTCGGTGACGTCGGCGAGCTTGTGGTCGAACGAGACCAGGGCGATCGCGACCTTCCCGTCCGGCGAGAGCGCGCCGGTGGCGTACGGGTCGGGCACCGCGGCCACGCCCGGCACCCCGGCGATCCGGGCGACGGCCTCGCCGACCGCCTTGCCCGCCTCGGGCGTGGCGACGCCGCCAGGCGCACCGGCGGCGAAGACGACCTGCGCGGAGCCGTGGCCCTGCGCCGGGAAGGTGTCCTTGATCCGGTCCAGGGTGGCCTGGGCCTCGGTGCCCGGGACCTTGAACTCGTCGCTGGTCTTGCCGGCGAAGGCGCCCGCGGCCCCGCCGATGGCGATGAGCACGGCGATCCAGACGGCGACGACGGCTCGCCGTCGCCGGAAGCAGTATCGGCCCAGTCGGTACAGGTACGTGGCCATCGGCGGTCCCTCGGTTCGGTCAGGGCAGGTCGGGTCCCACCGTAGACCGAACTTTGTCGAGTGACAAAGTTGATCGACAAGATCAAACGACGCAGTTGCCCGCCCGTGGCGCTACCCTGACTGGATGGCTCATGTCCCCGCCTCCGAACGCCGACCACAACTGGTCCAGGCCGCGATCGACCTGATGACCAGGGAGGGAATCGCGGCCGGCAGCACCCGAGCGATCGCGGCCGAGCTCGGCGTGGCGCAGGCGACGGTGCACTACACCTTCGGCACCAAGAAGGACCTCTACCGGGCCGTCGTCGAGCAGCTGAAGTCCGACTTCGTCGGCGAGGTGCGCGCCGCCTCCCCCGGCGACGGGGCGTTCGGCGAGCAGGTCCGCACCCTGGTGCACGCGCTCTGGGAGGCCGCCACCGGCGAGCACGGGCGCTGCGTGCTGCTGAGCGAGTTCGGGGCGCTGGCCATGCGCGACCCGGACATGCAGGAGATCATGCTCGGGCTCCAGCACGACATCGAGGGCACCGCCACCGAGATGCTCGGCGCCCTCGCGGCCGCCCACGGCCTGACCCTGGCGCTGCCCGCCCGCCGGATCGCCGTCCACTTCCTCGGCGGCTTCGACGGCCTGACGGCCCGCCACCTCACCCTGCGCCGCCCCGGCGACCGGCCCGACCAGGACACCCTGGACGCGCTGGAGCTGCTGGTCGCGACGACGGTCGGGCTCTGCCTGGGCGCCCCGGCGGCGGCGAGCGCCGAGGGCTGACCCGGGCGGCAGGCCCCGGGCGACGGTCCGGACCGGCGGCCTAGGCGACGATCCGGACCGGCAGCTCGACCAGCACCTCGCGCAGCGCGGCCGCGAAGCGCTCGTACTCGGCCCCGCGGGCCGAGCCCGGCCGGACGGCCAGCCCGATCCGGCGGCCGGGCGCCGGGGCGGCGAAGCGGACGGCGGCCAGCCGGTCGGTGCGCCCGGCCTCGACGTCCAGCGCGGTGGCGGGCAGCAGGGTCACCCCGAGGCCGCCGGCGACCAGCTGGACCAGGGTGGACAGGCCGGCCGCGCGGGTGATCGAGCCCGTCGGGTCGGCGCCGACCTCACGGCAGATGTCCAGCGCCTGGTCGCGCAGGCAGTGGCCCTCCTCCAGCAGCAGCACGTCCAGGTCGAGCAGCACGTCGCGCGGCACGTCGATCCGCCCGGCGAGCGGGTGCCCGGGCGGGGTGAGCAGGACGAAGTCCTCGTCGAACAGCGGGATGTCCAGGGTCGGCGAGACCCCGCCGGCCGGCAGCGCGAGCAGCAGGACGTCCAGCCGCCCGGCGGCCAGGCCCTCCAGCAGCGAGGGGGTGCGCTCCTCGTGGACGTGCGGCTCCAGGTCCGGGAAGCGGTCGCGGACCAGCCGCAGCACGGTGGGCAGCAGGTAGGGCGCCACGGTCGGGATGACGCCCAGGTGCAGCGGCCCGGTGAACGGGCGGCGGGCGGCCTCGACCTCCTCGGTGAGGGCCTGGAGCGAGGCGAGCACCCGGCGGGCGTGCCGGTGCACCCGCTCCCCCAGTGGAGTGACGATCACCTTGCGCGTCGTACGCTCGACCAGCTGCGCGCCCAGCGACTCCTCCAGCGCCGCGACCGCTCCGGACAGCGCGGGCTGGCTCGTCCCGGTGGCGGCGGCGGCCTCCCGGAAGTGCCGGTGTTCGGCCACCGCGACGAAGGCCCTCAGCTGGGCGACGGTCGGAGTGCGCGGGCTGCGGACTGTGGCACTCGCCACAGCAGGGTCCGACGGGGCGCCGCCGTTCCTGCGGGAGGCCGGGCGCGACGTGGGAAGTTCGGTACTGATAGCAATCTCCGATCAGATACATCCAGTGTAGCTATTTCCCTGATCAGTCCACGATGTGGAATCGTGAGTGGTGTCCGGATTCCGGACAATCCCCTCATCTCACCTCAGGAGAAGCGAACGTGCTCACGATCGGTGACAAGTTCCCCGAGTTCGACCTCAAGGCCTGTGTCGACCTGGACGCCGCGAGCGCCTTCGCCGACATCAACCACAAGTCCTACGAGGGCAAGTGGAAGGTCGTCTTCTTCTGGCCGATGGACTTCACCTTCGTCTGCCCGACCGAGATCGCCGCGTTCGGCAAGCTGAACGACGAGTTCGCCGACCGCGACGCCCAGATCCTCGGCGTCTCCGGCGACTCCGAGTTCGTGCACCACGCCTGGCGCAAGGACCACAAGGACCTGCGCGACCTGCCCTTCCCGATGCTGGCCGACATCAAGCACGACCTGATGCGCGACTGCGGCGTCGAGAACGAGGACGGCACCGCCCAGCGCGCCGTCTTCATCGTCGACCCGAACAACGAGATCCAGTTCGTCATGGTCACCGCCGGCTCCGTCGGCCGTAACCCCAAGGAGGTCCTGCGGGTGCTGGACGCCCTGCAGACCGACGAGCTGTGCCCGTGCAACTGGAGCAAGGGCGAGGACACCCTCGACGCCCAGGCCCTGCTGGCGGGCTGACCCATGGCTCTCGACGACCTGAAGGCCGCCCTCCCGGACTACGCCAAGGACCTCAAGCTCAACCTGGGCTCGGTCATCGGCAACTCCGACCTCCCCGCCCAGCAGCTCTGGGGCACCGTGCTGTCCTGCGCGATGGCCACCCGCAGCCCCGGCCTGCTGCGCGAGCTGGAGCCCGAGGCCAAGGCCAACCTCTCCCCGGAGGCGTACACCGCCGCCAAGGGCGCGGCCGCGATCATGGGGATGAACAACGTCTACTACCGGACGCTGCACCTGCTCTCCGACAAGGAGTACAGCACGATGCGGGCCGGTCTGCGGATGAACATCATCGGCACCCCGGGCGTCGAGAAGGTCGACTTCGAGCTCTGGTGCTTCGCGGTCTCGGCCATCAACGGCTGCGGCCAGTGCCTCGACTCGCACGAGGCCGTGCTGCGCAAGGCCGGTGTCGAGCGCGAGGTCGTCCAGGCCTCGATGAAGATCGCCGCCGTCCTCCAGGCCGTGGCCGGCGTCCTCGACTCCGAGGCCGCCCTCGCCAACGCCTGACGCACCCGCGTACGCCGACGGGCCCCTCCCGGACACCATGTCCGGGAGGGGCCCGTCGGCGTACGCGCCGGCTGCTCCGCCGCGGGCTACGCCTTCGACGGCGGCTGCGGCTGCGGGGACCCCGCCGGGGCGGCCACGGTGCGCTCGGCGGCCTCGCGGGCGGCCTCGAGCGCGGTGAAGACGGCCTGGCCGGCCTCGTTGCGGCGGCGCAGGTGGGCGACCACGGTGTTGGTGACGGCGATCAGCGGGACGGCGACCACCGCGCCGCCGATGCCGCCGATGATCCCGCCGGCCGCGACGCCGAGCACGACGCCGAGCGGGTGGACCCGGACGGCCCGGCCGAGGATCAGCGGCTGGAGGATGTGGCTCTCCACCTGCATCACCACCACCAGCACCACCAGCACCATCAGCGCCGTCCACGGCCCCTGGGTGACCAGCGCGATCAGCACCGCGACGGTGCCGGTGATCAGCGCACCGACCAGCGGGACGAAGGCGCCCAGGAAGATGATCACGGCCAGCGGCAGGGCCAGCGGCACGCCCAGCAGGTCGACGCCGATGCCGATGCAGAGCGCGTCGATGAAGGCCACGCAGACCGTGCCGCGCACATAGGCGGTGAGCGTCGTCCAGGCCTTCGGGCCGGCCCCGGCCATCGCGAACCGGGAGTGCCGGGGCAGGCCGCGCAGCGCCCAGTTCCAGATCTTCCCGCCGTCGTAGAGGAAGAAGAAGGTGGTGAAGAAGGTCATCAGCAGCGCGGTCAGCACCTCGACGGCGATCTGCGCGCCGGTGATCGAGGCCGAGGTGAGCTGGTCGGTGTTGGTGGTGATGGCCTTGGTGATCTGGTTGGCGAAGTCGGTGATCTGCTGCTGGGTCAGGTGCAGCGGCCCGGTGACCATCCAGTCCCGCAGCTGGTTGACGCCGGTCTTCACCTGGGTGGTGACGTCCGAGAGGTTGGTCGACACCTGCCAGACCACGAACCAGCCGACCAGTCCGATCCCGGCCAGACCACTGAGGAACACCCCGCCCGCCGCCAGCGAGCGCGGCACCCCGCGCCGGCGCAGCCAGGAGACCGAGGGCTCCAGCAGCGCGGTGATCAGCAGCGAGGCCAGCACCGAGAAGGCGACCAGCCGCAACATGTCGACCACGTAGAAGACGACGTAGAGCGCGGCGCCGAGCAGCAGCAGCCGCCAGGTCGACTCGGCGGCCACCCGCAGCCCCCACGGCACCGCCTCGGCGGGCGTGGCCGGGCGGCCGGGGTGGTGCTCCCGCCCGAGGCCGGCGTGCGCGACCGGTGCGGGCGGGGCGGCCGGGGCCGCCGCGGCGGACGGCGGGAGGGCCTCGGCCACCGGGCCCGGGTCGACCCGGGGCGCCGGAACCGGGCCGGGCACCTCGGCGAGTGCCGGGGCGTGCCCGTCCACCAGCGCCGGCACGTGTGCCTCGGCCGGTTCGGGGTGAGCCGGCCCCGGGAGGACCGGCTCGTGCGGGTCGGCCGCCATGGCGGCCCGCCGGCGCCGTTCGATCACGGCGGCCGCGCTCGCCACCACGGCCATGCCCTTGGCCACGGCCTTGAAGGCCTTTCCGCCCCGCGCCATCCTCGCTACCACCGCTCCCCTGCCGAACCCGCCGTGCCGGCGGCACGCCGCGGGTCCCGCCGCGGCCGTCAGGGATGACGCTACCCGCCGTGGCTGTGGCAATTCCGGCCGCCGGTCCGTTCGACCCGAACCGACCATCCCGATGAACCGGACAAAACGCCAGGTTCCACCTGGTTTCGGGCACAGTTCGCTGGGGAGGAGTCGGGACGAGACCCCGGAGCCGAGCCACCGAGGTCGCCCCACGGCCAACTGTCGGCGGACCAGCCGGTGCGGGAGGCTACCAGGACCCCTTCCCGCGCCCCGCGTCCGCAACCGGGACCGCACCGTCCGAGGGCGCACTGGTCAGCGCAGCCCGGGCGGCGCGGTCCTCCCGCTCCCACCGCGCGCCACGCGCCACGCACCGCACGTGACCGGAGAACGCCACGGCCCCCGGTCGCCCGTCCGAGGAGGACGGACGGCCGGGGGCCGTGCGGAACCGCGCCGCCGGAGCGGCCGCCGTTCCTAGTACCAGTTGTGACCCTGCCAGAACGACCACGCGCCGCAGGGACTGCCGTAGCGGGAGTTCATGTAGCTGAGGCCCCACTTGATCTGGGTGGCCGGGTTGGTGCGCCAGTCGGCACCGGCCGAGGCCATCTTGGTGCCGGGCAGCGCCTGGACCAGACCGTACGCGCCGGAGCTCTTGTTGGTCGCGGTGTAGTCCCAGCCGCTCTCGCGCTTCACGATCTGGCTGAAGCACTGGAACTGCGCGTCGTTGCCGACGATCTGCCGGGCCAGGTCCTGGACCGAGCCGGGGCTGACCGAGACGGGCGGCGCGCTGTCCTCGACCGCGGTCATCGCGGACCGGGCCTTGGAACGGTTCGCGGCGGCCTCGTCGGCCTTGCGCTTCTCGTCCGCGGCCTTGGCGGCCTGCTCCGCGTCCGCCTTGGCCTGGGCGTCGGCCTTGGCCTGGGCGTCCGCGGCGGCCTGCTGGCGCGCGGCCTCCTCGGCAGCCTTCTGCTCCGCGGCGGCCTTGGCGGCGGCGTCGGCGGAGGCCTGCTGGGCGGATGCCTGCTGGCCGATGTTGTCACTGATGGTCTGCGCCTGGGCGCCAGAGGGGACTTCGGCAAGCAGGGTCGCGCCGGCGACGTCGACCGTCTGCGTGGTCTTGCCCTCGCTGCCCGAGGCCATACCAACGACGGCACCGACAGCGGTGACGGCGGTGGCGGAGGCCACAGCAACTCCCCGGACCGAGATCCGAGTCACATGGATTCCTTCCAGCATCGCCCACGCGTGACCGTACGGGCGCAACGTGCCCCTTGGCACGGACCTCCGCATGGTGCTCTGGTCACGGGAGGTGCTGGCCCGGCGTCCGGCCGAGGTGAGGCGACCGGGCGTTGGAATCGGGCGGCGTACGGCTCAACGGTCTTCAATTGTGTGTCCACCGACCGGAGTTGGCGGACCTTCCGGGGCCTGACCCCCGGAGTCCGGGAGCCCTGCCGCGCCGTACGCGGGGCCTGACAGAACCCTCACCATGCCGCACCGGGCACTGTCGACGCAATTCCCGCCCGCGTGGCGCATGTCACATCCACCGTACGGCAGTTCCCTGGACAGAAAGCACTCGATGTGATGAAACGGGCGGGGCCCGCTCCGTCAGGAACGGACCCCTGGCCATGAGTTGACCATATTGTCCGACTATGCCCTACTACGGGCGGATCACGGGTGGATGTCCTCCAGCATCTCCGTGACCAGCGCCGCGATCGGCGAACGCTCCGAGCGGGTCAGCGTGATGTGGGCGAAGAGCGGATGACCCTTCAGCTTCTCCACCACCGCCACCACCCCGTCGTAGCGGCCCACCCGGAGGTTGTCCCGCTGCGCCACGTCGTGGGTGAGCACCACCCGCGAGCCCTGGCCGATCCGGGACAGCACCGTCAGCAGGACGTTCCGCTCCAGCGACTGCGCCTCGTCCACGATCACGAAGGCGTCGTGCAGCGAGCGCCCCCGGATGTGGGTCAGCGGCAGCACCTCCAGCATCCCGCGGGAGATGACCTCCTCGATCACGTCCGGGGTGGTGACGGCGGAGAGGGTGTCGAAGACCGCCTGCGCCCAGGGGCCCATCTTCTCCGCCTCGGAGCCGGGCAGGTAGCCCAGCTCCTGCCCGCCGACCGCGTACAGCGGCCGGAAGACCATCACCTTGCGGTGCTGCCTCCGCTCCAGCACCGCCTCCAGCCCCGCGCACAGCGCCAGCGCCGACTTCCCGGTGCCGGCCCGGCCGCCCATCGAGACGATCCCGATCTCCGGGTCGAGCAGCAGGTCCAGCGCCACCCGCTGCTCGGCGCTGCGCCCGCGCAGCCCGAACGCCTCGCGCTCGCCGCGCACCAGCCGCACCCGGCCGTCGCCGGTGACCCGGCCGAGCGCGCGGCCGCGCTCCGAGGTCAGCACCAGTCCGGTGTGGACGGGCAGCTCGGCGGCCCCGTCGACGTCCACCCCGGCGTCGTGGCCGGCCGAGAACAGCGCGTCCACCTGGTCGGCCGGGACGTGCAGCTCGGACATGCCCGTCCAGCCCGAGGTGATCGCCAGCTCGGCCCGGTACTCCTCGGCCAGCAGGCCCACCGAGCTGGCCTTGATCCGCAGCGGCAGGTCCTTGGACACGACGGTGACGTCGTAGCCCTCGGCCTGGAGGTTGCGGGCGACCGCGAGGATCCTGGTGTCCGCCTCACCGCCGCCGGCGCGGTAGCCGACCGGCAGTATCGACACGTCGGAGTGGTTGAGCTCGACGCGGATGGTGCCGCCGAGCTCGCCGACCGGGATCGGCTCGTCGAGCCGGCCGTGGCGGATGCGGTAGTCGTCGAGCAGTCGCAGCGCCTGGCGGGCGAAGTAGCCCAGCTCCGGGTGGTGCCGCTTGGCCTCCAGCTCGGTGACGACCACCACCGGGAGGACGACCTCGTGCTCCTCGAAGCGGCTCATGGCGAGCGGGTCCGCCAGGAGCACGCTGGTGTCGAGAACGTACGTGCGCCGGTCTGGTGTCCGGCGGCTCTTGGAACTGACCACTAGGCCTCCAGAGCGGATGACCCTGCGTCATCCGCGGCAAGCCGGCCCCCGCTGCCCCGGTGGCCTCGGGGCCGGTCTGACTGGAGTATTCCCAGGCGGGGAACGGTGCATTCGCGCCCCCGGCGAACTGACGGATCATCGCCGGTGAACGTTTGGCCTCGCGCGGGCGCCGGGTAGGCCAGGCCTACGGCGGTCATTTCCTCCGGAGGGCCGGGGCCGGCCGAGGTGCCGCGCCGGGGCCGGCGGGGCTGCCCGGGGCTACAACCCCATCCGGCGGTTGCGCTGTTCGTACGCGCGCAGCGCGCGCAGGAAGTCGACCTTGCGGAAGGCCGGCCAGTACGCCTCGCAGAAGTAGAACTCGCTGTGCGCGCTCTGCCAGAGCAGGAAGCCGGACAGTCGCTGCTCGCCCGAGGTGCGGATGATCAGGTCCGGGTCGGGCTGGTTGCGGGTGTACAGGTGCTCGGCGATGTGCTCGACGGTCAGGATCTCGGCCAGTTCCTCGATCGAGGTGCCGCGCCCGGCCTGCTCCTGGAGCAGCGAGCGGACGGCGTCGGCGATCTCGTGCCGGCCGCCGTAGCCGACCGCGACGTTGACCGTTATGCCGTCGATGTCGGCGGTCTGCTCGGCGGCCCGCTTGAGCACGTCGGCGGTGTGCTGCGGCAGCAGGTCCAGCGCGCCGACCGGGTTGACCCGCCAGCGGCGGGCGGCGGCCAGTCCGGTGACGGTGTCCTCGATGATGCCGAGCAGCGGGACGAGCTCGTCGGCCGGCCGGTCCAGGTTGTCGGTGGAGAGCATCCAGAGGGTGACGACCTTGACGTGGGTCTCGTCGCACCAGCCGAGGAACTCGCTGATCTTGTCGGCGCCGCGCTGGTGGCCGTACGCGGTGGAGCCGCCGGCCGCCTTGGCCCAGCGGCGGTTGCCGTCCAGGATCACTCCGATGTGGCGCGGGGTGCTCGCGAGGTGGACCTCGACCCGCCGGCCGTAGAGCCCGTACATCCCTCCGAGCATGGTGCGCAGCCCCGGCGTCCGTTCGACGACATCGCGCAGACCCATGTTTGCCGGCCCCTCTTTGCTCGTTGCATCTGGTGCGTCACCGCCCCCGGCGCAGCCTACTCCGGCGGGCAGGTGCACGGTAAAGCCCCAGGTAGCGGTCTGGTCACGGTCCTGTGCGAAGTCTGTCCCGACGGGCGTGTCGGGGCTCGTCCGGACGGGCGACGGGCGCGTTCCGCGGCCCCCGGGGCGCGGACACGGAACGGTCTCCGAATCCTTAACGGAACCGTAAGCCGTCCTTCCGATGCTTGACGACCAGCAATGGTCTAGTCCAGCTTTTGATCCGGGACGGAACGATCCTCCGGCTCCGCCCCGCAGGCTCACTTCGGACCTCCCCTCCCCCACACGCGGCCGCCGCGCCCCCCACCGCGGCGGCCGCTCCTCCCCCAGGAGCGTCGCCCCATGGCCCGCACGCTGAACCAGTCCTCGCACAAGCGCCGGCGCAGCCCCCTTCCGGCCGTCGCGGCCGGTGCCACCGCCCTCGCCCTGGCCGGCGGCGGCCTGGCCCTCTTCGCCGGCGGTGCCAGCGCGGCGGTCGGCAACCTGGTCAACAACGGCGGCTTCGACGGCGGGCTCGGGGGCTGGACCTGCACCGGCGCCGCGACCACGGTCTCCTCCCCGGTCCACTCCGGCACCGGCGCGCTCCAGGCCACCCCGGGCGCCGGCGACACCGCCGAGTGCACCCAGACCATCAGCGTGCTGCCCAACACCAGCTACACGCTGAGCGCCTGGGTCCAGGGCCCGTACGTCTACCTCGGCGCGCGCGGCACCGGCGGCACCGACCCGTCCGTCTGGTCGAACCAGAACAGCTGGAACCAGTTGTCCACCACCTTCACCACCGGGGCGAACGCCACCAGCGTCACCGTCTACCTGCACGGCTGGTACGGCCAGAGCGCCTACCTGGCCGACGACGTCGCGCTGGTCGGCCCCGGCGGCACCGGCACCCCGTCGCCGACCGCGACCCCCACCGCCACGCCGACGGCCACCGCCTCCCCCACGGCGACCGCGACGCCCACCCAGACGGCGAGCCCGACCCCCACCGCGACGCCCACCGGGACCACGACGCCGACCCCCACCGCCACGCCGACCAACACCACCCCGCCGGCCACCGGCCTGCCCGCCCACGTGGTCACCGGCTACTGGCAGAACTTCGACAACAACTCGACCGTGCAGCGACTGGGCGACGTCCAGAGCGCCTACGACATCATCGCGGTGTCCTTCGCCGACGCCGTGCCGACCAGGACCGGCGCGATCAGCTTCACCCTGGACCCGGGCCTGTCCAAGGCGCTCGGCGGCTACAGCGACGCCCAGTTCCGCGCCGACATCAAGGCCAAGCAGGCGGCCGGCAAGAAGGTCGTCCTCTCCATCGGCGGCCAGAACGGCGCGATCACCGTCGGGGACGCCACCGCCGGCGCCAACTTCGTCGACAGCGCCTACGCGATCATCAAGGACTACGGCTTCGACGGCATCGACGTCGACCTGGAGAACGGCGTCCAGGCCGGCCCGCTCGGCGACGCGCTGCACGCCCTGCAGGCCAAGGTCGGCCCCGGCTTCGTCCTGACCATGGCCCCCGAGACCATCGGGATGTACAACACCTCCGGCGCCTACTTCCAGCTGGCGCTGAAGACCAAGGACATCCTCACCGTCGTCAACACCCAGTTCTACAACTCGGGTGGCATGAACGGCTGCGACGGCAAGGTCTACAACCAGGGCACCATCGACTTCATCACCTCGCAGGTCTGCACCCAGATCCAGGGCGGGCTGCGGCCGGACCAGGTGGGCATCGGCGTCCCGGCCTCCACCAAGGCGGCGGGCGGCGGCTACGTCTCACCGACCGTGGTGAACAACGCGCTGGACTGCCTGGCCACGGGCAACAACTGCGGCAGCTTCGTGCCGCCGGCCAAGTGGCCGACCATCCGCGGCGCGATGACCTGGTCGACCAACTGGGACGTCAACAACGGCAACGCGTTCTCCAACGCGGTCGGCCCGTTCGTCCACAAGATGCCGTAACGGCGCCCGGCCGCGGTCACCTCACGGCCGCGGCCACCGTCACGGCCACCAGAGCTCAACTCCCCCGGCGCGCCGCTCCTTGAGGGTGGGGCCTGCGCGTCGGCGGCGGGGCCCGTCGCACCGACCGGTGCGGCGGGCCCTTCCGTTCCTCTCCCCTTTACTACCGTCGTCCCCTCTTATCAGCGCCGCCCCTCCACGGACGCCGGGGCGCCGCCGAGTCCGGTGCCGAGGGGCGCGCGCTCACCGAGCAAGGACCGCGACGAGCGCCCCGAGCAGCAGGAACGGGCCGACCGGAACGTCCAGTCCGCGCACCGGGCGGCGGCGGGCCAGCGCGGCGAGGGCTCGCAGGGTGCCCCACAGCCCGGCGAGGACCATCGCGGCGAACAGCCCACCGAGCGCCACCGACCAGCCGTACCAACCCAGCAGCCCGCCCAGGGCAAGCCCGAGCGGGGAGTCCCCGGGGCCCAACGCGCCCAGCCAGACGGCCAGTTCGAGCACGGCCCCGACCGCGAGCGCGGCCAGCAGGCAGCGCAGCGCCACCGCGGGCCCCGCGCTCGGCGCCGCCGCCAGCAGCAGCGCCGTCACCCCGCCGAGCAGCGGCACGGTCAGCCGGTACGGCAGCCGGCGCACCCGCGCGTCGACGAAGCCGAGCGCCACGCCGAGCGTCGCCGCCCAGGCCAGCGCCAGGGTCACCACCACCAGCCCGTCCGCCGCGTACGCCACCGCGACGGCGACCGCCACCGCGACGGCCTCCACCGCCCAGGGGCCGGCGCCCAGCCGCTCCCGGCAGCCCGGGCAGCGCCCGGTCGGCGGCAGCAGGCGCACCGTGCGGCCGCACGCCGGGCAGCCGTCACACCACGGCTCGCCCTCCGGCACCGCGAACCGGGCGATCAGCCCGCGCAGCGGCGCGGCCGCCAGCAGACCGACCAGCGCCGCCACCGGCACGACCGGGACCATCGACGCACCCCCCACCTCGACCTCCTCGACCGACACGTCGGGCACATCCTCCCGCGCCGGGCGGCCGGACGGTGTGCCGTCCGTCTCGTTCCGCACGGCAGTACGGCGACGCCCCTCGCATACAGGAGCATTCCGGACATTCGACTGCTGGTTCGGAAGGCCGCCCGCCACCCCCGCCTGCCGATCCAAGGGGGCCGTTCAGACCCGCGGAAGCACCCCCGCGAAGGCCCACCGCACGGCCCCTCCGTACCCCTAAAGTAGGCGGACATGCAGGTCATCCAGTCCAGCAAGCTCGCCAATGTCTGCTACGACATCCGCGGCCCGGTGCTCGACGAGGCGATGCGGCTGGAGGAACAGGGCCACCGCATCCTCAAGCTCAACACCGGCAACCCGGCCATCTTCGGTTTCGAGGCGCCCCCGGAGATCCTCCAGGACATCCTGCGCAACCTCGCCGACGCCCACGGCTACGGCGACTCCAAGGGTCTGCTGTCCGCGCGCCGCGCGGTGGTCATGCACTACGAGGAGCGCGGGCTGCACGGCCTGGGCGTCGACGACGTCTTCCTCGGCAACGGCGTCTCCGAACTGATCCAGCTGGCCATGACCGCGCTGCTGGACGACGGCGACGAGGTGCTCGTCCCGGCCCCGGACTACCCGCTGTGGACCGCCTCGGTCTCACTGGCCGGCGGCACCGCGGTGCACTACCGCTGCGACGAGCAGTCCGAGTGGTACCCGGACCTCGCCGACATCGAGTCCAAGGTCACCGACCGGACCAGGGCCATCGTGGTGATCAACCCGAACAACCCCACCGGCGCGGTCTACCCGCGCGAGGTGCTGGAGGGCATCACGGAGATCGCCCGCCGGCACGACCTGGTGGTCTACGCGGACGAGATCTACGACAAGATCCTCTACGACGACGCCGAACACGTCCCGCTGGCCACCCTGGCCCCGGACCTCTTCTGCGTCACCTTCAACGGACTGTCCAAGGCGTACCGGGTCGCGGGCTTCCGCTCCGGCTGGATGGTGCTGTCCGGCGACCGGCACCGGGCCCGCAGCTACATCGAGGGCCTGACCGTGCTCGCCTCGATGCGGCTGTGCGCCAACATGCCCGCGCAGCACGCGGTGGCCGCCGCGCTCGGCGGGCGGCAGTCGATCCGCGACCTGGTGCTGCCCGGCGGCCGGCTGCACGCCTCGCGCGACGCCGCGTACGAACTGCTGAACCGGATCCCGGGGGTCAGCTGCGTCAAGCCCAAGGGCGCGCTGTACGCCTTCCCCCGGCTGGACCCCAAGGTCCACAAGATCAGGGACGACGCCCGGATGGTGCTGGACCTGCTGCGCTCCCAGCGCATCCTGCTGGTCCAGGGCACCGGTTTCAACTGGCCCGAGCCGGACCACTTCCGGCTGGTCACGCTGCCCCGGGCGGAGGAGATCACCGACGCGGTGACCCGGATCGGCGACTTCCTCGGCGGTTACGTCCAGCAGTGAAACACTACGGCCGGAGCTCCGGCCCGGGCGATCTCCTTGGTCGGGGAAAGATCGCCCGGCGGAACTCCGGCCGTCCTGCCGCTCAGCGGGGCGCGCGGTTCGTGCCGCGCGCCCGCCTCTGTCGCGGCTGAGGCTCAGGCTCAGCCGAGACGCGCGACGAGGTTCCGGTACTCGTCCCACAGCTCCTTCGGGGTGTGGTCGCCGAAGGTCTCCAGGTGGGCCGGCACGAGGGCGGCCTCCTGGCGCCAGATGTCGGCGTCCACGGTGAAGAGCAGGTCGAGGTCCTCCTTGGACAGGTCCAGGTCGCCGAGGTCGAAGCCCTCGACGGTCGGCAGCACGCCGATCGGGGTCTCGACGCCCTCGCCGGTGCCCTCCAGGCGCTCGACGATCCACTTGAGCACGCGGCTGTTCTCGCCGTAGCCGGGCCAGACGAACTTGCCCTCGGCGTCCTTGCGGAACCAGTTGACGTAGTAGATCTTCGGCAGCTTGGCGGCGTCGGCCTGGGCGCCGACCTTCAGCCAGTGGGCGAAGTAGTCACCCATGTTGTAGCCGCAGAACGGGAGCATCGCGAACGGGTCGCGGCGCAGCTCGCCGACGGTGCCCTCGGCGGCGGCGGTCTTCTCGGAGGCGATGTTGGCGCCGAGGAAGACGCCGTGCTGCCAGTCGAAGGACTCGGTCACCAGCGGGACGGCGGTCGCGCGGCGGCCGCCGAACAGGATCGCCGAGATCGGCACGCCCGCCTGGTCCTCCCACTCCGGGGCGATCGTCGGGCACTGCGCGGCCGGGACGGCGAAGCGGGCGTTCGGGTGGGCGGCCGGGGTGCCGGACTCGGGGGTCCAGTCGTTGCCGCGCCAGTCGGTCAGGTGCGCCGGGGGCTCCTCGGTGAGGCCCTCCCACCACACGTCGCCGTCGTCGGTGAGGGCGACGTTGGTGAAGACGGTGTTGCCCCAGAGGGTGTCGATGGCGTTGGCGTTGGTGTCCACGCCGGTGCCGGGGGCGACGCCGAAGAAACCGGCCTCGGGGTTGATGGCGTACAGGCGGCCGTCGGCGCCGAAGCGCATCCAGGCGATGTCGTCGCCGATCGTCTCGACCTTCCAGCCCGGGACCGTCGGCTGGAGCATGGCCAGGTTGGTCTTGCCGCAGGCCGAGGGGAAGGCGGCCGCGACGTACTTGGCCTCACCGTTGGGCGGGGTGAGCTTCAGGATGAGCATGTGCTCGGCCAGCCAGCCCTCGTCGCGGGCCATGGTCGAGGCGATGCGCAGCGCGTAGCACTTCTTGCCGAGCAGGGCGTTGCCGCCGTAGCCCGAGCCGAAGGACCAGATCTCCTTGGTCTCCGGGAAGTGCGAGATGTACTTGGTGGTGTTGCACGGCCACGGCACGTCCGCCTGGCCCTCGGCCAGCGGGGCGCCGACGGTGTGCACGGCCCGGACGAAGTCGCCGTCCTCGCCGAGCTGGTCCAGCACGGCCTGACCCATGCGGGTCATCACGCGCATGGAGACGGCGACGTAGGCGGAGTCGGTGATCTCGACGCCGTACGCGGCCAGCGGGGAGCCGACCGGGCCCATCGAGAAGGGCACGACGTACATCGTGCGGCCCTTCATCGCGCCCCGGAAGAGGCCCTGCTCGCCCTGGAACAGCTCCCGCATCTCGGCGGGGGCCTTCCAGTTGTTGGTCGGTCCGGCGTCCTTCTCCTGCTCGGAGCAGATGAAGGTGCGGTCCTCCACGCGCGCCACGTCCGTGGGGTCCGAGGCGGCGTAGTAGGAGTTGGGGCGCTTCTCCTCGTTGAGCTTCTTGAAGGTGCCCTGAGCCACCAGCAGGTCCGCGAGGCGCTGGTACTCCTCGTCGGAACCGTCGCACCACTCGATGCGGTCCGGCTGGGTGAGCTCGGCGATCTCGCTCACCCAAGCGAGCAGCTGCTTGTGGCGGGTGGGCGCGGATGCGCTGAGAGCAGAGATCTCGTACGACACGATCGCTCCGTTTCACGCCATCTCGGCGAGGAGATGGCGTCGCGGGGGTCTGAGGGTGCTTGCAGCGTAGCTCCGGACCCAAGGCCGGAACGCGGCGAAGCGTCGAAATTGACGCATCTTTTACTACAGCCAGTATGATTACTGATGAGTAATATGCCAGCCGAACCCCCGACGGAGTGCGCGGCGCCACACTTCAATTACTCCAAAACGTCCAACAGTGATGATCGCCACTTCCTACGCGTCAGTAACCTACGGAGCCGTAGGTAACGGGTAGCATGCTGCGCATGACTGCTGCTGCGCTCGCGGAGAGTGCACTCACGGAGAGCAAGCCGAAGTGGCGCGGCTGGCTGCACGCCGGGATGTTCCCCGCCACGGTGGCCGCCGGGATCGTGCTGATCTGCCTGGCCGACTCCAGGCCCGCCAAGATCGCCTGCGCGATCTACTCGGTCAGCGCCTGGCTGCTGTTCGGGGTCAGCGCGGTGTACCACCGCTTCGACTGGGGACCGCGCGGGGACGCCGTGCTGCGCCGGCTGGACCACGCGAACATCTTCCTGATCATCGCCGGCACCTACACGCCGTTCACGATGCTGCTGCTCGAGGGCGCCGCCCAGCGGCTGCTGCTCTGGGCGGTCTGGGGCGGCGCGCTGGCCGGGATCGCGTTCCGGGTCTTCTGGGTCGGCGCGCCGCGCTGGCTGTACACGCCGGTGTACCTCGCGCTGGGCTGGGCCGCCGCCTTCTTCCTGCCGGACTTCCTGCGCACCGGCGGCGTCGCCGTCCTGGTGCTGATGATCGTCGGCGGGGTGCTCTACAGCATCGGCGGCGTGGTGTACGGCCTCAAGCGGCCCAACCCCTCACCGCGCTGGTTCGGGTTCCACGAGGTGTTCCACGCCTTCACCCTGGGGGCGTTCATCGTCCAGTACGTCGGCGTCTCACTGGTGGCGTACAGCGCGGCCGGCTGAGCCCGGCGCACCCCGACGGGCGGTCGAACGGTCCACGGACCGGCCGGCCGCCCGTTCCGCCGTCCAGGGCCGCTCATAGGGGGCCCGGATCTGCGGGCGGCGCGAGTAGGCCGGGTGGTCGGCGCCACCGGGCTCGGACTGCGGGCCCCCGTCCTGCGGCAGCCCGTGCGCGTGGTGCGGCTCGCCGTGCGCGCCGTGCGGCTCCCCGTGCGCGCGGTGGAGCTCGCCGTGCGACTCCCGGGAGGGCCCGGGCGACGGCCGGTGCGGCTCGCCCGGCGCGACGGGCGGGGTCGGGAGCGTCGCGGATCCGGAGCGCCGGACCGCGCCGGCCGAGCGGGCCCGCGCCTCCCGGGCGTCCAGCGCCTCGCGGGCCCGGCGGCAGCGCTCGCAGTGTGCGGCGTCCGGGGTGCCGCGGCGCGGGCGGTGCCGGACCGGGGCCGGCCCGCCGTACAGGGCACGCCAGCGGCGGGCGACGTAGACCATGAGCAACACGGTCTCGATCCCGGCGACCACCAGGACCAGCGGGGCACCGTTGATCAGATAGGCCGCGACCACGGCCAGCGCCGATCCCACCACCACCGCCGAGCCCCACACCTGGGCGCTCATCTGCTTGTCGTCCGCGTCGGCCACCTCGGTCCCCTTTCCCGGTGCCGGGCTCGTGGTCGGCTCCCGCCGCCCCACCTCTTCTCCGCTCTCGGCACGCGTCGGCCAGCACTGACCGATTGCCACATGGTATCTACCGACAGTCATGGCCGACTGCCCAGGGGCGGCGAACGACAGATCAACGTTGCGTCAATTCCTTGTGTGGAAGCAGCACTTCCAGGACACATCACGGAGCGTGGCAGAGCCCTGCCGCGCCGCCCGGTCCGACGACAGACACCGGGGCCGCCCCGGGAACGCCGAACCCGGCCCTCGACCGCGGGGTCGAGGGCCGGGTTCGGCACTCCCACTGTTCTCTTATCTCTTACGCGCGCGTGTCCGACGTGGGGGTACGCACGGGCAGCGGGGGCCGGCCCGACCGGTCCCCGCCCGCCGTCAGCCGCGCCGGACGCCCGTCCTCCGCCGCAGCACGGCGCCCGCGCCCACCAGCGCGGTGGCGCCCAGGGCGGCCACCGCCGTCACGGCCGGTAGCGGCGAACCGCCGCCCGCGGCCTCCGCCACGGCGGCGGGCCGGGGTGCGGTGTCGGGCTGCGACGCGACGCCGGGCTGCGACGCGGCGTCCGCCTCGTAGCCGCCGCCCCTGCCCGCCCGGTCGTACGCCGAGCCGGGCAGCTTGTCCCCGTACCGCTGGTGCACGAGCTGCTGGTACGCGGCCAGCGTGACCCCACCCGCGCCCACCGAGCGCCGGGCCTCGTCGTCCAGCGGCAGCACCCGGCCGTCGCGCAGCACGTACCAGGCGTTGACCTGCGGCTCACGGAAGGCGGTGCCGCCGCCGCTGCCCGCCGCCTTCGCCGCGTAGTCGCTCTCGTCACCGCCCGAGGCGATGTTGACCACCTTCCAGGCCCCGCCCTGCCGGACGGTCCAGACCGAGGCGCTCTGCCCGTCCGCCGCGACCACCTTGCTGGCGGTGAACTCGGCCTTCGCGATGGGCGCGCCCGGGGTGCCGGCCACGAAACCGGGGTCCAGGAGGTACACCGGCACGGTGTCGCCGGCCAGCCGCGGCTCGGCCGCGCTCGCCGCCCGGGCCTCCTCGGCGGCGCCGATGGTCAGCTGCCGGGTCGGCGGGACTCCCTTGCGGGCGAAGAAGTGGCCGACCTTGTCGAGGACGGCCGGGTCCTGGACCGCGCTGCGGGCCTGTGCCAGCTCGGCGGCGGGCACCGGGGCCGGGGCGGACGGCGAGTCCGCGTACGCGGCCGGGGCGAGCGCCGACGCGAGGCCGGCGGTGAGCAGGGCGGCGGCGGTGACGGTGGTGGCGGCCCGACGGCGGCCCGTGGTCTCGGTCATGGTCGCCCTCACGCGCCGATCCGGTACAGGGAGTGGGTCCACGAGAACGTGTCGTTGTTCACGTAGTACCAGTAATCCGCCCAGTTGTAGCGGTAGTTGGAGGGCCACGGGTCGCCCCAGTAGACCCAGTTGTTCCCGGTGTCGTAGCCGTACAGGACGTGCATGTGGCCGCCGCCCGAGCTCCACTGGATGCGCGTCTCGATCGGGCGGTCGGCGTTCACCTCGGACTGCACGGTGCCGTAGTTCAGGTACCCGTTGACGTACGAGCCCGGCTTGATGCCGACCCAGTTCAGCCCGTTCTGCACATCGGCCAGCGTGGCCTGGCTGTTGGGGCAGGAGGAGTTGGCGGCACGGCCGAACGCGGCGTTGCAGAACTGGTTCTGGCTGTAGTTGTAGCCGAACCAGGTGGCGATGGTGTTCCCGCTCGCCGCCCAGCACCAGTTGGTCTGCTGTTGCTGCTGCATGGTGATGTTGAGCTTCTTGTAGGTGCCGGCCAGGTCGGCCGTGCTGCCGGGCGCGGCGGCCTCGCGGACCTGGTGGGCGGCCCGGTCCTGGTGCGCGGCCGGAGCGGCGGTCGCGGGTGCGGCGGGGGCGGCGATCGCGGGTGCGGCCACCGCGGCGGTGAGCGCCGGGCCCAGCACGCCGAGGGCGAGCACGGAGACCGCGCGGCGCAGCCGTATTCGTGGAACTGGCATGGGGGAAGTGCCTCCTTGCGCGAGTGGAGCGAGGTGCCGTGTGGGGGCGCGGTCCGGATCGCGCCCCGAGCATCGCCTCTCGTCAGGTACGGGTCAACGGCCCTCGGTGGGGCCAGGAGCGAGGTGTGAACGGACGGGCGCGGATGTGAACGGCGCCCGCGAAAGCCCCGCGCAGCAGGCCAGGACCGGTGACAAACCTCCGCACCGATGTGAATATTCACGGTCAAAAGCCGGTCCGCCCCGAACCGCCCGAGCCGTCCCCGAGCCGGACCCCCGCCCCCAGGAGGCCGCCATCCACAAGAGCGACCCAGCCGACCTCGCCGCCGCCCTGCGCACCGGCCCCTTCCACCTCGCCCTGCGCACCGCGATCTCCACCCGGGGCCTCGCCCTGCACCGCATCCGCCGCCACCTCGCACTGCGCGGCGTCAACGTCGGCCTCACCAGCCTCAGTTACTGGCAGCAGGGGCGCCGCCGCCCGGAACGCGCCGAGTCACTGCGCGCCGTCGCCGCCCTGGAGGACGTCCTCGACCTGCCCGAACACTCCCTCACCCGGCTGCTCGGCCCCCGCCGCGCCGCCGAGCCGGCCCCGGTCGGCCCACCCGTCCGCCCCTACCGCGACCTCATCTCCCCCGCGGTGGCCGTCGACGGTCTGCTCGCCACCCTCGCCGGCCCGCGCGACACCGGGCTGCACACCATCACCCACATCGAACGCATCCGGGTCGGCCCCGACCGCCAGCTCGCCCGCCGCGACTCCCAGCACGCCCTGCGCGCCCACCGCGACGGCATCGACCGCTACCTCGCCCTCTACCAGGGCGACCCCGGCAGCGACATCGCCCGCGTCGGCGTCCGCGCCGAGGAGAACTGCCGCCCCGGCCGCATCCGCCGCGACCAGGCCCACCACCTGCTCGCCGCCGAACTCCTCCTCGACCGCCGCCTGCGCGCCGGCGACACCCACCTGCTCGGCTACGGCTTCGACGACGCCCCCTCCCCCGAGCCCAGCTGCGAGTACGTCCGCGGCTTCAACGCCGGCGCCGGCCAGTACGTCCTCCAGGTCACCTTCCACCCCGCCGCCCTCCCCGTCCGCTGCCACCGCTTCGCCCTCCACTCCCCCGGCGCCGACCCGTACGAGACCGAGGAGCTCACCCTCGACGGCCACCACTGCGTCCACCTGGTCGCGACGGCGCTGCGGCCGTGCCTGCTGGGGATCCGCTGGGACTGGGAGTGAGCGGAGCCGGCTGCTGCGGCCGCCCCCCTCACTCCGGGGCGAAGTCCATGATCAGGGAGTCCTCCACCGGCACGTAGCCGATCTGCCGGTAGATGGAGTTGCTGGTGGGGTTGGCGAGGTTCGTGTAGAGCAGGACCTCGGTGGCGCCATGGGCGAGGAGGTGGGCCGAGGTCGCGGCGGTCACGGCGGTGCCGTAGCCGTGGCCGCGGCTCGCGGCGGGGGTGTAGACCGGGCCGATGCGGGACATGCCGACGAGGACCGGGCTGCTGCCGGCCAGGGCGACCGGGCGGCCGTCGTCCTCCCACAGGTGCAGGCAGCCGTTCGCGATCCGCTCGTCCACCGCCCGTGGGACGTCGGGGAGTTCGATCTCGGCCTCGACCAGGAACTCCTCGTACCAGCGGATCGCCAGCTCGCGGTCGGCCGGGCCGGCCAGCCGGTGGCGGCCCGTAGGAGGGCGCGGCGGGTCGGCCAACTCGCCGAGCCGGTAGAGCCGTTCGTCGAAGCGGACGGACTGCCGGGTACCGGTGGCGGCCGTCCAGGCGCCGGCGAAGGCGCGGACCGCCTCGGCTCCCCCGCCGACGCCGGTCACCGTGGTGAACCCGGGCCCGGCGGCGGCCAGTTCGACCGCCAGTTCGGCGGCCGCGGCCGGGGGCATGGAGGAGAGCCGGGGGTCGAACGGCGGCGTCTGCAGGAAGGCACCCGCGACGGGGCCGCCCTCCTCGGCCCGCCACCAGCCGAAGACCGGCGGCTCGCCGAACACCGTCAGGCCGGCCTCGGCGAGCCGGTGGGCGATGGTGAGCAGGACGGTGTTCTCGGCGGGGCGGGCGGCCAGGAAGCCGCCCGCCCGGTCGCGGAACTCGTCGAGGGAGGTGCTGAAGGTCCAGGTCATGACCCATGGTGGACTGGGCCGGGACCGGTGCGCCAACGATTTGGCTACTCGACCGCCACGCCCAGCTTCTCGGCCAGCGCCGCCGGATCGGTGGTCGGGGCGTCGCAGGCGAAGTGCCGGCAGACGTACGCCGCGGGCGCCCCGCCGATCAGCGGCCGGTCGGCCAGCAGCGGCACCTCGGACTCCCCGGGCACGCCGACCGCGACCACCGCGCCCGGCGCCGTCCCGAGCAGCGCGGCCCGCCGCAGCGCCGCGGTGGCCGGGTCGCCGTCCGGGCCGATCACGGCGACCTCGCGCGGCCCGTCGAGCAGCGCCTCGGCGACGGCGAGGCCCCAGCCGATGAACCGCGGTGCCCGGCCGGCGAGCGCGCCGACCACGCCGAGGGCCCGCTCGGCGGCCGTGCGGTGCCGGTCGGAGCCGGTGTACGCGGCGTAGGTGAGCAGCGCCCCGGCGGCGGCCGTCCAGCCGGACGGGGTGGCGTTGTCGGTCGGGTCCTGCGGGCGGCGGATCAGCTCTTCGGCGTCGTCGGCGGTGTCGTAGAGCGCACCGGAGGCCTCGTCGGTGAAGTGCTTGAGCACGGTGTCGAGCAGGCCGCCCGCCAGCTGGAGCCAGGAGGCCTCGCCGGTGACGGCGTACAGCGCGAGGAAGCCCTCGGCGGTGTCCGCGTAGTCCTCCAGCACGCCGGCGTTGGCGCCGGGCCGGCCGTCCCGGGAGGTGCGCAGCAGCCGGCCGTCGGGGGTGAGGTGGACGGCGAGCAGCAGGTCGGCGGCGCGTTCGGCGGCCTCGACCAGGTCGGGGCGGTCCAGCAGGGCGCCGGTCTCGGCGAGCGCGGCGACGGCCAGGCCGTTCCAGGCGGCGACCACCTTGTCGTCCCGGGCCGGGGCGGGCCGGGCCGTCCGGGCCTCGGCCATCCGCGCCCGGATCGTCTCGTACTCGGCGAAGTCCTCAGGGTCGGCGAGGAGTTGGAGCACCGAGGCGCCGTGCTCGAAGGTGCCCTCGGCGGTGACGGTGAACAGCCGGGCGGCGGTGGCCGCGTCGGCGGGGCCCAGCAGGTCGACCAACTGGCCGGGCTCCCACGCGTAGTACGCGCCCTCGGCGGACTGCCCGGTCTCCTCGTCCAGGCTGTCGGCGTCCAGCGCGGAGGCGAACGCGCCCTCGGGCGTGCGGAGTTCGCGCAGTAGGAAGTCCGCCGTGGACAGCGCGACCCGGCGGGCGAGGCCCGATCCGGTGGCCCGCCACAGGTGCAGGTAGACCCGCAGCAGCAGCGCGTTGTCGTACAGCATCTTCTCGAAGTGCGGCACCACCCAGCCGGCGTCCACGGCGTACCGGGCGAAGCCGCCGCCGAGCTGGTCGTGGATGCCGCCGCGGGCCATCGCCTCGCCGGTGCGGACGGCCATCTCCAGCGCCGCCTCCGAGCCGGTCCTGGCGTGGTGGCGCAGCAGGAACTCCAGCACCATGGCCGGCGGGAACTTGGGCGCGCCGCCGAAGCCACCGCGGTTCTGGTCGAAGTCCCGGCTGAGGGTCACCAGCGCCTGGTGCAGGTCGGCCTCGCCGGGCGGGTGGTGGGCGCCGGCCGAGTAGACGGCGGCCCGCTCGGCCAGGTCGGCCCGGATCCGGCCGGCGACCTCGCCGACCTCCTGCCGCCGGTCCCGCCAGGCGGCGTCCACGCCCTCCAGCACCTGCCGGAAGGACGGCATGCCGTGCCGGGGCTGCGGCGGGAAGTAGGTGCCGAAGTAGAACGGCTCCTTGTCGGGGGTGAGGAACACCGTCATCGGCCACCCGCCCTGCCCGGTCGCGGCCTGCACCGCCTCCATGTACACGGCGTCGACGTCGGGCCGCTCCTCCCGGTCCACCTTGACCGCGACGAACCGCTCGTTGAGGTACTCGGCGAGCCCGGCGTCCTCGAAGCTCTCGTGTGCCATCACATGACACCAGTGGCAAGCCGCGTACCCGACGCTCAGCAGCACCGGGACACCGCGCCGCCGCGCCTCGTCGAAGGCGGCCTGCTCCCAGGGCCACCAGTCGACCGGGTTATCGGCGTGCTGAAGCAGATAAGGCGAGGTCACACCAGCCAACCGGTTCATGCGACCCAGCCTCTCACAGCGCCCCGAACCCGACGGCGGAACCCACGCGTGTCCGTCCGCCCGGCCGCTGTCCGCTCACGCGCCGTCACCCGGCGGACGGGGATCGCCCCGGTCGGGCTCCCCCGTGCGGCTCACTTCCGCAGGGCGCCGCGCAGGAGCTTTCCGGTGTTGCCGCGCGGCAGGTCGGCGGTGAACTCGATCGCGCGCGGGTACTTGTACGGCGCGATGTCGCTCTTGACGAAGGACTGCAGTGCGGCGACGAGTTCCTCTCCCGGCTGGTGGTCGGCCGCGAGCACCACGTACGCCTTGACGATCTCGCCGCGCCCCGGGTCCGGCGTGCCCACCACCGCGCACTCCGCGACCGCCGGGTGCCGCAACAGCGAGTTCTCCACCTCGGGCGCGGCGATGTTGTAGCCCGAGCTGACGATCATGTCGTCGGAGCGCGCCTGGAACCAGAAGTAACCGTCGGTGTCCTTGATGAAGACGTCACCGGTGAACGTCCATCCGTCCCGCACCTGAGCCCGCTGGCGAGGGTCCGCCAGGTAGCGGCAGCCGGTCGGGCCCTTCAGCTGCAGCAGGCCCGGCACTCCGTCCGGCACCTCGGCCCCGCTCTCGTCCACGACCCGCGCGCGGAAGCCCGGGACCACCCGGCCGGTGGCGCCCGGCCGGATGTCCTCGCCGGCGGCCGAGATGAACACGTGCAGCATCTCGGTGGAGCCGATGCCGTCGACCAGCCGCAGCCCGGTGGCCCGCTCGAAGGCCTGCCAGGTCGCCGACGGGAGCGTCTCGCCGGCCGAGACGCACAGCCGCAGGCTCGCCAGATCGTAGTCGTCCAGCGAGTCCAGGACCCGGCGGTAGGCCGTGGGCGAGGTGAACAGCACGTTCACCCGGTGCCGGGCCACCGCCCGGAACAGCTTGTCCGGCGTGGTCTCCTCCAGCAGCAGACTGGCCGCGCCCACACGCAGCGGGAAGATCAGCAGACCGCCGAGCCCATAGGTGAAGCCCAGCGGCGGGCTGCCGGCGAACAGGTCGGTCGGCTCGGGCCGGAGCACCCGGGCGGAGAAGGTGTCCGCGATGGCCAGCACGTCCCGGTGGAAGTGCACGGTGGCCTTCGGCACGCCGCTGGTACCCGAGGTGAAGGCGATCAGCGCCACGTCGTCGGCAGCCGTCGGCACGGCCGGGAACACGCCCGTACGGGCCTTGGCCTGCCGCCCGAGCTCGCCGCCGTCGTGCACGTCGTACCGGACCACGGTCAGGTCGTCCCCGGCCGCGAGCTCCAGTTCCTCGGTGAACCGCTCGTCGCACAGCGCGAACCGCACCTCGGCCTTGGCGATCACCTCGCGCAGCTCGACGGCGCGCAGCAGGGCCATGGTGGTGACGGCGACGCCGCCCATCTTCATCACGGCCAGCCAGCAGATCGCCAGCCACGGCGAGTTGGGGCCGCGCAGCAGCACCCGGTTGCCCGGCCGCAGGCCGTGGCCGTGCACCAGCTCCTCGGCCGTCCGGTTGACCAGTTCGGCGACCTGTTCGTAGGACCACACCGTGCCCGCCTGGTCCAGCAGGCAGGGCCGGTCCCCGCCGAGCCGGCCGATCGTCCCGTCGAGCAGCTCCGCCGCGCAGTTGAGCCGCCGCGGGTAGCGCAGCTCGGGCAGGTCGACGAGGATCTCGGGCCACTCCTCGACCGGCGGCAGATGGTCGCGGGCGAAGGTGTCGACGTGCGCGGATGGGATCGATGCGTCCATGGCTCCTCCGGAGACTTGACGACCCACCCTCGGGTCCGGGAACGATCGGACATTCGAATCGACCGCTTCCTGCCAGCGGCACGGGCCGGGAATGGCAACTTCCTGCCAGCCGCGAGCCCGACCGCCGGGAGCCGGGCGAGAGTGGCGGCGAAGATCGAGCCCGGAGAAGGAGACGCGGTCATGCAGCCGGCCAGTCGAGAACCGGAAGGCCGGCGGTTCCGGCTGGAACGCCGGATCTTCTTCCACCATTGCGACCCCGCCGGCATCGTCTTCTACCCGCAGTACCTGGTGCTGCTGAACGAGGTGCAGGAGGCCTGGTTCGGCGGCTGCCTCGGCGTCGACTACGCCGCCCTGTTCACCAAGCGCCTGCTCGGCGTGCCGACCGTCCGGCTGGAGTGCGACTTCCTCGCACCCAGCCGCCTCGGCGACAGCCTGACGCTGGAGCTCGCGGTGGAGCGGATCGGCACCAAGTCGCTCACCATCGGCTACGAGTACCGCGGCACCGACGCCGGCGAGGTGCGTGCGCGGTTCAGGACGGTCCTGGTGTTCACCTCCCTGGAGACGCACCGGGCCGTTCCCATTCCTGACGACATCCAGGCCGGCCTGCGGCACTGGCTCGCGACGAGGGACGACAGCGAAGAATGAGCAGTGGTCTGCTTGACGACCCCCGGCTCGGGGCCGGAAACCTCTTCCGCCTGGCCGCGGCCGCGACCCGAGGCGCCGCGCAGAGCCGGATCGAACTGGACGTGCCGTACCTGACGCTCGGCGGCGAGCGGGTTCACAGGTTCACCCTGAACGCGCTGGACGAACTGACCGACCGGGTGGCGGCCGGCTTCCACCACGACGGCATCCGGGCCAAGGATCCGGTGGCCGTCTTCCTCGGCGAGAGCGTGCGGTACCTGATCCACTACATCGCGCTGACCAAGCTCGGAGCGATCCCGGTCTTCCTGAACAGCTCGCTGGACCCGGAGACCGCCCGCGCCTTCATCCAGCGGGTCGGCGCCGTGGCCGTGGTCTCGGACCCCGAGCGGCTGGCCAAGGACGCGCTGGACCTGCCCTACTACGAGGCGGACCCGTACTCGCCGGACCAGGTCACGTACTTCCGGCACACCGAGAACGACCCGGTGCTGATCGCCCACACCTCCGGCACCACCGGCGTGCCGAAGGCCGTGCAGTTCAACCACTACGGCTTCTTCTTCGGCATCAGGCAGCAGGCCGACGCGGACCTCGGCGAGCGCATCCTGTCCGTGCTGCCGCAGAGCCACGCCTCGGCGATCTCGGTGCTGATGTCCGGGGTGCTGCGCGGCCTGGACGTCATGCTCGCCACCGAGCGCTCCCCGAAGCGGCTGGTCGAGCGGTTCGCCGCCTTCCGCCCGCAGTTGGTGGTCGGATTCCCCAAGGTCTTCGTCGACCTCTGCCGACTGGACCTGGACCCGGCGGACTTCGCCTCCATCTCGTACTGGATGTGCACCGGCGACGCCAACCACGAGCAGCACATCCGCAAGCTGGTCGCGCTCGGCAACCACACCGACCGCTCGGGGCGGCAGCAGCCCGGGTCCCTGTTCATCGACAACTTCGGCTCGTCCGAGTTCGGTTTCGCCATGTTCCGCCAGGTGCACACGCCGACCAGCGACCGCTACGGCCGCTGCATAGGCCGCCCGTTCGCCTGGATAGACGCCCAGGTCTTCGACGACCAGGACGAACCGCTGGGCCCGTTCACGGTCGGCCGGCTCGGCCTCAAGTCGCCGACGGTGACGGCTGGTTACTGGAACAACTCGCTGCTCAGCGAGAAGAACCGGGTGCGCGGCTACTGGCTCACCGGGGACTTCGCCTTCCGCGACGAGGACGGCCGCTTCTACCACGTCGACCGCACCACGGACGCCATCACCACCAGCCGCGGCACGGTCTACAGCACCCAGACCGAGGAGCTGATCCTGCGCAACTTCCCCGGGCTGCAGGACTGTTCGCTGGTGAAGTCGGAGGACACCGGGGAGCTGGTGCTGGCCGTCGAACTCGCCGACCCGGCCGCCGACCTGGACGGGCTGTTGACGCGGATCAACGAGACCCTGACCGCCGCCGCCCTGCTGCCGGCCGACCGGATCCTCACCAAGGGGAGCGAGGAGTTCACCGGCGTGACCGGCAAGGCCCTCAAGCGGGCGATGCGCCGGACCTACGCTGCCGACGGAGCTCACGGACAACCCTGACATGGCAGTCGAGAAGACCCTCCGGTCGGGTCCGGGAACCCCCGCGGGCATCCCGGACCCCAGCCGCCGACCCCGGGCCGCCTGGGTCGTGGCCTGGCTGATGTGCACCCTGATCGCGGGCGCCACCGTGCCCACCCCGGTCTATCCGCTCTACGCGCACGAACTCGGGCTCACCCCGCTGCTGGTGACGGCGGTGTTCTCCACCTACGCGCTCGGCACGCTCTGCACGCTGCTGCTGTTCGGCGGCATGTCGGACCGGATCGGCCGCCGCCCGATCCTGCTGGTGGCCCTCTGTCTGGGCCTGCTCAGCTGCGCCCTGTTCGCCGCCTCGCCCACCCTGCCCGGCATCCTGGGCGGACGGCTGCTGTGCGGCTTCGCCGTGGGCCTGTCCTCCGGCGCGGCGACGGCCTACCTCGGCGAACTGCTGGCCGACCGGCGCAAGGCGGCCCTGGTGGCCTCGGCGACCAACATGGCGGGCCTCGGCATCGGACCGATGCTCTCCGGCGTCCTCGTCCAGTACGGCCCCGGCCCGATGCTCCTTCCGTACCTGGCGCTGGCCGCCCTGCTACTGCCCGGGTTCGCCCTGCTCGCGCTCCCGGAGACCGTCGTCCGCGCCGCCGGCCCGGTCCCCCTCCGCCCGCAGCGCCTGCGCATCCCGGCCGAACACCGGTCGGCGTTCGCCTACTCGGCGCTCGCCGCGCTCGGCCCGTTCGCGACCCTCGGCCTGTTCGCCGCCCTGGCCGGCACCTTCCTGCGGGACGGCCTGCACATCACCAATCACCTGATGGTCGGCGTCGCCCCCGGCACCGCGTTCACGGCGGCCGCGCTGGCCCAGGTCTGGGGCAGCAGGGTCGCACCCCGGACAGGCGTCATCGCCGGCATGGCCGTCCTCCCGGCCGGGCTGGTGTCGGTCGTCGCGGCGATCCCGGCCGTGTCGCTGTCGCTCTTCCTGGTCGGGGCGGCGGTGTCCGGCGGGGCCGCCGGATTCGCCTTCCGCTCCGGTCTGGCCCTGCTCTCCGCCAACGCCCGCCCCGACCAGGCCGGCCGACTGGTCTCCGGCTACTTCACCTCGGCCTACCTCGGGCTGTCCCTGCCGGTGGTCGGCACCGGCCTCCTGCTCGGCGCCACCACCCTGCTCGACACCGCCGCCGTCTTCACCGCCGCGGTGGCGGCCATCGCCCTGCTCTGCATCGTCCCGGTCGCCCGCGCCCGCGGCTGACGGAGCGTCGGACCGGTTCCCGGGCGGGCAGGTCCCACCCGGAACTCTCATCAGTGGATCTCGCGGTCCTGCAGCTGGTGCAGGAGGTAGCCGGCGTGCAGCCGGTTCTTCGCGCCGAGCCGCCGCATGATCTCGGAGATGTGGCGCTGGCAGGTGCGCATGGAGATCCCGAGGCGGCGGGCGATCGCGCGATCGTCGACGCCGTCCACCAGCAGGCTGATGATCATCGCCTTGGTGTCGTCCGACGCTATCTCCACCATGCTGCGGTCATAGCTGGGGGACAGCGGCAGCGCGCTCGACCAGGCGAACTCGAAGGCCCCGTACATGAAGTCGACCACGCTCGGATCGCGCACCACCGCCGCGCTCAGCGGATCGTCGCGCAGCTCGATCACCGCGACCGTCCGATCGAAGATCATCAGGCGCGCGAAGTCGTTGCTGGTGGTCCGCACCTCCGCGCCCTGGCCGGTCACGTGCTCGACGAAGGTCAGCGTGGGCTGACTGTGCCTGGCGGGGTGCTGGTAGAGCGTGCGCAGCTTGACGCCGCGCGCCAGGAGTTCATCGGTGCGTTCCAGCGACTCCGCCAGAGCCTCCTGGTCCCGGGCTCCGCCGGGCTGGGAGGCGACCACCTCGTGCCGGCTCGCCGCCGCGAGCTCGGCCATCACGCCACGCGCGGCGCCGACTCCCAGCACGGGCTCGATCGGCGACGACCGGGCTCCACGGAGCACCTTCTCCTGATAGACCGTCACCAGGTCGGTGTAGCTGGACCAGACCCGGTCGGCCTCCCGCTGCCGCCGTGCCAGATCCTGCAGCACCGGCGCCAGCATCCGGGTGCGGGCGGCCTCCGGGGGCACCGCCACCAGGCGGCCGGCATCGGCGGCACCGGCCCGCAGCAGCTTCAGCCTGAGCAATTCCGCCACCGCCGAGTCGACTTGACTTTCGGTCAGTTCCAGATCGAGCCCCGCCTCGGCGAGGGTCGGCGGAGAGGACTGCCGGAGCGTGAAGTCGTAGAGGATCGCGGCGGATTCGCCGAGTGGCGCACGAGCCGCGCCCGGAACTTCCCGATTTGACACGTGCCATCCCCCTGGCGGATATGTGCAGGCCGAAAGAAGATAGCCCAGGCGGATGGGAATGGCGCCTGTGGCTGGGCATGCTGGAGTGGTTGCGGTCGATCACGAACCGACAACCGGAAGGACCCGCACGAGCTCGGCCATACGGACCTGCGGAGAGACACGTGACCAGCATCGGACAATCGTTCGAGAACTTGAGCTCTCCCACCTTGCCGGCACTGCGCGACCTGGCACTGCAGGTGGCGGAGATGGCCGGCCGGCTCTCCGGAGGCGTGGCGTACGGCCTCCGCCCCGACTTACCCGCCGAGGACGCCCGCTCGGTCGCCGCGCGCCTGATCCAGCAGTGCGGCCACCGTGTGGTCAGGGCCCAGACCAGCTACGCCGACGGGCCGCACGAGTTCGACGACCCGCTCCTGGACCGGCTGCACACCCAACTCCTGGCCCGGGGAGGTGAGGTCAGGATGCTCGTCACCAGCACGCTGCTCCGGGACGAGGAGGCCCTGGCCAAACTGACCGAGCTCGCCACCGCCGGAGCGCGGATCCGGGTCTCCCCCTGCGGGCTGCCCACCGCCGTGATCACCGACGGCTTGGTCGGCCTGCTGGCCTCGGAGCGCAACGCGCCACTCGCCGTGGTCTCCGGTCGGGAGGCCGTCCAGGCCATCTCCCTCCTCCACGACGCCGTCTGGACCCAGTCCACCGACCTCGTGCCCGCGCACCGGAGCTGGACGGCCGACGAATGCTCCGTGCGCGTCCTGCAGGCGATCAGCCAGGGCTACACCGACGAGCGGGCCGCCCGGGAGCTGGGCCTGTCGGTGCGCACCTACCGTCGGCACGTGGCCGCCCTGCTCGCCCAGCTCGACGCGGGCTCCCGGTTCCAGGCCGGCGTGCGGGCGGCCCAACTCGGCCTGATCGACGCGGCGGCCTGACCCGGGCCACGCACCCCTCACCCCGGCTTCCGCCGGAAGGCCGCCATCCGCCCCTCGCGGCGGTCGGCGGGGACGCCGGCCCGAAGCCCGACCATCGGGAGCGCGACCATCGGGGCGGCGGTGCCCGGGGCCGAGGCGGACCCGCCGCCGTGGAGCAGCCGGAACGGCCGCCCCGGTCACTCCGCCCCCGCCGCGAACTGGCTCCGGATGCCGCGCAGCGGACGGGCTGCCAGGGCCGCCGGGACGGCTGTGGCGACCAGGACCCCGAGCAGCACGCCGACCGTCCACGGCACGTCCAGGGTGGGCAGCTCCAGGCCTACCGCCCGGGCCAGCGGCACCAGGCAGATCCCGGCCGTCACCGCGGCCAGTACCGTCCCGACCAGTGCCGCGGCCAGCACCTCGTACACCACGCAGCGCAGCAGCTGCCCCCGGCCGAGACCGAGGGCCCGCAGGTGGGCGCGCTGGGAGCGGCGGTCGCGCTGGGCGATGGCGCAGGTGTTGGCGACGGCGAGCAGCGCGTACCCGGCCACCACGGAGACGATCAGCCGGGAGGCCAGGTCGTCCTGGACGCTGCGCGGCCGCAGGTGGTCCAGGTAGTCGGCCCGTGCGGCGATCCGCTCGCCGGGCCCGGACTTCCAGCCCACCGGATCGCCGTCGAGCAGCACCAGGTCGGCGTGCGGGGCCGGGGTGTGGGCGAGGGCGAGGTCCGCGGGGAGGAGGTACGAGGGAAAGGCCAGGTCCCGCCGGTAGACGGCGACGAGCCGTAGGTGGGCCTCCTGACCGTCGGCGAGCCCGAAGGTGACGCCCTGGCCGAGCTGCCAGCCCTGCGAGGCCACCGCGGTGCTGCCGGCGGCGAACGTTCCGGGCGCCAACTCGTCCAGCCGGCCCTGCTGTTCGCCGAGGTCCAGGACGGTCCGCAGGGCCGTTCCGTCCACGCCCCAGGCGCGGGTGGGCCGGGGCTTGTCCTCGTAGAAGTCGGGCGGCGGTGTCACCTCGGTGGCGATCGGCGCGACGGCGGTGCCGCCGGGCAGGCCGGCGGGCCGGGCGGGCAGTCGGCTGCCCGGCTGGGCCGTCACCACCGCGTCGGCCCGCAGTGCCTGTTCGGTCTGCTGCCGCACCGCGGCGGCGATCGTCGCCCCCGAGCCGAGCAGGCAGAGCACGATGCCGACGGACAGCAGGACGGGCACCGCGATCGCGGCCGTCCGGGCGGGTGCGGCCCGCAGCCCCGCGGCGGCGATCCGGCCGGCCTTCCGGTCCACCAGCCGCAGCAGCGCGCAGCAGGGGCCGACGAGCAGCGGCACGAACCAGGGCGCGAGCACCGCGAGGGTGGGGATGACGGACAGGGCCAGCCCCGTCACCAGGGCGCCCCGGAGCACCGGCGGCATGTCCGTCGCGACCGGCAGGACCACGAGCGGCCCGCAGAGCAGGAGGACCATGGCGATGCCCGCCACCAGCCGGCCGGGACTGCGGCGGGGTGGGGCCAGGGCCAGCGACTCGTCCTTGAGCAGGTCGATCGGCTGGACCCGTCCGGCCGCCAGCACGCCGGCCAGCGCGGCCAGCACCGCGACCGCGCAGGTGCCGAGGCAGGCGCCGGCCGCGATCGACCAGGTCTGGCCGGCAGAGGGCAGGTCGACGGCGGCGGGGAACAGCTCCCGCTCGATCAGCATCCGCCGTCCGAAACCCGCCGCGGGAACCGTCCCGGCCGCCGCGGCGACAGCGGAGGGGACCAGGGCGACCAGGGCGACGTCCGCGACGACCAGGGCCCGCAGCCGGCCGGCCGTCACTCCGAGGGCGCGCAGCACGGCGAACTGCCCGAGCCGTTGGTTGGTCCAGAGCGCGACCGTCGAACCCGTCACCAGCACCGCGGACATCAGCAGCAGTGTCAGCAGCAGGCCCAGCAGGTCCTGGCTGTCGGCGGCCGCCGTGGCGGCCGCGGAACCCGCCGGACGGGACCGGCCGCCGACCGCCGCGAGCAGCACCAGGCAGGCGCCCACCCCGGTGGCGGTGAGCGCGCAGGCGGCCGCGACGCCCATGACACGCCCCGGGTACGCCCGTACCTCGGCGACGCACAGTCGCAGCCCGCCGAGCGGTCCACTCGGGCGGGTCGTCGGTTTCGTTGCCACGGCCACCGTCATCTCACCCCAACGCGCTTTCCGAGGCATGGAGTTGTCGGCAGACCCGGCACCCGGGCCGCGCCGGGGACCCGTGCGACGATGACGCCATGAAGACGCGTGTCGTGATCGCCGACGACCAGGCGAGCGTCCGCCAGGGGTTCCGGCACATCCTGGCGGCCCAGCCCGACATGGAGGTCGTGGCCGAGGCTGCGGACGGCCTGGAGGCCATGGAGGCCGTCCGCGCCCTGCGGCCGGACGTCCTGTTGGTCGACATCCGGATGCCGGCACCGGACGGGCTGGAGGTCACCCGCAGACTGGCCGGCCTCACCCCGGAGGTGAAGGTCGTCGTGGTGACCACCTTCGACCTCGACGAATACGTGCACACCGCGCTGCGCCATGGTGCCTGCGGCTTCCTGCTCAAGCACTCGGGGCCCGCGCTGCTGGCCGAGGCGATCCGCTCGGCGGCGGCCGGTGACTCGCTGATCAGCCCGCAGATCACCGCCCGCCTGCTGCGCCACTTCACCGGCCCGCGCCGGGTCGGCCGCTCCCCGGTCGAGCCGCTGACGAGCCGCGAGGAGGAGATCGCCGTCCTGGTCGCCGAGGGACTGACCAACGCCGACATCGGCGCCGAGCTGTTCATCTCGCTGAGCACCGTCAAGACCCATCTGGCCAACCTCCAGCGCAAGTTGAAGGCCCGCAACCGGGTGGGCATCGCCGCCTGGGCCTGGGAGTCGGGCCTGACCGAACGTGCCTGAGCCGACCGCCCCCGGACGCCCCACGGACAGCCCGCGGACGGCCCGCTGACACGGCACTCGCGGATCACAGGCCACCCCCGCTCGGGACTCCTCCGTCGTGACGGCCCAGGGATTCCCGCCCCTGGTCGCCGCACCGACATCCTTGCCCGCCCGCCGAGCGCGTCGCCATCGGCCGATCGGCCCATTCGATCGGCCGGAACGCCGGATCGGCCGCCGCCGGATGTGCCGAACGGCCTGGATCAGCCCGTCGGCAGCACTGCGGCGACCCGCCAGCCGCCCTCAGGGCCCGGTCCGGCGGTCAGCTCGCCACCGGCGGCCTCCACCCGCTCCCGCAGGCCCGCGAGCCCGAAGCCGCCGCCCTCCCGCCCGTCCCCTCCCAACGCGCCGCCGGGACCGCCCTCGGCGGACGGGCCCGCAGCAGCCGAGCGCGCACCGGACGAGCCCCCCGTCCCGCCCGGCGCCCCGTCGTCGGTGACCGTGACCCGCAGCGCCGCCCGCCCACCGTGCCGGGCCGGGCCGACCTCGATCGCCACCTCCCCGGCCCCGGGCGCGTGCCGCCGGACGTTGGTCAGCGCCTCCACCACCAGCCGGTAGCCGAGCCCGCTGATCTCCGCCGGTACCGCCGCCAGTTCGGCCTCCGCCGGAGCCTCCAGCCGCACCCGCGCGGCCCCGCTGCGGGTGAACCGCTCGGCCAGCGCGGGCAGTTCGCTCAGATCGCGGCGCAGGCTGCGAGCACCGGGCCCGCCCGCCGCCGCACCCGGGGCCGCCCCGACGCGCCCGCGCGGCACCGGGTCGGCGTCGTCCGCCGCGAAGACCCGCACGGTCCGGTCCATGGTGACCAGCGCCTGCCGCCCGGCCGCCTCGATCCCCGCCAGCAACTCGACCACCTGCCGGGGGTCCTGCCGGGCCAGCAGCTGCGCGGCCTGGGCCAGCACCACCACCCCGGTGACGTCGTGCGCGGCGAAGTCGTGCAGGTCACGGGCCAGGTCCAGGCGCTGTGCCCGCCGTTCGGCCGCCACCGCCGCCCGGGCCCGGGTGTCCATGGAGCGCAGGTAGCAACCGACCCCCACCGCCGCGCAGGACAGCAGGACCCAGATCACGCAGAGCTTGACGATCCCCTCCAGCGGGGCCGCCGGCCGGACCCAGAGGATCATCCGCAGCGGTAGCAGCGCCACCGCCACGACCGGCAGAGCGCCGTACCCGAAGGCAGCCGCGGCCCGGCGCCGACGCACCGCGGGGACGACCGGCACGAGCAGCGCGACGGTCTCCAGCAGCCACCAGTCCTCGACGCCGCCGGACACCGGCCCGCGGTAGCCGGCCGTCACCAGCAGCGACACGGCGCAGGAGACCAGCACCGAGGGGCCCACCGCACCGACCCGACCCGGGGCCCAGAGCGCCGGGAACAGCCCGGCGAGCACCGCCACCGCACCGGATCCGACGATCAGCGGCCCCGGATCCCCCAGCCCCACCGCCGCGGCCGTCAGCACCCCCGCCACCACCGCTCCGTACCCCGCCCTGCGCACCACGGTGTGCCACGCCCACGTCATGGTTCGGGATCCTACGAAGCCGGACGGCCCGCCAGGGCCCGTCCGACGAACCGGCCGGGCCGGGTCCGGCGAACCGGAGGCCGGCCCCGTGGGACCGGCCCGCCGGCTCACTCCTTCGGGGCCTCCGGCTGCTCGACGAAGTCGACCTTCTTGAACTGCCGGTTCATCGACTTGGCCAGGAACCAGGTCGCGACGCCGAGGGCGGCGAAGACGACGAAGCCGAGGAGGCCGGGGGTGACCTTGGCGTCGTCGACGGCGAGGTCAGCGGCGAGGTGGACGAGGTTCACGGAGGCACTCATATCTCTATGGTGGCCCGGCTCACGGGGAGCCGGGCCATCGGGGGGTGGTTCAGTCGCGCGTGTCGGCGGCCTCGGCCGCCAGGGTGGGCGTGCGCAGGCCGGCGAACAGGTCGTCCTCCGGCAGGTCCACGTCGACCAGGGTACGGCTGAGCTCGTAGTCCTCGGTGGGCCAGACCTCGCGCTGGACCTCCAGCGGGACGCGGAACCACGGGCCGTCCGGGTCGATCTGGGTCGCGTGGGCGATCAGCGCGCGGTCGCGGGTCTCGAACCAGTCGTCGCAGCGGACCCGGGTGGTGATCTCGCGCTCCTTGCGGCCGCTCTTCTCCCAGCCCTCGATCCACTCGCCGTACGGCGACTCGTGGCCGTGCTCGGTGAGGTACTCGTGCAGGGCCCGGATGCGGCCCATCGGGAAGCCGTGGTTGTAGTACAGCTTGAGCGGCTGCCAGGGCTCGCCGGCCTCCGGGTAGGCGTCCGGGTCGCCCGCGGCGTCGAAGGCCAGCATGGTGATCTTGTGGGTCATGATGTGGTCCGGGTGCGGGTAGCCGCCGTTCTCGTCGTAGGTCGTGATGACCTGCGGCTTGAACTCGCGGATCAGCCGGACCAGCGGCTCCGCGGCCTCCTTGACGTCCTGGAGGGCGAAGCAGCCCTCGGGCAGCGGCGGCAGCGGGTCCCCCTCGGGCAGCCCGGAGTCCACGAAGCCCAGCCAGGCCTGCTTGACGCCGAGGATCGCCCGCGCCTCGTCCATCTCCTTGCGGCGCACCTCGTGGATGTTCTCCTCGACGTACCGGTCCCCCTGGAGCTTGGGGTTGAGGACCGACCCGCGCTCGCCCCCCGTGCAGGTGGCCACCAGCACGTCCACGCCCTGCTCGACGTACATGGCCATGGTGGCCGCGCCCTTGCTGGACTCGTCGTCCGGGTGGGCGTGCACCGCCATCAGTCGCAACTGCTCAGTCAACGCCTTGCGTTCCTTCCACACTCGTCGGGCGTTCCGCGAAGTCCGGGTCTGCCCACCGTACGAACCGCTCACTTCGGGACCGCGTCGCCGCGGGGCCGGGCCGCGGAACGTCGCCGTCGCGGCCGAGCCCTGCCCCCGCCGGACCGGCCGCGGGCGTGCCCCTCCTATAGTGACGGACTGGAGGAGCGTCGCATTCCCCCGCACCACCCGCGCGGCCCCTCCCCCAGGAGAGGACGGAGTCCGATGAGTGCAGACACCACCGCCACCGGTCTGCCCGAGGGGCGCTACGGCCGCGGCGGCGACCGCGACTCGGACCGCCGCCTGAAGGTGATCGGCGCGGTCTGCGGCGTGCTCGGCCTGGGCCTGGTCGCCTGGCTGGGCGGCTCCTACATGCTGCGCGAATCGAAGATCAACGGCTCGGTGCCGACCTTCCAGGTGCTCTCCGACTCCGAGGTCCAGCTGCACCTCACCGTGCGCAAGGGCGACGGGCAGGCCGGCACCTGCACCGTGCGCTCGCAGGGCGACGACCACGGGGTGGTCGGGGTGGCCGACTTCCCGGTCCCGGCGACCGGCTCCAGCTACGACGCGGTGGTCACCCTGCGCACCACCTCGCGCGGCACCACCGCCGAACTGCTGGGCTGCACCCCGACCAAGTGACGCTCCCGCCGGGCAGCGCGCCCGCGTCGAACGACGCGCCCGGGCCGGACAGTGCGCCCCGGGCGGCGCGCCCGCTTCCGGCGGCACGCATATCCGATCCGGAGAGCGGGCATCCGTAGAGGGTCCCGCACTCCGTTGCCGTACACCGCGGCGCAACGCCACCGTCAATGACGCGTGAACGCCCCTCCCGCTTGTCAGCAGGACTTGTTAGGCTCGTGGTTTCGCCCCTTCCGCACCGGATGGTACGGGAGCGGGCGTTGCTTTGTAGTTGAGACCGATATCACCACCGACCCCTGCTGACGACTCACACCCTCAGCACAGCCCCAGCACCTACGAGGAGCACCCGTGACCCAGACCAGTGAGAACGTGACCTGGCTCACTCAGGCCGGCTACGACCAGCTCAGGGCCGAGCTGGATCACCTGACCGGGCCCTGGCGCATCGAGATCGCCCAGAAGATCGAGGCGGCGCGCGAGGAGGGCGACCTCAAGGAGAACGCCGGCTACCACGCGGCGAAGGAGGAGCAGGGCAAGTACGAGCTGCGCATCCGCCAGCTGACCCAGCTGCTGGAGCGCGCCAAGGTCGGCGAGGCCCCGGCCGACTCGGGCGTGGTGGCCCCGGGCATGGTCGTCACCGTCGCCTTCGACGGCGACGAGGACGACCTGATGGAGTTCCTGCTGGCCTCCCGCGAGGTCGCGGGCGCCGACGACCTGGACGTCTACTCGCCGCAGTCCCCGCTGGGCCGCGCCATCGACGGCAAGCGGATCGGCGACGAGGCCACCTACGAGCTGCCGAACGGCAAGCCGGCCATGGTGAAGATCGTCAAGGTCGTGCCGCACGCCGGCTGATCCGGCCGCACACGACCCGAGGGCGGCCGCGGAAGTCCGGTACTTCCGCGGCCGCCCTCCGGCGTTCCGGGCGCTGCGCTCCGGTCCGGGCGTCCCGGGCGGCGCCCGGTCAGGCGCTGGAGGAGCGGTACTTGCGCACCGCCAGCCAGGAGAACACCGCGGTGATCACGACCGACCACAGCACCGACACCAGCGCCGCGTGCTGCATCGGCCAGGCGCTGTCCACCGGCCCGACCTGGTTGCCGAACAGCACCCGGCAGGCCTGCACGGTGGCGCTGAACGGGTTCCAGTACGCGATCCCCTGGAGCCAGCCCGGCATCGAGGTGACCGGCACGAAGGCGTTGGACACGAAGGTCAGCGGGAACAGCCAGATCAGCCCGGCCGAGGTGGCCGCCTCGGGGCTGCGCACCGACAGGCCGATCAGCGCGCCGATCCAGGAGAAGGCGTAGCCGAGCAGGAGCAGCAGGCCGAAGGCGCCGAGCGCGTTGAGCAGGCCGTCGTGGATCCGCCAGCCGACCAGCAGCGCGACCATCGCCAGCACCACCAGGATGAACGCGGTCTGGCACAGGTCCGCCAGGGTGCGGCCGACCAGCACCGCGGAACGGGCCATCGGCAGCGAGCGGAACCGGTCCACCAGCCCCTTGCTCATGTCCTCCGCGATGCCCGCCGAGGCGCCGGCGACGGCGAAGGTGACGGTCTGGGCGAAGATGCCGGCCATCAGGAACTGGATGTACGTGTCCGAGCTGGAGTCGGTGCCGGGGATCTTGATCGCCCCGCCCATCACGTACGAGAACAGCAGCACGAACATGACCGGCTGCATCAGCCCGAAGACCACGATCTCCGGGATGCGGGTCATCCGGCGCAGGTTGCGCTTGGCGACCACCCAGGAGTCGTGCAGGGCGGCGGCGATCCCCCGGCGCTGCCTGGGCATCGCCGGGCCGATGGCGTGCTCGGTGGCGGTGCTCATCTCAGCTCTCCTTCCCGGCCGCGACGGCCTGCTTGTCCGGCTCCGGCCCGCCCGGCCCGCCCGGCCCGCCCGAGCCACCCTGGCCCCCCTTGCCCCGGCCGCGCGCCGTGTGGTCGGCGCCGCCCTCCTCCTCGGACCGCTCCTCGGCGACGTGGCCGGTGAGGGTGAGGAAGACGTCGTCCAGGGTCGGGCGGCGCAGCCCGATGTCGTCGATCTCGATCCCGCGGGAGTCCAGTTCGCGGATCGCGTCGGCGAGCACCCGGGCGCCACCGCTGATCGGCACGGTGATCCTGCGGGTGTTCTTCTCCACCGTCGGCTCGCCCAGCGCGTAGCCCGACAGCGCGGCGACGGCGTCGCCGACCAGGCCGGGCCGGTGCACCACGACCTCGATCCGCTCGCCGCCGATCTGCGCCTTGAGCTGGTCGGCGGTGCCGCGGGCGATCACCCGGCCCTGGTCGACCACCGCGATGTCGTGGGCGAGCCGGTCCGCCTCCTCCAGGTACTGGGTGGTGAGCAGCAGCGTGGTGCCCTGCTCGACCAGCGTCTCGATGACCTCCCAGAGCGCGAGCCGGTTGCGCGGGTCGAGGCCGGTGGTCGGCTCGTCCAGGAACATCACCGGCGGCCGGACGACCAGCGCCGCGGCGAGGTCCAGGCGTCGGCGCATGCCGCCGGAGTAGGTCTTGGCGGTGCGGTCCTTGGCCTCGGTGAGGTTGAACCACTCCAGCAGCTCCAGCGCGCGGGCCTTGGCGGCGCGGTTGCTCATCTGGTAGAGCTCGCCGACCATGGTGAGGTTCTCGAAGCCGGTCAGGTACTCGTCGACCGCCGCGTACTGGCCGGACAGGCCGATCAGGCTGCGGACCCGGTTGGGGTGCTTGAGCACGTCGACCCCTGCGACCACCGCGTGGCCGGAGTCGGGGCGGAGCAGGGTGGTGAGGACCCGCACGGTGGTGGTCTTCCCGGCGCCGTTGGGGCCGAGCAGCCCGAGCACCGTGCCCTCGGGGACGTCGAGGCTGACCCCGTCCAGGGCTCGTACGTCGCCGAAGGTCTTCACCAGGTTCTCGGCTTGGATGGCTGGCGCCATGGCCTTGCCTCATCTCCTCGGACATATGGGGCGATCTGTCCCACTCTGCCCCGTTTCCGGGCACACGGGCGACCCGATTCTCGACCCGCGGGACTCGAACGCGATGTATCGCGAGTCTTCCAGTACGCGATATATCGCGTCAAGGGACGGAGTGCGGGACGGAGTGCGGGACGGAGCTCAGCCCGAGACCACGTACCCCGCGTCCCGCAGCTCCCCGACCACCAGCGCGCAGTGCTCCGGTCCCTTGGTCTCCAGGTGCAGGTCCACCTCGACCTCGGTCAGCCCCAGCCGCGGGTCGATCCGCACGTGCGCCACGTCCAGCACGTTGGCGTCCACCCTGGTCAGCACTGCCAGCAGGTCCGCCAGCGCACCCGGCTTGTCCGCCAGCCGCACCCGCAGCGACAGGTAGCGCCCGGCCGCCGCCAGCCCGTGCCGCAGCACCCGCTGCATCAGCTGCGGGTCGATGTTGCCGCCGGACAGCACCGCCACCACCGGGCCCTCGAAGGAGTCCGGCTGCTCCAACAGCGCCGCGATCGGGGCCGCCCCGGCCGGCTCGACCACCAGCTTCAACCGCTCCAGTCCGATCAGCAGCGCCCGCGACAGCGCGTCCTCGGAGACCGTACGGATGCCGTCGGCCAGCGTGTTGACCACCTCGAAGGGGATGTCGCCGGGGCGCCCGACCATGATCCCGTCCGCCATGGTGGCGAAGTGCTCCAGCGACACCGGCCGCCCCGCCGCCAGCGAGGGCGGGTACGCGGCCGCGCCGGCCGCCTGCACCCCGATGATCCGCACGTCCGGCCGCAGCGGCTTGACCGCCGCCGCGATCCCGGCCAGCAGCCCGCCGCCGCCCACCCCGACCAGGATGGTCCGCACCTCCGGGCACTGCTCCAGGATCTCCAGCCCGACGGTCGCCTGGCCGGTGACCACGTCCCAGTGGTCGAAGGGGTGGATGAACACCGCACCGGTCGCGTCCGCGTACCGCTGCGCCGCCTGCAGGGCCTCGTCCACGGTGGCGCCGTGCAGCCGCACGTCGGCACCGTAGTCGCGGGTGGCCGCGACCTTCGGCAGCGGCGCCGCGACCGGCATGAACACCGTGGAGCGCACGCCGAGCAGCGAGGCCGCCAGCGCCACGCCCTGGGCGTGGTTCCCGGCGCTCGCCGCCACCACCCCGCCGGCCCGTTGCACCGGCGAGAGTCCCGCGATCCGCACGTACGCCCCGCGCAGCTTGAAGGACCCGGTGCGCTGGAGGTTCTCGCACTTCAGGTGGACCGGCGCGCCGATCAGCCCGGAGAGGTACCGGCTGCCCTCCATCGGGGTCACCCGGGCTACCCCGGCGAGCATCTTCTGGGCGCCGCGGACGTCGTCGAGGGTGATCGGCCAGGTGTGCATGGCGCCAGACTACGGGCGCGGGCGACGGCATCCGGGATGCCGGGCCTGTTCCCGGGCCCGCCCGGCCCGCGTACCCTGCTGCTCCTGAGCCTTCCTCACCGCACGACGATCGTGAGCCGCGATGACGACGACCTCGCCCCAGGCCACCGACCGCACCGACCCCGTGCACACCCAACTCCAGTACCAGCTGGCGGTGTTCGCCCGCCGCATGGAGCAGGTCCGGACCTCCGGCGGCGGGGTCGGGGCGCTGGACCGGGCCGCCTACCTGCTGCTCGACCGGCTGGAGCGGCACGGGCCGGCCAACGTCAAGGCGCTGGCCGAGTCACTGGGGGTGGACTCCTCCACGGTGACCCGCCAGGTCGCCCCGCTGGTCGCGGCCGGGCTGGTCGGCCGGGTGCAGGACCCGGCCGACCGCCGTGCCGTACGGCTCGCGCTCACCTCACGCGGCCTCGACCGGCTCGCCGAAGTCCGCGACGGCCGGGCCGAGTTGACGCGCCGCCTGGTGGACGGCTGGCCGCCGGAGGAGCAGCGCGTGTTCTGCGCCCTGCTGGCCCGCTTCAACCTCGCGATGGAGTCGTACACGGCGGACCAGCAGGGTCAGTGAGGGGCCGCGGCCCCGTACGTCCCTAGCCCAGCGCCTGCTTGAGGTCGGCCAGCAGGTCGTCGATCGACTCGATGCCGACCGAGACGCGGACCAGGTCGGACGGCACCTCCAGCGGCGAGCCCGCCGCCGAGGCGTGGGTCATCCGGCCCGGGTGCTCGATCAGCGACTCGACGCCGCCGAGCGACTCTCCGAGGGTGAACAGCTGCGCGCGGTTGCAGACCTCGACGGCCGCCTCCTCGCCGCCGGCGACCCGGAACGAGACCATGCCGCCGAAGGCCTTCATCTGCTTGGCCGCGATGTCGTGGCCGGGGTGCTCGGGCAGGCCCGGGTAGAGCACCTGGCTGACCTTCGGGTGGCTCGCCAGCAGCTCGGCGACCTTCTCGGCGTTGGCGCTGTGCCGGTCCATCCGGACGCCCAGCGTCTTGATGCCGCGCAGCACCAGCCAGGCGTCGAACGGGCCGGAGACGGCGCCCATCGCGTTCTGGTGGTACGCGACCTCCTCGCCGAGGGCCGCGTCGGCCAGCACCAGCGCACCGCCGACCACGTCGGAGTGGCCGCCCATGTACTTGGTGGTGGAGTGCACGACCGCGTCCGCGCCGAGCGAGATCGGCTGCTGGAGGTACGGGCTGGCGAAGGTGTTGTCGACCACCAGCAGCGCGCCGGCGCCGTGCGCGATCTCGGCGAGCGCGGCCAGGTCGGTGATGCCCAGCAGCGGGTTGGACGGGGTCTCCACCCACACCGCGCGGGTGTTGGGGCGCAGCGCCTCGCGGACGGTGGCCAGGTCCTGGGTGTTGGCCACGGAGAACTCGACGCCCCAGCGGGTCAGCACCTTGGCGAACAGCCGGAAGGTGCCGCCGTAGGCGTCGTTGGGGATCACGATGTGGTCGCCCGGCTTGAGGATGGTGCGCAGCAGGGTGTCCTCGGCGGCCAGGCCGGAGGCGAAGGCGAGGCCGCGGGCGCCGCCCTCCAGTGCCGCGAGGCACTCCTCCAGCGCGGTGCGGGTCGGGTTGGCGCTGCGGCTGTACTCGTAGCCGCCCCGCAGGCCGCCCACCCCGTCCTGCTTGTAGGTGGACACCTGGTAGATCGGCGTGACGACGGCCCCGGTCTGGGGGTCTGCTTCCTGACCCGCGTGGATGGCGAGAGTCTCGAAGCCCTGAGGAAGCTGGTGCTCGGTCATGGGTCCGAGCCTAGTGGGCGAATGCCGTCACGCCCGCCCGAACCGTGAAGCGGGACGAACCAGCAGGTGGGAGCGGGTCCACGGCGGGCCGGAGTAGCGGTGCGCAGGGCCCCCGGCCCCCGGCCTCCGCGCAGCGGGCCCGACCGCCCGAACGGCCCGTACGGCCGCTCCCGGAATCCGGGGGCGGCCGTACGCGTTGCACACTGCGCCAGGTTCCCCGACCCGCTGGAGCAGGCCGTGCTGTTCAACCGCCACAAGACCTCGCTCGTCCCCGCCGACCAGGCGCTGCCCGGCCGGCCCTCCCCGGCCTTCACCCTCACCGAGCCGCACACCGTGCTCGGGCACCCGCTGCCCGGCCCGTACCCGCAGGGCCTGGAGGTGGCCGACTTCGGGCTGGGCTGTTTCTGGGGCGCCGAACGCACCTTCTGGCGGCTGCCCGGCGTCTGGACGACGCTGGTCGGCTATCAGGGCGGCCACACCCCCAACCCGACGTACGAGGAGGTGTGCAGCGGGCTGACCGGGCACACCGAGGCGGTCCGGGTGGTGTACGACCCGGCCGTGATCTCCTACGAGCGCCTGCTGAAGACGTTCTGGGAGGCCCACGACCCGACCCAGGGCAACCGCCAGGGCAACGACGTCGGCACCCAGTACCGCTCCGCCGTCTACACCCACTCCCCCGCCCAGGCCGAGGCCGCCGCGGCCACCCGGGACGCCTTCCAGCCGTCGCTGACCGCGCTCGGTTACGGCCCGATCACCACCGAGATCGCCCCGGCCGGCCCGTTCTTCCCGGCCGAGCCGTACCACCAGCAGTACCTGTCGGAGGCCAAGAACCCCAACGGCTACTGCGGTCTGGGCGGTACCGGCGCCTCCTGCCCGATCGGCGTGGCCCGCACCCAGGGCTGACCCGCTCCCCCACTCCCGTGGGCTCTCCCGGGGCCGGCCACTCAAAGTGACCGATCCCCGGTCCGGGCGCAGACTGGAAGGGCCGGCAGGGCCGGCCCTTCCACCCTCTGGTGGCCGGGCCGGCCGCACGGGAGAGGAGTGCGCCATGTCCGGTCTCTACCAACGGAACTTCGACGATCCCGAGGAAGTCCGCCCCTTCGAGGGGGGCACGGGGGAGCTGCGGCTGGTCAACCTGGACGGCGGCCCGGTGGGCCGGGCCGTGTTCGAGCCTGGTTGGCAGTGGTCCAAGCACGTGAAGCCGATCGCCAAGACTGACAGCTGCCAGGCCGCCCACGCCGGGTACGTGGTCTCCGGCCGGATGAAGCTCGTCATGGACGACGGCCAGGAGTGCGAGGTGGGCCCCGGCGACTTCATGCTCTGCCCGCCCGGACACGACGCCTGGACGGTGGGCCCGGAGGCCTGTGTGATCGTCGACTGGCAGGGCTTCGCGGACTACGCGAAGCGGTGAGCGGCACCGGGCGCCGCCGTTCCACGCCCGTCCCGCTCCCCGGGTGGACCGTCAGGTCCGGTCCGCCCGGGGAGTCGTTCGCGCCGGGTCCGACGGCGTCAGACGGCGCTGCCGGCCTTCCAGGCGGACCAGCTCATGTTCCAGCCGTTCAGGCCGTTGTCCGGGGCGACCGTCTTGTCGCCGGAGTTCACGACCTCGACCACGTCGCCGACCATCGAGGACTTGTAGAACTTGAAGCCGTCGGCGCCGCTGTCCTGGGCGCCCTTGGTGTCCTGGAGGCCGATGCAGCCGTGGCTGGTGTTCTGGCCACCGAAGATCGACGGCGAGGACCAGTAGTTGCCGTGGATGAAGGTGCCCGAGGTGCTGAGGCGCTGGGCGTGCGGCACGTCCGCGATGTCGTACTCGCTGCCCAGGTTGACGGTCTGCGAGTTCATCCGGGTCTGGGTGTACTGCTCGGAGATCACCATCTTGCCGCCCCAGGTGGTGTGCTCGGGCGAGCCGCCGGAGATCTTGTAGACCGCGCTGACCTGGCCGTCGGTGGTGACGGTGAGCTTCTTGGTGGCGAGGTCGGCGACGCTGGTCTGGGCGCGGCCGATGGTGAAGCTCACGTCCTTGGACTGGGTGCCGTAGACGCCCTTGGCGCCCTCGACGTCCTTGAGCCGGAGCTTCAGGGTGACCTTGGTGCCCTTGGCCCAGTACTCCTGGGGCCGGAAGTCGAGCCGGGTGCTGGAGAACCAGTGACCGACGATCTCGACGCCCGGCTCGGCTATCACCGTGATCGCCTGCTGGACGCTCTTGCGGTCGGTGATCGGCTTGCTGAAGTTGATCGAGACCGGCATGCCGACGCCGACCGTCGATCCGTCCTCGGGGGTGAAGTAGCCGACGAAGGTGTTGGCCGGGGTCGCCGTGGTGAAGACGGCGTTGGAGTCCGCCTCCAGCTTGTCCTTGTCGAAGGCGGTGGCGGCGACGGTGTACTTGGTGCCGCTGGCGGGGGCGGCGGCCGAGGTCCAGCCGGTGCCGTCGGCGGAGAGCTGGCCCGCCAGCTCCTTGCCGGTGGTGTCGGTGACCTTGACGCTGCTCAGGGTGCCGTTGGCGACGGTGACCTTGACCGGCTCGCTGAAGCTCGCGGAGGCGGCGCCGTCGGCCGGGCTGACGGTGATGACCGCGGCCGAGGTCTTGGGGGCGCTGCTGCTCGCACCGCTCGGGCTGCCGCCGGAACCGCCCGAGCCGCCCGAGCCGCTGCCACCGCCGCTACCGCCGGCGCTGTTGTCGTTGCAGGCCGCCAGCAACAGTACGGGCGCGCCGATCAGTCCCGCGAGGACCCCGCGCCGGCTCCAGCCGCTTCCGGCCGCCCGCCCCTGACCTTCCCGTGCCGTCACGTCGCGTCTCCCTGCTGATCATCCCGGGCATTACGGATACAGAAACGCAATCCACCCGTTCACGGTTCCAACACCGAAGGGTAAGCGATCGTATGAGATGACCCAACTTGCCGATGAACAGGGACGAAACGCCCGGCCCGCGAGGCGGACCGGGCGTTCACGTGCGGTGACGGCGGACGCCGTCACCCGGCGGCTTCGTCCTACTCGGCGGACTCCTCCACCTGGTACTCGTCCCACTCCTCGCTGTCCGGGTCGAACTCGGTCTGCGCCGACTCCCAGGTCGCCGAGGCGAGCTCCACGCCGGGCACGTCGCCGAGCAGCGCGACGGGGTCGATGAAGTGGGCGAGCGAACCCGACGGGTCCACCTCGATGGCCTCGACGGACTGGGCGCGCTCCTCGTCGTCGAGGTACTCGTCCGCGGTGACCGCCTCCAGGGCGGCCGCCTTGAGCGCGCCCTCGTCGGTGATCTCCGCGATGAGCTCGATCTTGACCCGGACGTAGCGCGGGGTGTCCTGGTCGGTCGTTTCAGTGCTGGTCATGCGTGCGAGCGTACGGGACGACGGGGCCCGGCGTGGTGCGCGGGCGGCCGCCCGGAGCACACCCCGCGCGCCCGGCGCGAACGGCGCGAACGGAAGGGGCCGGTCCCTCGGAGAAGGACCGGCCCCACCGTTCCCCGCCGGGGCTCCCCCACCCGGGAGCCACGGGGACACGCGCCGTACGGCGCGGTATTGCCGCGGGAGCCGCCGCACCCTGTCAGCCGGCCGGAGCCGGACAGGGGCGGGACGACGGCGCCTCCCACGGCGGAGGACACAGCGGCCGGGTCAGGGTCGCCCGGTGTGTCCGGAGCCGACCGCGGTCGCCGGGGAGCCGCTCCCGGACGGTTGCCGTCGCCTCACTCGGCGTCCTGCCGTTGACCACCACGATGCCCGAGCCTTGTTAACCACGTGCTGCGGGCAGGTGACGCCGGTGTACCACTTCCCCCGTGGACGAATCCTCCGCATCCGTCCACGGCGGGACGGCGGTGACGGAGCATCGGCGACGGGCGACGGCGGGGCAGCGGCCGGCGAGCGACGGAGCAGCGGGCGGCGGGCGGCGGGCGGCGGTGACGCCGGGTCAGCTCTGGCCGCGACCGGTCAGGAAGCCCAGCAGGTCCTGGCGGGTGACGATGCCCTGCGGCTTGCCCTCGACCAGCACGACGGCCGCGTCAGCCTTCTCCAGCACGGTCATCAGGTTGGTGACGGTCTCGCCCGAGCCCACCACCGGCAGCGGCTTGGACATCACCTTGTCCAGCGTGTCGGTGAGCTCGATCTCCTTGGCGAAGATGCCCTCCAGCAGCAGCTTCTCCACCACCGAGCCGATCACCTCGCCGGCCATGATGTCCGGGTGGCCGGCGCCCGGGGAGACCACCGGCATCTGCGAGACGCCGTACTCGCGCAGCACCCGGACCGCCTCGGAGACCGTCTCGTTCGGGTGCATGTGGACGAACTGCGGGACGCCGCCCTGCTCCATGGACTCCTTGCGGGCCAGCACCTCGCCGATGTGCGCCTCGTCGGTGGACGAGGGCAGGAAGCCGTAGTCGGCCATCCAGTCGTCGTTGAAGATCTTCGACAGGTAGCCGCGGCCGCCGTCCGGCAGCAGCACCACCACGACGTCGTCCGGCCCGAGCTCCTTGGCCACCTCCAGCGCGGCCACCACGGCCATCCCGCAGGAGCCGCCGACCAGCAGGCCCTCCTCCTTGGCCAGGCGGCGGGTCATCTGGAACGAGTCCTTGTCGGAGACGGCGACGATCTCGTCCGCGACGTTGCGGTCGTAGGCGGTCGGCCAGAAGTCCTCACCGACGCCCTCGACCAGGTACGGCCGGCCGGTGCCGCCCGAGTAGACCGAGCCCTCCGGGTCGGCGCCGATCACCTTGACCTTGCCGCCGGAGACCTCCTTCAGGTAGTTGCCGGTGCCGGAGATGGTGCCGCCGGTGCCGACGCCCGCCACGAAGTGGGTGATCCTGCCCTCGGTCTGCTCCCACAGCTCCGGGCCGGTGGAGTGGTAGTGCGAGGCCGGGTTGTCCGGGTTGGAGTACTGGTCCGGCTTCCAGGCGTTCGGGGTCTCCCGGACCAGGCGGTCGGAGACGTTGTAGTAGGAGTCCGGGTGCTCCGGGGCGACGGCGGTCGGGCAGACGACCACCTCGGCGCCGTACGCGCGCAGGGTGTTGATCTTGTCGGTCGAGACCTTGTCCGGACAGACGAAGATGCACTTGTAGCCCTTCTGCTGGGCCACGATCGCCAGGCCGACGCCGGTGTTGCCGGAGGTCGGCTCGACGATGGTGCCGCCGGGCTTGAGGGCGCCCGAGGCCTCGGCGGCCTCGATCATGCGCATCGCGATGCGGTCCTTGACCGAGCCACCGGGGTTGAAGTACTCGACCTTCGCCAGCACTGTCGCGCTGATGCCCTCGGTGACCTTGTTCAGCTTGACCAGCGGCGTGTTGCCGACCAGGTCGATGATCGAGTTGTGGTACCGCACGGGGGTCCTCCCGGTCTGTGGGCGTGCGACTGCTTTCGGTACTGCAAAGCCTAGGTGTACTGACCACGGAGGTTGGTGACAGGGGTCACGGCGCTGTGATCTTGAAATGAGTGAGGGCCTTCTGGCCAGGTGTGGATTGCGACATCTTCA